>NZ_JBHIMW010000039.1:0-551 GCF_042194445.1 Bartonella sp. MF74HXZ | reverse complement strand
CTCTAAATGTGTCATTTTTATGCCCACAAAACATAATCAAAATATAAACATTTAGGTCTCAACACAGAAAGCACAAACAAAACAAGAGTAAAGACTCAAAATGTTCACACTCTAAGCAATGATCCTCTATTATGAATTCCAAGAAGATCAATAATGCTAAAATGTGTCTTTTTTATGTTTTGGAGGTGTTTTTAAGTTTTTTCATTGGAGAGTTTGTTATGAAAAAATTATATGCCCCACAAGCAGCGAGTGAATTAAAACGTTCTCGTTTTTCTTTTGTTAAAGTTCTTTCGTTGGCTACAGCGGCTACATTTTTATCGAATGTTACACCTATTTTTTCAGCAAACTCTGATTTTAGAAACACATTTCTCGAAGGTGTAAACAGTGCTGGTGTCTCTTATCCGCAAAGTATTATCTCTGTTGCTGGTTTGAATGCTTCTTCTGTTTCAAAAGACAATTATTTAACAGCACTTAATAAAGCCGGATTAGAAAAGATTAATGCTGCTGATGACTATGCAAATTTTTTAACCAGAACTCTTTTGGGGACGAGT
>NZ_JBHIMW010000038.1:0-552 GCF_042194445.1 Bartonella sp. MF74HXZ | reverse complement strand
TTGATCGTACCATCCGCATTGAGAGAAGAACCTTGATGCTCAAAACTCTCTTCATTTTCTGTCTTTCCCTCACTCCCGTATATCGATACAAAGCCCTTGCCTGATCCCACACCAAAACCTGTTTCATGGGTCTCTGAATGGCTCTTATGATGATCTGTCATGCCATCAATCGTCACACTTTCTCCGCTCACATTGATATCTTGACCGGAAAGCAGATGAGAAGCAGAAATCTTGGCTTCTCCTTGTGCGTCTAACACGATGTTTCCCGTCGCCCCAAGGATAGAGGAGACCGTTGTGGTATGCGATTGAGATGTATCGGAAGATTCCTCATGCAAAAAGCCACTTGATGACGATTGTGCTTGCTGATCCAAGTGTTCTTGGGCGCCTTTTATGACAATCTTTCTGGCAGAGTGAATGGTAATATCCGCTTGTTTCTGTTCTCCTGGTGCTTTCTCTCCTGACGTTTCCTCTGCCTTACCGGCTACGAGCGTCGAGGCTATAACTTCCGTGTTGTTTCCTGAGTCAATGGCAATGCCTTCACCCCCAGATATG
>NZ_JBHIMW010000037.1:0-556 GCF_042194445.1 Bartonella sp. MF74HXZ | reverse complement strand
ACACTTTTATACGTGATTCATTTGACCATTTTTTATAAACAATTGCCATGTATGAATAGACCCAAAAAAGCTAATCATAAAGAAGTTTAAGAAGAAAAAACAACTTCAAAATGTCCTTCAAGCGTTTTAACTTCTTTCGGATTAACAATAATCTTTATATCGTTTCCCAATTTTGCCAAACACTCAAGCATTTTCATTTCACTAATTCCTCGAAATTCTCCACTTAAGAGTTTAGACAGTTTTGGTTGAGTCATTTTCAAAAGTTGACTAGCCTGTTTTTGTGTTAAGTTCTTTTCTTTCAGAATTTGACTAATCTTATGAGCAAGTTGCGCTTTGATAAGCATCTCTCTGGAATCTGAAAAGCCAAGATCCGCATAAACATTGGAACTACCGTGAAAAACATTGATCATTTTAATTCCCTTCTAATTGTTCTGCTAACTTGAGACGTTCTTTAATCAGATTAATGTCTGGTTTTGCTGTTGCAATGCCACGGGTTGATTTTTTCTGAAAACAATGCAACACATAAAGAGATTTTTTATATTGTATCGTATAAAAA
>NZ_JBHIMW010000036.1:0-575 GCF_042194445.1 Bartonella sp. MF74HXZ | reverse complement strand
GCTAGCGACTGATTCAGATCATAAATCTGTCCACCATTAACCGCATCACTCGAACCTGATGCTATAGAACCATCAGCCAACGATGTGATCTTGCTGTTTGTCTTATCACCGTCTTTTTCTCCATGCTTAGCTACAAAAGCTTGTTCACTTTCATTCCACAACAAAGCATCGCCTTGCATAGATTCTGTGATGTTCGTGACTTTTTCATTAAAATCATTAACGATGTTCTGAACATTCTTATTCACATTGGTGAAATTCTTATCAATTCCTGCAAACGCTTCCGTTACATTATGATGCTCCTGTGGATCACCTTCCGTACCATCTGCATTGTAGGTTTTAAGCGTGAATGTAGGAGCAACCCATGCGCCATCTTCATACTTCGTCTTACCACCAAAGTACTTTGCTAGCGTCTGATTCAATGAATAAAGCTGACCACCATTAACCGCATCACTCGAACCTGATGCTATAGAACCATCAGCCAACGATGTGATCTTGCTGTTTTCCTTTTTACCATCTTCCCCATGCAGGGCGACAAAAGCACCTTCAGTCTTGCTCCATGATAAAGAATCTTGTGC
>NZ_JBHIMW010000035.1:0-629 GCF_042194445.1 Bartonella sp. MF74HXZ | reverse complement strand
TATTGCTCTCTCTATTAAATCATTCATAAAGTAGATGAAATTTCAGTCTGGATTTTTTGTTATGCATACTTTTACTAGCTCCTTAATGACAGCAATTGGATTTGGACTTTGCATGTTTTTTTACAATAGATTTAAAGGTAAGAACTGGAGTATAAAAATGGAAATATTATCAACAATTAGGTTTTTTATACTATATTATGCTGCAAATTTATTAATTGAATATACGGGAATTTTAAAATAATATAGAATTACGTTATTATCAGCATTTTATTATTTATCATAATTTATACATTTTACAAATTATATTTGATTTTTTTGCTAAATAGCATGCATCATCAGATGATTAAAGTAGTAACTCACATCCCAAAAGTTGGCTTTTTCCAGAATAAGATGGTTGTAGCGCAGGCTCTTATGCTCAAACAGTAGGCACAGGCGGTCTCGTGGGAGCCTTATTAGGAGGAGGGGCTGGGTGCAATAGCTGGTCTACCTAGAGTAGTAGGAGGCGGATTATTAGGAGCTGCTATCGGTTTGATAGATAAGTACAATCAATGCCATCCGTAAAGTGGAAGAACACTGTTTCTAATTTATTTAGAAAATAACGATAAAGATATTTCTGAGATCAGTGATAT
>NZ_JBHIMW010000034.1:309-647 GCF_042194445.1 Bartonella sp. MF74HXZ | reverse complement strand
TGAGAAAAAGCATTTGACAATAGAGCAATACATTGATTTATAAAGGTATTTATATCGCTCTACCTCTTGCAATAAAAGCCCAAAATAGCATCAGACTCTCTTGTTGCAGACTATTCATTCTGAAACAATCAAAACCATATCTCTTGCACAACACAAATATCTGAATAAAAATAACTGAAAAAAGGATTCAAACAGCCCTTATTTTTACCCGCACGCCCCCGCTTATGATGTACAAGCAAGCGATTTTAATTCACTCAACATGAAAACGATTTGTGTTGAGAAATTTTACGAAATTCCGCTTTGTATTTTTAGTTAAAAAGGATGATCGATCATGACAA
>NZ_JBHIMW010000034.1:0-268 GCF_042194445.1 Bartonella sp. MF74HXZ | reverse complement strand
CCAAATCAGGAAGGAAGCATAAGTGCAACTGGACATTGATGTTTTCATGACATTCCTATAAGCTCTATAGGCTAAAAAATACGCTTTATTTGCTTGGAATAAGCAATTTGAATTTCGATTGACGATTGAAAATAATTCTCTTATGAATAACGCTTGTGTTTTTGGTCATATACGCGACGATCAATAAGTCCTAGAAGCCCGAAAAACTCAAACACAAAAAATGAACCCGCTTTGCGGACATCTCTGAGTTCCGGGGATTCTTGTTATG
>NZ_JBHIMW010000033.1:328-665 GCF_042194445.1 Bartonella sp. MF74HXZ | reverse complement strand
CGCCCCCGAGAGGGACGACGTATCTGGGGGAATAAGGGCCAAGCGGGATGGCGTGCGGTATGGCCGCGCCGTCCAAGTAGAAACAACAAAGGACAGATCAATCTCTATATTGTTGGTGTTGATGCAGCAAAAGATATTATCACGGCACGGTTTAAAAAATCCGGTCCTGAAGCATCGGGTGCTGGTGCAACACACTTTCACAAAAGCCTTGATCGGGAATATTTTGACCAGCTAACCGCTGAAAGAAAAGTCATCAAATATTTTAAAGGCTTCAAGCGTATTGAATGGCAAAAAAGTGAAAAGGCAAGAAACGAAGCCGTGGACTGTAGGGTCTATG
>NZ_JBHIMW010000033.1:0-318 GCF_042194445.1 Bartonella sp. MF74HXZ | reverse complement strand
AAGGTCTGATTTAGGCAGGAATAAACCTTAATCGAGAAGTCGATATCTTAGAAGAGCGTCTGGAAAAACTTAAAATTGAAGGCTCTTTAGAGCAGCCAACATCAGAACATGTGCCCTCTCCTTCTCCAAGAAGATCTCAGACAGCACAGCCTCAAAAGAAGCCATTCAGAACAATGATGAATCCTTATATGCGAGGGGATTGGAGGTAATTTGTGGGTGAAACTTTAGAACCAATTAACAGCAAAATTGAGAGACTTGAAAACTTAAAAAGGCGGCGTGAACAAATTGAAGAAGCTCTTTATTCGGGCGCACAATCGG
>NZ_JBHIMW010000032.1:329-666 GCF_042194445.1 Bartonella sp. MF74HXZ | reverse complement strand
TGACGGCTGCTAGCTCTCAAAGCGCGTCTTTAAAAGTCTCGCCTTATGCCCCTCATAGTGATGGGACGAGCAAGGCAAAGATTCACGCAAAATGGGAAGCAGCTTGGAGGGCAGTGAAATGACGAATATTATTTATGACGACGTACGCAATGGCGCTTATCTTGGACCCTACGACCCCGATATGTCAAATGAAGAAGTGCTGTTTGCATCAGGAGCATTCATTGAAGCGGGAACTGTCATGGGCAAGATAACCACAACGGAACACTATGTCCCCCTTAATCCAGCAGCATCAGATGGCAGTCAAACACCGGCAGGGATTTCTTTTGCCACTATTGAC
>NZ_JBHIMW010000032.1:0-308 GCF_042194445.1 Bartonella sp. MF74HXZ | reverse complement strand
ACAGCACGCTTATGCACTGTAAAAGCTTCTGAACTGCTGTGGCCAGATGCCATCACAGACGAGCAAAAGAAAGCAGCCATTCAGTCTTTAGAAGACCATAACAACATTCTATTGCGATAGGAGAATGCACACATGGATATGAATTTTTTTAAACATGATGCTTTCTCAAGCATCACAATGATGAAAGCCATTGAAAACTATGAGTTTCAACCGGGGCTTATTAGTTCTCTTGATCTTTTTGAGGAAGTGGAAACAAGCACCACAGTGGTTGGTATTGAACGGCGTGATAATACATTTTCGCTTATTCA
>NZ_JBHIMW010000031.1:0-726 GCF_042194445.1 Bartonella sp. MF74HXZ | reverse complement strand
CTTAATCCCGCTTGTGGTGTGCAAGCGAATGGTTTTGATTGATTCAACATAAAACAAGTTTGGAATGAGAGAAGCTTACGTTGTTCGGGGCTCTCATTCAAGTTGAATAACGCTATATTATCATTAGAAATCAATGTGTTATCTGAGTTCTGATCAACATCATAAGTTTGCCTTGGAATGTAAGGACCATGTTTCTTTAGAGCCTTTGTTATCATCAGAGCAGCAAGGAACGCCGGTTTGTTACAGTTATTTTGATAGGAAATTACATCTTTATCCCACGCCGGATAAAGCCTATCAGATTCAACTCATTCTCTCTCCATTGCGTTTATCAGAGATAGAGAGTGTCGATGAGGAGCATCCATGGTTTGTGCACGCGTTTGATTTGATTAAGGCGCGTGCAAAATACGAACTTTACAAGAATATCCTTAAAGAACCCGATTGTGCAACAGCAGCGTACAATGACTTTAACGAACAGTTGCATGAATTGCGTGCAGAGACGTCCAAACGTCATAACGTCACACGCATAATTCCAACGGATTTCTAAAATGGTTTATTTTCCAATCGCTGATTATCGCCCCGATGTTTCGGTCGTCAATGGCAGCTTTACGGATACACTTGTGAATGTTTTACCGGCAGATGGTGGTTACATACCCATGCCTAGTGCAATTGTTGTTTCTAATCCTTTGGAAGAAAAGCCCTTGGGTTCAATCGCCTTTAGAAGCGGTA
>NZ_JBHIMW010000030.1:0-734 GCF_042194445.1 Bartonella sp. MF74HXZ | reverse complement strand
TCTGGTCCAAGTGTAGCCGCTCTTGTACCACAGACAGCAAGCTATTTGGTCATGCCAAATGCTCTTTTCAGTACAGGATTAACCGATATGGCTAAACAAAACGCGCTCTTAGCCAATATCAGAACATCCGTCTTAGGAAAAGAAGAAGAGAAACAAACAGGTTTCTTCCTCTACACTTACGGAAGCACAGGAACTTTATCTTCTGAGCGTGGTCCTCTCAAATATGGTTATGGTGCTGATATCCGCTATGCTGCTCTCCAAGCCGGTGTCACATTGGCAGCAATTGAAGGACAAAATACCACAACACATCTCGGTCTTGTAGGCACCTATGGGCAGCTGTCGTTTACACCAAAGGACATGTCAGATGCAGGGAAGAACACGCTAGATAAATGGTCACTGACAGCCTATGGTAGTATACAACACAACAATGGTTTCTACATTGATACACTCTTATCCTACGGTATCCTAAAGGGGCATATCGCCAATGCTCTCAGAGGAAATACCGCAAAGTTGAACGATGCCAAAATGTTGAGTATCTCCACCACTGTTGGCAAAGAGTTTGCAACCGGAATGGAAGGTTTAACATTTGAGCCACAAGCACAAGTTGCCTATCAACATTTGATGTTTAACACCATTGAAGATGCTGATAATTTCACTGTTGATATGAACAATCCTTCTCAATGGTTGATCCGTGTTGGTGGACGTTTGACCAAAACCATTTCCACTGAAAACAA
>NZ_JBHIMW010000003.1:0-305276 GCF_042194445.1 Bartonella sp. MF74HXZ | reverse complement strand
GTTTTGCTATTCGTGAAGGTGGTCGTACTGTTGGTGCCGGTATCGTCTCTAAAATCATTGAATAAATAATGCTTGTTGAGTGTTTTCATTATTGAAGGCACTCTGTATAACAGGGAAATAAAGAGCATGAACAGTCAAAATATTCGCATTCGCTTAAAAGCGTTTGATCATAGAATTCTTGATACGTCGACGCGTGAGATTGTATCGACTGCTAAACGTACCGGTGCAAATGTCCGTGGTCCCATTCCGCTTCCGACGCGGATTGAGAAGTTTACGGTCAATCGTGGACCGCATATCGATAAGAAGAGTCGTGAGCAGTTTGAGATGCGAACACATAAGCGTCTTCTTGATATTGTTGATCCAACGCCGCAAACAGTGGATGCGCTTATGAAGCTCGATCTTTCTGCTGGTGTGGATGTAGAAATTAAGCTCTGAGGTTTGAGGACAGAAGGAACAGACCCGATGCGTTCAGGTGTAATAGCACAGAAGCTGGGCATGACCCGTATTTATAATGATGCTGGTGAGCATGTGCCGGTGACCGTACTTCGTTTGGAGAATTGTCAAGTCGTTGCTCAGCGTACAGTTGAAAAGAATGGTTATACTGCTGTTCAATTAGGTGTAGGCTTTGCTAAGGTTAAGAATACTTCACAAGCTCTTCGTGGACATTTTGCTAAGGCTTCTGTTGAGCCTAAAGCTAAAATAGCAGAGTTTCGTGTGAGTCCCGACAATCTTCTTGATGTTGGTACTGAGATTACGGTGGAACATTTTGTTCCAGGACAAAGAGTTGATGTGACTGGTACCAGTATTGGTAAGGGGTTTGCTGGTGTTATGAAACGGCATAACTTTGGTGGGCATCGTGCTTCCCATGGTAATTCGATCACACATCGTGCTCATGGTTCTACAGGGCAGTGTCAAGATCCTGGTAAAGTTTTTAAAGGTAAAAAAATGGCTGGCCATATGGGGCAAGTGCGTGTAACAACACAGAATATTGAAGTTATTTCCACGGATAGTGAACGTGGTTTAATTTTAGTGCGTGGTGCTGTTTCTGGTTCTAAAGGTTCTTGGATTTTGGTACGGGATGCTGTGAAGAAGCGTCTTCCTGATAATGCTCCAAAGCCTGCTGGTATTCGCCGTCTTGTGAAGGAGAAAACGGAAATGGTTACTCCGGTGACGGAAACCTCTGAAGTTGAGGGAGCCTAATAATGGATCTTGTAATTAAAACTCTTGATGGTAATGAAGCTGGCAAATTAAAGGTTTCTGAAGCTATTTTTGATCTTGTTCCACGTGAGGATATTTTGCAACGTGTTGTTCGTTGGCAGCTTGCACGTCGTCAGCAGGGGAGTCATCAATCCCAAGGTCGTTCTGATGTGTCGCGAACAGGGGCAAAAATGTTTAAGCAAAAAGGAACTGGGCGTGCTCGACATTCATCTGCCCGTGCGCCGCAGTTTAGAGGTGGGGGTAAGGCACATGGACCGGTGGTTCGTAGCCATGCGCATGATCTTCCTAAAAAGATTCGTGCTCTTGGGTTACGTCTTGCTTTATCTGCAAAATTAAAAGCAAAAGACTTAATTATTGTGGATGAGTTGACTGTTAAGGATGCGAAAACGAAAATGCTTGTTTCTCATTTTTCTAAGCTTGGATTTAATAACGCTCTCTTGATTGGTGGTAAAGAGGTTGATATTAACTTTTTTCGTGCAGTCTCTAATATCCCTAATATTGATATTTTGCCTATTCAGGGAATTAATGTTTATGATATTTTGCGTCGCAGCAAACTTGTTTTATCAAAGGCAGCTGTTGAGGCTCTTGAGGAGCGTTTTAAATGACAGATCTTCGCCATTATGATATAATTATTAGTCCAGTTATTAGTGAAAAGTCGACTATGATTTCTGAATATAATCAAGTTGCTTTTAATGTCGCGCCGAAAGCGACGAAGCCTGAGATTAAGGCTGCTATTGAAGCGCTTTTTAGCGTAAAAGTTAAGGCAGTTAACACGATAGTCCGCAAGGGTAAAGTGAAGCGTTTCAAAGGTATAGTTGGTCGGCAAAGTGATGTCAAAAAAGCGATCGTAACTCTGGCCAGTGGTCAGACTATCGACGTTTCGACAGGTCTTTAAAGAGGCTCGGAGATAGGAATAATGGCACTTAAGCAATTTAATCCAACGACACCTGGGCAGCGTCAGCTTGTTATTGTGGAACGTTCTTGTCTTTATAAGGGAAAACCTATAAAGATGTTGACTGAAGGTTTGTCTTCAAAGGGTGGACGTAATAATCGCGGTCGTGTTACTGCTCGTTTTCAGGGTGGTGGACATAAACGTAGTTATCGGTTTGTCGACTTTAAGCGTCTTAAACGTGATGTTTCAGCAAAGGTTGAGCGTTTAGAATATGATCCTAACCGTACTGCTTTTATTGCTTTAATTCGCTATGAGGACGGGCAATTGAGTTATATTCTTGCGCCACAGCGTCTTGCGGTTGGTGATTCTGTTATGGCTGGTTTAAATGTGGATGTTAAACCAGGTAATGCTATGCCTCTTGCTAATATGCCTGTAGGTACAATTATTCATAATGTTGAGATGAAGCCAGGAAAAGGGGGGCAGATTGCACGTTCAGCGGGTACTTATGCGCAGTTGGTTGGACGAGATCATGGTATGGCTATTCTTCGTTTAAATTCTGGTGAACAGCGTTTGGTTTCTAGTAGCTGTTTTGCAACTGTTGGTGCTGTTTCAAATCCTGATCATGGGAATATTAATGATGGTAAGGCAGGTCGGTCACGTTGGCGTGGTAAACGTCCACATGTTCGTGGTGTTGCTATGAACCCCGTTGATCATCCGCACGGTGGTGGTGAAGGTCGTACATCGGGGGGGCGCCATCCAGTATCTCCTTGGGGTAAGCCTACGAAAGGTAAGCGTACGCGCTCCAATAAAGCCACTGATAAATTTATTATGCGTACGCGTCATCAACGCAAGAAATGAGAAAGGTAGTCTGAAGTGGTTCGTTCAGTGTGGAAAGGTCCGTTTGTTGACGGCTATCTTCTTGGTAAAGCAGAGAAGGTACGTGCAAGTGGGCGCAATGAAGTTATAAAAATATGGAGTCGTCGCTCTACTATTTTACCGCAATTTGTTGGTTTAACTTTTGGTGTTTACAACGGTAATAAGCATATTCCTGTTTCTGTTTCTGAAGAGATGGTTGGACATAAGTTTGGTGAGTTCGCTCCTACCCGGACTTATTATGGTCATGGTGCCGATAAAAAAGCGAAGAGGAAGTAGGAATGGGAAAAGCTAAAGTTTCGCGCCAGCTTAGGGATAATGAAGCAAGAGCTGTCACGCGGACAATTCGTGTTAGTCCGCAGAAGCTTAATTTAGTTGCTGCAATGATTCGTGGTAAAAGAGTTAATGTAGCACTCGCTGATTTGATGTTTTCACGCAAGCGTATTGCTGCTACTGTGAAAAAAACGCTTGAATCAGCAATTGCAAATGCAGAGAATAACCACGATCTTGATATTGATTCGCTTATTGTGGCGGAAGCTTATGTTGGTAAGTCGATAGTGATGAAGCGCTTTCATGTTCGTGGTCGAGGGCGTGCTAGTAGAATTGAACGTCCATTTTCGCATCTTACTGTTATTGTTCGTGAAGTTACCGAAAAAGTGGAGGCCGCGTAATGGGTCAGAAGATCAATCCAATAGGACTTCGTCTTGGTGTTAATCGGACTTGGGATTCTCGTTGGTATGCTGATAGTGGTGAATATGGGCGCCTTCTTCATGAAGATTTGAAAATTCGTTCATATGTGCTGGAGGAGCTTAAACAGGCGGCTATTTCGAAGGTTGTTATTGAGCGTCCTCATAAGAAGTGTCGTATTACGATTCATTCTGCACGTCCTGGTTTGATTATTGGTAAAAAGGGTGCTGATATCGAAAAGCTTCGTCGTAAGCTCTCAGAAATGACGGATGCTGAAACTTCATTAAATATTGTGGAGATTCGTAAACCGGAGATTGATGCCACGATTATTGCGCAATCAATTGCTCAACAGTTAGAGCGTCGTGTTGCTTTTCGTCGTGCAATGAAGCGTGCTGTTCAGTCTGCTATGCGTCTTGGTGCGGAAGGTATTCGTATCAATTGTTCTGGCCGTCTTGGTGGTGCTGAAATTGCTCGTATGGAATGGTATCGTGAAGGTCGTGTTCCACTTCATACCTTGCGTTCTGATGTTGATTACGGTACAGCAGAAGCTAAGACCGCTTATGGTATTTGTGGTATTAAAGTTTGGGTCTTTAAGGGTGAGATTCTTGAGCATGATCCGATGGCTTCAGAACGTCGTGCTACGGAAGTTGATCAATCTGGTTCTTCATCGAATCGTCGCCGTGAAAATGCTTAGTTTTTGAGATTGAACTAAAATTTGGAGTAGAGAACAATGTTGCAGCCAAAGCGCACAAAGTTCCGTAAACAGTTCAAGGGCCGTATTCACGGTGTTGCGAAGGGTGGTACGGATTTGAATTTCGGTGCCTACGGTTTGAAGGCTGTTGAGCCGGAGCGGATTACTGCTCGTCAAATTGAAGCGGCGCGCCGTGCGATTACGCGTTATATGAAGCGTTCTGGTCGTGTGTGGATTCGCATTTTTCCAGATCTTCCGGTTACATCTAAACCGACTGAAGTTCGTATGGGTAAAGGTAAGGGAAGTGTCGATTATTGGGCTGCACGTGTTGCTCCTGGACGCATCATGTTTGAGCTTGATGGAGTTCCTGAGGATGTTGCACGTGAAGCACTAAGATTGGGTGCTGCAAAGTTGCCTATAAAAACGCGTTTCATCCAGCGTATTGCTGAATAATGAGGTTAAGCGATGAAAGCCACAGAATTACGGGCGCAAACGCTCGACCAAATGAAAGATGAATTGGCTAAGTTAAAGAAAGAGCAATTTAATTTGCGTTTTCAAAAAGCAACAGGTCAATTAGAAAAGACTGCGCGTGTTAGACAAGTTCGTCGTGATATTGCGCGTATTAAAACTTTTCTTCGTCAAAAGGTAAGTGAAAGTAAGGTTTAAGGAAATGAGAGATGCCTAAACGCGTTTTGCAGGGTGTTGTTATTAGCGACAAAAGTGATAAGACTGTTGTTGTCAAAGTTGAGCGCCGTTATTCTCATCCGCTTCTTAAGAAGACTGTTCGGCAGTCTAAAAATTATAAAGCGCATGACGAAAACAACCAATTCAAGATTGGGGATCAAGTTTCTATTCAAGAATCTAGACCAATTTCGAAAGATAAATGTTGGATTGTTGTAAAAGACAATGTAGCGTAATGAGTTAAGTTTATTGTTTTAGAATTTAACAGTGTTTTTATCATTGATAAATTTAAAGGCGATGACTTTATCGTTATTTGGCAGGCAAATCCGAGTGTATAAAAGGTACAATCGGATATATGTGTTAAGAGAAGGTGGCCAGTCATGATTCAGATGCAAACAAACCTCGACGTTGCTGATAATTCTGGTGCTCGTCGTGTCATGTGCATCAAGGTGTTAGGCGGTTCAAAGCGGAAATATGCTTCGGTCGGTGACATTATTGTTGTTTCGGTTAAGGATGCTATTCCTCGTGGCCGTGTTAAAAAAGGTGATGTTATGAAAGCTGTTGTGGTTCGTACTGCTAAGGATATTCGTCGCGCAGATGGTAGTGTCATTCGTTTTGATAGTAATGCTGCGGTTTTAGTGGATAATAAAAAAGAGCCGATCGGTACTCGTATCTTTGGACCTGTTCCCCGCGAATTGCGTGGTAGGAATCATATGAAGATCATCTCGCTCGCTCCTGAAGTTCTGTAAGGAGTAAATGTTATGCAGAAGATTCGAAAAGGTGATAAAGTTGTTGTTTTATCCGGTAAGGATAAAGGATGTAGTGGTGAAGTAATTAAGGTTAGTCCAAAAGAGAATAAGGCTTTTGTTCGTGGGATTAATATGATTAAACGTCATCAACGTCAAACGCAGAAGCAAGAAGCTGGAATTATTTCTAAAGAAGCTCCGATTCATCTGTCTAATTTGGCGATTGCTGATCCTAAAGATGGTAAGCCTACACGTGTAGGCTTTCGTATGAATGCAGATGGTAATAAAGTGCGTTTTGCCAAGCGTTCGGGAGAGTTGATTAATGGCTGAGGAAAGACAAATACCGCGTATGAAAGCGCATTATTTTGAAGTGATTCGTAAAGCGCTTCAAGAGAAATTTAATTACAGAAATGCGATGCAAATTCCGCGAATTGATAAAATTGTAATAAATATGGGGATAGGTGAAGCAACTGCTGATTCGAAGAAGCCTTCCCTTGCTGCTGAGGATTTAGGGCTAATAACAGGTCAGAAGGCTGTTGTTACACGTGCACGTAATTCTATTGCGACCTTTAAGGTTCGTGAAGGAATGCCTCTTGGGGCTAAAGTTACATTGCGTAAAGATCGTATGTTTGAGTTTTTAGATCGTCTTGTTACGATTGCTCTTCCACGGGTTCGTGACTTTCGTGGTTTGAATCCAAAGAGTTTTGATGGTCGTGGCAATTTTGCTATGGGTATTAAAGAACACATTGTGTTTCCAGAAATCAACTATGATAAAGTTGATCAAATTTGGGGCATGGATATTATTGTTTGTACGACAGCAAAAACGGATGATGAAGCTCGTGAGTTATTGCGTGCTTTTAATTTTCCTTTTCGTTCGTAACGGCAGACATAGTGAGGTGAAAGTATGGCCAAAGTAAGTGCCGTTGAAAAAAATAAGCGTCGTGAGGTTATGGTAAAGCGTTATGCTGCCCGTCGTGCACGTTTGAAAGCAATAGTTATGGATCAGAAGGTTTCTCTTGAAGAACGTTTTAAAGCTTCTGTTCAGTTGGCAGAGTTGCCACGTAATTCTTCGAAAGTTCGTATTCGTAATCGCTGTGAGGTTTCAGGTCGTCCGCGGGCTTATTATCGTAAATTAAAAATGTCGCGAATTGCGTTGCGTGAGCTTGGCTCTATTGGCCATATTCCTGGTATTGTAAAGTCTAGTTGGTAAGAGGAGATTATTTAATGTCTATGTCAGATCCTCTTGGTGATATGTTAACACGTATTCGTAATGCACTTGGTCGTAAAAAAGGTAAAGTAGTTACTCCAGCTTCGAAGCTTCGTGCGCACGTTCTTGATGTTCTTCAGTCGGAAGGTTATATTCGTGGATATAATCAAATTGATTTAGGTGATGGGAAAGCTGAAATTGAAATCGAATTGAAGTATTTTGAAGGGCTGGCTGCTATTCGTGAGATTTCACGTGTATCAAAGCCAGGTCGTCGTGTATATGTTTCTGCTAAGTCACTTCCACAGGTGGCAAATGGTCTTGGTATTTCGATTTTATCGACTCCTAAAGGCGTCATGGCAGATCATGAGGCGCGTGAACAGAATGTTGGTGGAGAACTCCTTTGTCGTGTTTTCTAAGTTATGTCAAGAAAACGGAAGAAAAAGTAGGTTAGAACAATGTCTCGTATTGGAAAGAAACCCATTTCAATTCCTTCTGGAGTTACTGCTACTGTTGAAGGTCAGCTGGTTAAGGCAAAAGGTCCAAAAGGTGAGCTGAGCTACGTCGTCAATGATGAAGTCTTAGTTAAGTTTGAGGAAAATATCATATCAGTTATGCCGCGGGATCAGTCAAAAGATGCGCGTTCTAAATGGGGTATGTCGCGCTCAATGATTGAGAACATTTTTTGTGGTGTGAAAGATGGTTTTGAAAAGAGGTTGGAGATTAATGGGGTTGGTTATCGTGCTGCTTTGCAGGGTAAGGATGTCCAACTATCTCTAGGCTTTTCCCATGATGTGGTTTATAAAGTTCCATCGGGTGTTACTGTAACTGTTCCTAAGCCGACAGAAATTGTTGTTTCTGGAATTGATAAACAGCAAGTTGGACAAGTTGCAGCGGAGATTCGTGAGTATCGTAGACCTGAGCCTTATAAAGGTAAAGGTGTTAAGCATGCAGATGAACGTATCTTCCGTAAAGAAGGTAAAAAGAAATAAGGATTTTGTATTATGGTTTCATCTAAGGACATTATCCAACGTCGTGCGAGGCGTGTTCGTCGTAGAATTAAAATGGTTTCTCATGATCGTCCTCGGCTTAGTGTTTATCGTTCAAATCAGAACATTTATGCTCAAGTTATCGATGATTTGCGGGGATGTACACTTGTTTCAGCCTCTACTCTTGAAAGTGATTTAAAAAAGTCGTTAAAGAGTGGTGCTGATAAAAAAGCAGCTTTTGCTGTTGGTAAGTTAATTGCTGAGCGTGCGAAGCAAGCGGGTGTTAATGAAGTGGTTTTTGATCGTGGAGCGTATGTGTATCATGGTCGAGTCAAGGCTTTAGCTGAAGCTGCTCGTGAAGGTGGTTTGAATTTCTAAAATTTCTTATTTGTGAGTGAGTAAGGAGAGTTTAGAGTATTTCGTTTAAGTTCTTCCAGTTTGATGAGGGACTTTGTTATCGTGCTTCCGGAAAAGAAAAAGGAATGAGGAATGGCACAAAAAGAACGTGGTGAGAGAGAAGAACGCGATAATGAGTTTGTCGATAGGCTAGTTCATATCAATCGTGTTGCTAAAGTTGTAAAGGGTGGTCGGCGTTTTGGTTTTGCTGCTCTTGTTGTCGTTGGAGATCAAAAAGGACGTGTAGGTTTTGGACATGGTAAAGCCCGTGAAGTTCCAGAAGCCGTTCGTAAAGCAACGGAATCTGCAAAACGTGGGATGATTTATGTTCCGCTTCGGTCTGGACGTACATTGCACCATGATCTTGAAGGGCGTCATGGAGCTGGGCGTGTTTTGCTACGTTCGGCTTCTGCTGGTACTGGTATTATTGCTGGGGGACCGATGCGTGCTATTTTTGAAGCTCTTGGTATGCAGGATGTCGTTGCAAAATCATTGGGATCGTCTAATCCTTATAACATGGTTCGTGCAACATTTGATGCATTGAAACATCAAATGCATCCTAGAGATATTGCTGCTCAGCGTGGTATAAAATATTCGACTTTGCAGGCGCGTCGTCGCCATTTAGTTGACCTAGAAGGATAGTTTCTGAGATTATCAGAAAAGGAATTAGAAAATGGTTCAGAAAAAATCTCAGAGTGGTAAAACTATCACGGTTGAGCAAATTGGAAGCCCTATTCGAAACTCACAGATTCAGCGTGCAACCTTAAAGGGGCTTGGACTAAATAAAATGCGTCGTCGGCGCGTTTTAGATGATACACTTTGTGTGCGGGGTATGATTGCTCAGGTTCGGCATCTTGTTCGCGTTATAGATGAAGGTTAAGGGTTGCGGGAGTATTAGATATGAAACTCAATGAACTGCGTGATTGTGAAGGCGCAACAAAAAATCGTAAGCGTGTTGGGCGTGGTATTGGATCCGGTACGGGTAAGACTGGTGGTCGTGGTGTAAAAGGGCAAAAGTCGCGTTCTGGTGTTTCTCTTAATGGTTTTGAAGGTGGGCAAATGCCTATCTATCGTCGTTTGCCAAAACGTGGATTTAGAAATTTCTTTGCCAAAACCTACAATGAAGTTTCACTAGGACGTATTCAGTTGGCAGTTGATGCAGGTAAGTTGAATATTGAAAAGCCTGTTGATATGATTGCTTTGAAAGAAGCTGGTATTATTCGTCGTGAAAAAGATGGGGTTCGTCTGCTTTCTGATGGTGATTTGAAGGCTAAGATTACCTTTCATGTTTCTGGTGCTTCACAAGCTGCTCGTGTTAAGATTGAAAAAGTGGGTGGTCAGGTTATTTTTCCTGATATTGCTCAATAATTTTTTATATGAGTAGAGACCTAAAGAAGAGTTACATCTGTTCTGTGGGATCTTTTGTGGAGAATTTTTTAAGTTCTGCATTTATTTGTGTATGCATATATGAATTTTAGGGTTATACTTCTGTGATTTAAAGAACTGGAGTGTGAAGTGGAGACGTTTTATGGCATCAGCAGCAGAGCAATTTGCTTCCAATATAAACTTCGGTACCTTTTCTCGTGCAACTGAATTAAAGAAACGCATCTGGTTTACTCTGGCAGCACTTCTTGTATATCGCTTTGGCACTTACATCTCTCTTCCAGGTATTAATATCGATGCTTTGCGGCAAACATTCGAACATCACGCGTCGGGTGTATTAGGACTCTTTAATATGTTTGCTGGGGGTGCCGTTGGGCGTATGGCTATTTTTGCGCTGGGTATCATGCCTTATATATCGGCATCTATTATTGTGCAATTGTTAACATCTATTATTCCTTCTTTGGAAACTCTTAAAAAAGAAGGGGAATTAGGTCGTAAGATTATCAATCAATATACGCGTTATGTAACAGTAGTATTGGCAATTCTACAAGCTTTTGGTATTGCGGTTGCGCTTGAAAGCGGTATAGGGACGGGGCTTCAAATTGTTTTAGAACCAGGTCTTATGTTTCGTATTTCTTCTGTTATTACTCTTGTTGGCGGAACGATGTTTCTCATGTGGCTTGGCGAGCAAATTACGTCACGTGGTGTTGGTAATGGGGTTTCTCTTATCATTTTTACAGGGATTGTAGCCAACTTCCCTTCTACTTTTGCTCAGCTTTTGACAGCTCATAGTCAGGCTGATTTATCAACTTTTCTTTTAATAGGAATCGTTCTTATTGCTGTTTTGGTTATTGGGCTTATTGTTTTTATAGAGCGTGCGCAACGGCGAATTCTTATCCAGTATCCAAAACGTCAGGTCGGGAATCAAATGTTTCAAGGAGATATGTCGCATCTTCCTTTAAAGTTGAATACTGCTGGTGTTATTCCACCTATTTTTGCTTCATCTTTATTATTATTACCTGCCACTATTAATAATTTTTCTGATAAAATGCCACAATGGGTTCAGGCGATTTCTTATGCTCTTGGTCATGGACAGCCACTTTATATGATTGTTTATGCATTTTTAATGGCGTTTTTTTGCTTTTTTTATACAGCTATTGTGTTTAATCCAAGTGATACTGCAGATCAGTTGAAAAAACATTCTGGTTTTATTCCAGGGATTCGTCCAGGTGAGCGTACAGCCGAATATATTGATTACGTTTTGACGCGTATTACTGTTGTGGGCGCTGTTTATATTATCTTGGTTTGTTTGTTACCTGAGTTTATGATATCTGCATTGCAGGTTCCTTTTTATCTTGGGGGAACATCCTTGTTGATTGTTGTTACTGTTACGCTTGATACGGTTGCTCAAATTCAGGGGTATCTTGTTGCCCACCAATATGAAGGGTTGATAAAAAAATCAAAACTTCGTGGAGGTAGAAGGAATCGATGAGAGTTATTCTTTTAGGTCCTCCTGGAGCGGGAAAAGGTACGCAAGCAAAAATGTTGACTGAGGAATATAACATTCCTCATTTGTCAACAGGGGATATGTTGCGTGAGGTGATTGCCAAAGAAACAGAGATTGGTAAAAAAGCTAAAGCTATTATAAGTTCTGGTGCTTTGGTTCCTGATAATATTGTTAACCAAATCGTATCAGATCGGATTGATGAAACTGATTGTGTAAACGGTTTTGTTTTGGATGGATATCCTCGAACTGTGGGGCAGGCAGAAGCGTTACAACAGATTTTGCAGTCAAAAAATATGCGGCTTGATGCTGTTATTGAGTTGTGTGTTGATGAAGACGTGTTGATTGAACGTATGAAGAAGCGCGTTGAGGAAACAATAGCGGCTGGTGGACAGGTTCGTTTAGATGACAATCCTGTTGCTTTTGCAAAAAGATTAGTAGAATATCGTGAAAAAACCGCTCCCTTATCAAAATTTTATTCAGAGAGGGGAATGTTGAAGGTTATTGATGGAATGATTGGTATTACTGAAGTGACACGCATGATTAGAGGTTTTCTTTCATAAGATTTTTTTTAGAAATAAATGAAAAGAGTTGACTTTTGAGATGAAATCTATCACAAACGAATTTAATTTATTTTAGTGAAATAATAGGATTCGGAAGAATTTTTTTCTGAGTCTATTTTTTTTCTGTAAGGTATATCAGGTATTTTATAACAATTTGTCAAAATAACTAAGGAGAGTAGGCGTGGCTCGTATTGCTGGCGTCAATATCCCGACAAATAAGCGTGTAATTATTGCGCTTCAATATATCCACGGGATTGGACCAAAATTTGCTCAAGAAATTATTGAAAGAGTTGGCATTCCCTTGGGGCGTCGTGTGCATGAGCTTTCAGATGCTGAGGTGCTGCAGATTCGTGAGGCGATAGATCAAGGCTATCAAGTTGAAGGTGATCTTCGTCGTGAGGTTGCTATGAATGTTAAGCGTTTGATGGACCTTGGTTGTTATCGAGGATTGCGTCATCGCCGGTCTTTGCCTGTCCGAGGGCAGCGTACACATACAAATGCCCGTACGCGTAAAGGACCAGCTAAGGCAATTGCCGGTAAAAAGAAATAAGAGCCTTTTTGGAAGGTTTTTATATATTCTGTTTCTTGTTTGATTTTTTTGACAAGGAAAAGAAGGTGGAGCTGCTGATGTTACGGCAGTGATGAGATCGTTGAAAGGGAAATTATGGCCAAGGAAGCCACACGTGTTCGTCGTCGCGAACGTAAAAATATTTCATCGGGTGTTGTGCATATTAATTCAACATTTAATAACACAATGATTACTATTACTGATGCTCAGGGTAATGCAATTGCTTGGTCATCTGCGGGGGCCCAAGGGTTTAAAGGTGCGCGTAAATCGACACCTTTTGCTGCTCAAGTTGCTGCGGAGGATTGTGCAAGAAAAGCGCAAGAGCATGGTATGCGTTCTTTGGAAGTTGAAGTTTGTGGACCTGGATCAGGGCGTGAATCTGCTCTACGTGCATTGCAATCTGTTGGTTTTGTCATTACTTCTATTCGTGATGTAACACCAATTCCTCATAATGGATGTCGTCCGCGGAAAAGGCGGCGTGTTTAATTGGGTGTTGTTTTTTGTTGTCGGAGATTTCTCTGATGTTCACATTGGTCGTTACGATTGAATGGTAACGGAACTAAAGAACGGGAATAAAAATATGATCCAGAAAAACTGGCAAGAACTTATTAAACCCAATAAGGTTGAATCATGTGCGCATGATAATCCAAATGTTATAAGTGTGATCGCTGAACCTCTTGAGCGGGGGTTTGGCTTAACGTTAGGAAATGCACTTCGTCGCGTGTTGTTATCTTCGCTTCGTGGTGCTGCTATTACTGCTGTGCAGATTGACGGTGTCTTACATGAATTTTCATCGATTCCAGGTGTGCGTGAGGATGTTACGGATATTATTCTGAATATAAAAGAAATTGCGCTTCGTATGGAAGAAGAAGGTCCTAAACGTGTCGTTGTTTATAAAGAGGGGCCTGGTGTCGTGAAAGCGGGAGATATCAGTACCGTTGGGGATATGGAAATTCTAAATCCAGATCATGTTATTTGTACTCTTGATGAAGATGCTGAAATTCGTATGGAATTTATTGTCAACACAGGGAAGGGGTATGTTCCATCTGATCGTAATTGTGTTGATGATGCACGTATAGGGCTTATTCCAATTGATAGTCTTTATTCACCAATTCGTAAAGTGTCTTATAAAGTGGAAAATACGCGTGAAGGTCAAGTTTTGGATTATGATAAATTGACCTTAACGATTGAAACGAATGGTGCTGTTAATGGAGAGGATGCTGTTGCTTTTGCAGCACGCATTCTTCAGGATCAATTATCATTATTTATTAACTTTGAAGAGCCACAGAAGGAGCCTGTTGAAGAGGCTGATTCTGAGCTTTCTTTTAATCCTGCTCTTCTCAAAAAAGTGGATGAATTAGAACTTTCAGTTCGTTCGGCAAATTGTCTTAAGAATGATAATATTGTCTATATTGGTGATCTTATTCAAAAAACAGAATCTGAAATGCTTCGGACACCGAATTTTGGTCGCAAATCGTTGAATGAGATTAAAGAAGTTTTGGCATGTATGGGGTTACATCTTGGGATGGAAATTCCTGCGTGGCCGCCTGAAAACATTGATGATCTTGCAAAACGTTATGAAGATCAATATTAAAATTAGAATTTAAGGAGAGGGCTTATGCGCCACAGTAAGTCAGGACGCAAGTTGAATCGTACTGCCAGTCACCGTAAAGCGATGTTTGCAAATATGGCAACTTCGTTGATCGAGCATGAGCAGATTGTGACGACGCTTCCAAAGGCTAAAGAAATTCGTCCTATTGTTGAAAAACTCGTTACTCTTGGTAAGCGTGGTGGTTTGCATGCGCGTCGGCAAGCAATTGCAGCACTTCGTGATGCAGGAAAGGTTGCAAAATTATTTGATACGCTTGCGCCACGTTATGCATCACGCAACGGTGGATATTTGCGTATTATGAAAGCGGGGTTTCGTACCGGTGATAATGCGCCCATGGCTGTTATAGAATTTGTTGATCGTGATGTTGAAGCGAAGGGTGCTGGGGATCGTGCTCGCATGGAGGCTTCTGAGAATGAAAAGAGGACATCTTCGTAAAGTTTTTTACTCTATTGGATTTTTAAAGGCCGCCTTGTCTTAGGCGGTTTTTTTGTGAGCATTTTTAAGTTTGTTTTAGTTGAGAAATAGCTGCAGAGAGAAAATTATAGGGACATTGAATTATCTTATTTTTATAATATTTATTGTTCAAATAGGTTGTTTTTATTCTCTATTATGAAATATTAATAGAGATCCTTAATTTGCGGGGATGAGTTTTTTTATTCTATTAATCTTCAACAGAATATGCTGATTTTATAAGGAGTGGATTATGAGATATTCTTTTTGGGTGCGGATTTTTTTTGCAATTATGATGCAGATATCATTTGATCATGTATATGCTCATGTTCCTCAAACACAAACAGAAATCACTCTTTCATTTGCTCCTTTAGTTAAAAAGACAGTTCCATCTGTTGTAAATATTTATGCAGCTCGACAAATTAGAGCACGCTCACCTTTTGAAGGGGATCCATTTTTTGAGCAGTTTTTTGGTCGTTTTCAAAATAATTTTCCTGTTCGCAAGCAATCGTCATTAGGATCAGGGGTAATTGTTGATTCACGTGGTTTGATTGTTACAAATTACCACGTCATTAAAGATGCAAGCGAAATTAAAGTGGCTTTTTCTGATGGGCGGGAGTTTGAGAGTAAGATCGTGCTCAAAGATGAAGCAACTGATATTGCAATTCTTGAAGTTGAGGAAAAAGATGCTCAATTCCCTGTTCTTTCTTTGGGAAATTCTGATGCTGTTGAAGTTGGTGATCTTGTTCTTGCTATTGGTAATCCTTTTGGTGTTGGTCAAACAGTTACAAGTGGTATTGTTTCAGCGCAAGCGCGTACACGTGTTGGGATTTCTGATTTTGACTTTTTTATTCAAACAGACGCTGCCATTAATCCAGGGAATTCTGGTGGCGCTTTAATTGATATGAAAGGTCAATTAATCGGAATTAATACGGCTATTTATTCGCGTTCTGGTGGTTCTGTAGGGATTGGTTTTGCTATTCCAGTTAATCTTGTAAAAGTGATGCTTGATACTGTTAAACGCGGTGGAAAATATTTTGTGCCGCCTTATATTGGGGCTTCTTTTCAAAATGTTACACCTGATATTGCTGGTGGTTTAGGTTTAGAACGTCCCTATGGTGCTCTGATTATTGAAGTTATCAAAGATAGTCCTGCTGAAAAAGCTGGATTGAAAGTAGGTGATGTTATTTTGAGTGTGCAAGGGGTACGCGTTGATAGTCCAGATAGTCTTGGGTATCGTTTGATGACAGCTGACGTTGAGCATAGTCTTGCTTTGGAATATTTACGAAATGGAAAAACTTTAAAAACACAAATAACAGTTTCATCGATATCAGAAACTGCATTTTTAAAATCTGAAAAAATCACGGGTGACAGTCCTTTTGCTGGTGCTGAAGTGTTAGATTTAACACCGCAAAATAGTCGACGTTTTCATCTTCCTATATCTGCAAAAGGGGTTGTGATTACCAACCTTGATGACATGAGCAATGCAGCTGGAATTTTTCAGTCAGGAGATATTCTACGTGTTGTAAATGGCCATAAAATTCAAACAGTTCATCAGTTGAAAAAGGTTCTTATGCAAGCTCGTTCGCGTACTTGGCAATTGGAATATGAACGTGATGGTATGTATATTCGCCAATTTATTCGTTGAGGTTTTTTTTGAAGAAAGATTTTTTTACTTCGTCGTTTGATTTTCAAGTTAATAAAAATCAGCCACTTGCAGAAAGAATGCGCCCTTGTTCTCTCAATGATGTTGTGGGACAAAAGCATTTGATTGGAGAGGATGGTTTGCTTTCACGTATGGTGGCAACTGGCTCAATTGGATCGATGATTTTTTGGGGACCTCCAGGGACTGGAAAAACAACTGTTGCACGTTTGTTAGCACTTGAAACAAGTTTCGCGTTTGAACAGGTTTCTGCTATTTTTACAGGAGTTTCTGAACTTAAAAAGATTTTTGAAGTTGCGCAGAGGCGTTTTATATCTGGAGATAAAACACTTCTTTTTGTTGATGAAATTCATCGGTTTAATCGTGCTCAGCAGGATAGTTTTCTTTCTGTGATGGAAGAAGGTATTGTGGTACTTATAGGTGCAACAACCGAAAATCCTTCTTTTGAACTTAATGCTGCTCTTCTTTCGCGTGCACGTGTTTTAACATTTCTTTCACATGATCATGAAAGTTTGGACATGCTTTTGAGGCGTGCTGAAGAAGTGGAGGGAAAAACTCTTCCCTTGGATAATGATGCCAGAGACGTTTTGATAGAGATGTCTGATGGTGATGCGCGAGTAGCGTTAACATTGGCAGAGGAAGTTTGGTCTATTGCACCATTGGGAGAGATTCTTGATGTTGTTGCTTTGCAAAAAGTTATTCAGCGTCGTGTGCCCATTTATGATAAAGGACGAGATGGGCATTATAATCTCATTTCAGCGTTGCATAAATCCGTTCGTGGATCTGATCCTGATGCTGCGCTTTATTATTTGGCACGTATGTTGGATGCTGGTGAAGATCCTCTCTATATTGGGCGAAGATTGGTTCGTATGGCTGTTGAAGATGTTGGTTTGGCGGATCCTCAAGCTCTGGTCATTTGTAATGCAGCAAAAGATGCCTATGATTATTTAGGATCACCAGAAGGAGAATTGGCTTTGGCGCAAGCATGTCTTTATGTTGCAACTGCGCCAAAGTCAAATGCAACATATCTCGCGTATAAAGCAGCACTGCGTTGTGCGCGCAAAAATGGCTCTTTATCACCTCCTAAGCATATTCTTAATGCTCCTACGAAATTTATGAAGGAGGAAGGGTTTGGAAATGGTTATTGTTATGACCATGATGAACCAGATGCTTTTTCAGGACAAGAATATTTTCCCGAAAAACTTGGGCGTCAGAGTTATTATAAGCCAGTTGAGCGTGGTTTTGAGCGTGAAATTGTGAAACGTCTTGAGTGGTGGAAACAATTGCGCAAAAAACGTAAAGATCAAAAATAAAATTTGAGTAGAAATACATGTTTTATTGATCTTGGATTTATTTTTTATCTCTTATGTTATTGTATGAGCAGTTTAGCTTATATTTTAAATATTTATTGCATTGCTCGTAGAGATTTTTTTTGATATCTTCAAAAGTGCATATTTTTTTATCAAATTTAAATGTGTTATTCAACTTTTAAGCTGCTTTATTTTTGTGGTTTTTATTAAATAATATAATTGATTTATAGCGATAATTCACTGTTTTGTAAGTTGAATGAAAGTCTTAAATACTGTGAATTTTACTCATTCCAAGCCTGTTATTTGTTGAATCAATCAAATCATTCGCTTGCATGTTATAAGTAGAATTAGCGTGTGATAAAAACTGTAGAAGAAAGAACTAAAAATTCTTCTTATGAAGCGTTTCAAGTGCCGAGAGCTGTCGCAACATTGGGGGATGATAAATAGTGTGATGGTGCCGGTTTGCCCCTTCTTTAGTGTAAAGATGGTGGCATCCAAAGGGTTTTACAGTATACATGCATTCATGGGTGTTGTCACGAAGTGAGCTTGGGAGTGTTGAGAGATGTTTCTTAAATTATGCAATACAATGGCGTTTTGTTCTTTGATGCAATAGGGTATGAGGTTAATTGATAATGCGTTTTTGTGTGATCAATAGCAGGAGAACTCCTAGTCTCTTAAGTACTTAATCAAAGGGATAAGCAGAAGGGCTGTAGAACATTGTGTTTAAATTTAAATTGTTCCTTTTCTAGAGAGATATAAATATGTTAACTATGCTCTCATGGGGATATTATTTTATTGGAGTTTATTTTGTGTCATAAGATAAGCAAAGCCAATTCTTTATTGTGATGGTCATGAATGTTATGGGCATAATGTGGAGATAGGAATGGAAATAGTCTGTGAAAATTTAAACTCAAGCCTTTAGTTAAATTAAAAGTACAGTGTACACTTAAGTTTTAGGTTATTATGAATCGGTCAAGGATATAATCGTGGATAAAACAAAAGCTCTCGATGCTGCTCTCTCACAAATTGAACGTTCTTTTGGTAAAGGCTCGATTATGCGTCTTGGGCAAAAAGAGCAGGTTGTTGAAATTGAAACAGTTCCAACAGGGTCGTTATCCTTGGATATTGCTTTGGGGATTGGTGGATTACCGAAGGGGCGTATTGTTGAGATTTATGGACCAGAAAGTTCTGGGAAAACAACATTGGCTTTACATGCTATTGCTGAAGCACAGAAAGGGGGTGGGATTTGTGCTTTTATTGATGCAGAGCATGCGCTTGATCCTATTTATGCGCGTAAGCTTGGTGTTGATTTAGAAAACTTGTTCATTTCTCAGCCAGATACCGGTGAACAGGCATTGGAAATTACAGAAACGTTGGTTCGTTCTGGTGCAGTTGATGTGCTTGTTGTGGATTCTGTCGCAGCTTTAACACCGCGAGCAGAGATTGACGGTGAAATGGGTGATGCTTTGCCCGGATTGCAAGCTCGGTTAATGAGTAAAGCGTTGCGAAAATTAACAGCAGCAATTTTTCGCTCTAACTGTATGGTTGTCTTTATTAATCAAATTCGCATGAAAATTGGTGTGATGTTTGGTTCTCCCGAAACGACAACGGGTGGAAACGCTTTAAAGTTTTATGCCTCTGTTCGTTTAGATATTCGTCGCATTGGATCCATTAAAGATAGGGATGCAATCGTTGGTAATCAGACGCGTGTTAAAGTGGTGAAGAATAAACTGGCACCTCCATTCAAACAGGTTGAGTTTGATATTATTTATGGTGAAGGTATTTCCAAAGTAGGTGAACTGATTGATTTGGGTGTCAAGGTTGGTATTGTGGAAAAATCTGGTGCATGGTTTTCTTATAATTCTCAGCGTTTAGGGCAGGGGCGTGAGAATGCAAAGCAGTTTTTACGTGAACATGCGGAAATAGCTACAGAGATTGAATCAGCTTTGCGCCAAAATGCTGGTTTGATTGCGATTGAATTGTTAGAAAATGCAGGGTCAGAAAATATAGAAAGTGATGAAACCATTTGATGGAGCGTTTTTTTCGTCTATAATTTTTTTCTGTTTTTTTGTTTGAGTTTTTAAATACACAGTCATTTTTTTCTCAATTTTTTAAAACAAATATTCCATTCTTTGATTAAATTGACTCCATGCTTGGCGAAGAGGATATTTAATGAGGGGGATTTTTCTTTTATGGTTTTGTGCTGTATTGAGCAGGTGTCAGTATGAATAGTGTTAATAATATTCGGTCAATATTTTTGGATTATTTTCATCGTAATGGGCATAAAATTCTTTCTTCTAGTCCGCTTGTTCCGAGAAATGATCCTACACTTATGTTTACAAATGCAGGGATGGTGCAGTTTAAAAATGTTTTTACTGGACTTGAACAACCTCCTTATAAGCAGGCAACAACGGCACAAAAATGTGTTCGTGCGGGTGGAAAGCATAATGATCTTGATAATGTTGGTTATACGGCACGCCATCATACATTTTTTGAAATGCTGGGTAATTTTTCTTTCGGTGATTATTTCAAAGAAGAAGCCATTCTTTTATCATGGAATCTTTTAACGAAGGAATTTTGCCTACCAAAAGATAAATTGTTGGTGACAGTTTACCATAGTGATGATGTTGCTGCTGAACTGTGGCGTAGAATTTCAGGTCTTCCAGATGAAAAAATTGTCCGTATTGCGACGGCTGATAATTTTTGGTCGATGGGAGAAACAGGACCTTGTGGTCCTTGTTCGGAGATTTTTTATGATCATGGCGATGAAATCTGGGGCGGTCCTCCTGGAAGTATGGAAGAAGATGGCGATCGCTTTATTGAGATTTGGAATCTTGTTTTTATGCAATATGAGCAGATTTCTCAGGAAGAACGTGTTGATTTGCCTCATCCTTCTATTGATACCGGTATGGGATTAGAGCGTATTGCTGCTGTTTTACAGGGCGTTCATGATAATTATGACATTGATCTTTTTCGTGCATTAATTGCTGCATCAGAAGAAATTACAGGGATTGAGGCAAAGGGTGATTTTATTGCCAGTCATCGTGTCATTGCTGATCATCTTCGTTCATCTGCATTTTTGATTGCTGATGGTGTGCTTCCTTCTAATGAAGGAAGAGGATATGTTTTACGTCGTATTATGCGTCGTGCTATGCGTCATGCGCATCTTCTTGGTGCTAAAGAGCCCTTATTGTGGCGACTTTTGCCTGCTTTAAACCGCGAAATGGGACAAGCCTATCCTGAATTGGTCCGTGCTGAATCTTTGATTTCAGAAACTTTAAGGTTAGAAGAAATACGTTTTCGTAAAACGCTTGAACGAGGACTTGGTTTGTTAAATGAAGCAAGTACCGATCTTAAAGAAGGAGATCATTTAAATGGTGAAGTTGCTTTCAAGCTTTATGATACCTATGGTTTTCCGCTTGATTTAACGCAGGATGTTTTGCGGCGTCGTGGAATATCTGTTGATGTTGATACCTTTGATAAAGCGATGGAACGTCAAAAAGAGGAAGCGCGTGCCAATTGGTCTGGTTCTGGGGAAGCTGTAACAGAAAAGATCTGGTTTTCTGTTCGTGATAAAGTGGGGGTTACAGAATTTTTGGGTTATGAAACAGAAACGGCTAAAGGCATTCTTACAGCTCTCGTGTGTGATGGTAAACTTGTTGATCATATTTCTTCAGGTCAGAAAGCTATGCTTGTTGTTAATCAGACACCTTTTTATGGTGAATCTGGTGGACAAATTGGTGATAGTGGTATCATTTCTGGTGAAAATTTTATTTTTGAGGTGCATGATACCCAAAGAAAGGGTGATGGTGTTTTTATCCATATTGGGGAGGTAAAATCTGGTCAGGCATCGAGGTCTGATTGTGTAGAATTAACCGTTGATGTTGTCCGTCGTAAAAAAATTCGTGGAAATCATTCTGCTACTCATTTGTTACATGAAGCTTTACGACAAGTTTTGGGATCTCATGTTACACAAAAAGGCTCTCTTGTATCGCCAGATCGGTTGCGTTTTGATTTTTCTCATCCAAAATCCGTTTCACCAGAAGAACTGAAAAAAATAGAAGATTTAGCAAATGAGATTATTTTGCAAAATAGTAGAGTGATAACGCGCCTCATGGCTGTAGATGATGCAATTTCTGAAGGTGCAATGGCATTATTTGGTGAGAAATATGGTGATGAAGTTCGCGTTGTTTCTATAGGGGAGCCACTTGAACAGCGAAGATTAAAAAAGCATTGGTCAATAGAGCTTTGTGGAGGCACACATGTGGAGCGAACAGGTGATATTGGTTTGATTCATATTTTTTCTGAAAGTTCTGTTTCGGCTGGAGTGCGGCGTATTGAAGCTTTAACAGGCAAAGAAGCACGTCTTTATCTTAGCCGCCAAGATGAACGTATTCATGAAATTGCTGATCTTTTAAAAACTTCTTCTGCTGGCGTGGAAGAACGGGTGCGAATTTTGCTTGATGATCGTCGTAAACTTGAAAAAGAATTGAATGATGTACGCAAGAAAATGATGTTGAGTGGTGGAATAACAGAAAGGAGCCAAGGTGATATTACCATCATCAATGGGCTTTCTTTTACCGGACGCGTTGTTAAAAATATTTTACCACGGGATCTTAAGGCGCTCGTCGATTCTGAGAAAAAACAAATCGGATCTGGAGTGGTTGCTTTTATTAGTGTCTCAGAGGATGGAAAAGGGAGTGCTGTTGTCGGCGTTACGGATGATTTAACGGATAAGTTAAATGCTGTTGATCTCGTTCGTATTCTTTCAGGTATGCTTGGTGGTAAAGGTGGAGGTGGCCGTCCTGATATGGCGCAGGCTGGTGGTCCTGAGGGGAACAAAGCTGATGAGGCATTTGCGGCACTAAAAGATTTTTTGGAAAAAATTAAAGAATGAAATCATTCTGCATAGGTGTTTCTTACATTTTTATATTGGGTTGGCGTCTAAGTATCACGAATATCTATCTGGTGTGTTGCTGAAATCAAGATACAGCGTAATTGGGGGAAAATCCAATTGTAAAGACAAAAACAGTGTTTGTCTTTATTATCACTTTTTCATTTGGCTTTGTAGCTTCCAAGCGTTTCAGGATTCACCGTTTTAAGATAAGATAGATTATGCAGCACTTCATGCTTTGCTATGTATTCTTTTACTAAGAAGACTAGTTATTGTGTTGCTCCTATAGATTTTTTTGAAGAAACATCTCTTTTTATGAAAGGGATAATACAAGATTTATTGCATACGATTATCCTTATAAAGTTATAAGCTGTCATTATTTTATTAGCTTTCAAATAACTAAAATCCCTTTCCTTGAAAAGGCTTATAAAAGAGTTGTTGTATCTTAGAGATATTGTCTTGTTTTCATTTTGCTTGTTATGTACAAGCAAACAGTTTTTTATTTATCATTAAAAGGTCTTGAAAAGAATATTCTCCTATCTTTATAAATCTTTATTTCAAGTTATAAAATAATAAATTATCAATATAAATCAAAGGAATGTTACACAAATCTAAAGATTTAGATTAATGTCTAATTTATTATGATGATATTGTATTAATACATTGATTTATAATGATAATTTATCGTTTCAAATTCTGTGTATGTTAAATTAATCAAAATCATTCATGGATGTCGTTGTGAAATGGGCTTAGGAGCATTGAGAAATGTTTCTAAAAAAGCCATATGAATGTGCAAAACAATGACATTCTGTTCTTTATGAGAGGACTATAAAGAACGTGATAAACAAAAAGCAATACATAATATTTATTATTAAAAAGCTATTGCTTCAGTTCGTTTTGAAATTCGTAAAGCTGAGTTAAAAGAAGACGGTAAAACTGGAAGTTATTTTTACCTTTACATCTTTATATTTTCCCTAAATGAGAGTGTATACTCGTTAATACGCACAGATATAGGGCAATATTTTTGTCCCAATCTAGTAAAATTGTAATAGCAGAGAAAATACTAAATTGTTTTAATATCTGTCTTAAATACCTGAAATGGATTGTGGCATTTTTAGAAATCTTTTTACTTGTATTATACAAGTGCTCTTGTTGTATTGAGGAGGATTTTTTTGCATAAGATTTATGAAGAGTATCATTTTTATGATGCTATGGCTTCGTGTAAGGGGATAACATTTTCTCCTTCTCTTTCTGGTGGTTTGATTGTTAAACCACTTGCCTTTAAAAATTTAGAGAAACGCCCTCCTTTATCGATCAATTCTTGAAAGTTTCCTTTTTCCATTAAGTAACCATGTTCCAGAAAGAGTATCACATCAGCATTGCGTACTGTTGAGAGGCGATGTGCTATAATAAAAGTAGTGCGGTTATGGCGTATGGAATCGAGAGCATCTTTGACACGTGCTTCTGTTTCAACATCAAGAGCGCTTGTTGCTTCATCTAGAATGAGAATAGGGGCATTTTTTAAAACAGCGCGTGCAATTGCTAGTCGCTGTTTTTCTCCACCTGATAATTGAGATCCTCGTTCGCCCACTATTGTGTTATAACAATCAGCTTTTTTTAGAATAAAATCGTGAGCTTCTGCTATTTTTGCTGCTTCATAAAGTTCTTCATTTGTTGCACTCGTTTTTCCTATTGAAATATTGTCATGAATAGTACGGTTGAAAAGACCCGAGTCTTGAAATACTGTTGCTAGAGATTTGCGTAAAGATTCGCGATTGATCGAGCATATATTTATTCCATCAATGGAGATATGCCCAAAGGCAGGGTCGTATACGCGCTGTAACAGATTGATTAATGTTGTCTTCCCAGCCCCTGTTGGTCCTACAATCGCAACAGTTTGTCCTGCTTTAACCTCAAAGGAAACATCAAAAACACCTTGAGAAGAATTTGGGAACTTATAGGTCACGTGATGGAATTGTATGGCGCCTTTAACATTTTGGAGGGAAGGAAGATTTTGCGGTTCGTTGATATGAAAGGTTGAGTCTTCCATTTCAAAAAATTCTTGCAGTTTTGCTTGTGAGGATATTGCACAATTAATAAAATTACTCATTTGGTCTAGACGGCTAATCATGAGTTGTGCAAATCCAACAAAAGCAACAACGTCACCTACTCGTAATTGACCTTTTGCAACAAAAAAAGCTCCAAGGAGAAGAACACAAACGATTGAAATTGTTGAAGCCATTCGATTTAAGCCACTGGCCAGCGCCCACCAATTGAGAACAGGATTTTGTGCTTTAAGCAGAGCATTTGTATGTTGATGCAGTATAGAAGTTTCTTCTTCTATTCGGTTATAACTTTGTACAATGGAAACATTAGAGATTGAATCACTGACATGTTTAAAAATGTTGTGGTGGTAGCATTCTACAGCGGCTTGTCCGTCTTTTGTTTTTCGCATCACTAAACGTGCAATTAATACGTAGATGATGGCAAGCACAACCAAGACTATTGAAAGACGCCAATTCATATTAAACGCTATGGGGATGAGAACCAATAAGGCGACAAGTGTTGAGAGGTGTTGGCGCATAAAATCAAGCCATATGGTTGACATGGAATCTATTGCGCGCAAAAGTGTATGGAGTGCGTTGGAAGTCCCACGTTGTTGATGCCAAATTAAAGGCATGGCAATAATACGTTCGAAAGATTCCGTTAAAACCGTTAAGCGGCGTCTATGGGCTAAGCGGTCAGCACCGCGAGCAACAAGGACATAAGCAATAATATGTGAAAGTCCAAAACAAACCCAAAGGGTAAGAGTAGGAATGATAGCTGATTTTTCTGAAATAGAATCAATAACACGTCCGAATAAAATAGGTTCTGCAATGGTGATAATAGCTAACATAACATTAGCGGTACAGATTAAAAGGGATGCATTTTTTTCTCTATTTAGGTAAGTGAGAACACGTGCATAGGTTTTGAATAAGGACACGGTTAATTATCTCCATTCGCTATTAAGCGTAAAGGCTGTTGATTTTTATAACGCTTAGTTTTTAGCTAATAGAATTTGACCGTTAAGAAAAGGCAATTTTGGATACTAAATGTAATATGGTGTGATAAAGCCAACTAAAATATGAATTTTTGTGTTTATAAAGGCGCAAAATAGATCAATAAAATTATCAGGTAAAAAATTTTGGGCAGAGAAAATTATCAGGTAAGGGAATTTTCATGGCAGGCGTAGAAATAAAAAAAGTTGAGGCAGATGAAAATGGAATGCGCTTAGATCGCTGGTTTAAGGTGCATTATCCAGGACTTGGTTTTGGAGCTTTGCAGAAATTGTTGCGTTCTGGTCAGATACGGCTTGATGGTGGACGTGTTAAAGCCGATACGCGTCTTTGTATGGGGCAAGCTGTTCGTATTCCACCTCTCCCTATTAATGACAAGGAAAATCTTTCAATAACGGATAAAACACTTCGTGGGCAGGATGATGAAACCGTTTTGAAAAAAATGCTGCTTTATGAAGATCCAAAGGTATTTGTTTTTAACAAACCAGCTGGGTTGGCTGTACAAGGAGGTTCTGGTTTAACACGTCATATGGATAGTATGCTTGAGGTATGGCGCAATAAAAAAGGTGAAAAGCCGCGTTTGGTTCATCGTCTTGATCGTGAGACGTCGGGTGTCCTTATTGTTGCGCGATCAAGGGGAGCGGCTCAGTCCTTAACAGCTGCTTTTAGAGCGCGAGAAACAAAAAAGACTTATTGGGCGTTGGTTCGGGGCGTACCTAAAAAAAAGCAGGACAAAATTTCAACGTGGATGGTTAAGGAAATGACTGCACAAGGTGATAAAATGCGTGTTTGTGAACATGGGGAGCCAGATGCACATCATGCGGTTTCCTACTATCGCGTTTTAGATACGCGAGGGCGGGCTCTTTCGTGGCTTGAAATGGAACCCTATACAGGGAGAACACATCAGCTTCGTGTGCATGCTGCCTATATGGATCATCCGATCATTGGCGATACAAAATATTTTTTTTCTGATAGTAATTGGACATTACCAGGAGGAATTCAAAACCGTCTTCATCTTCATGCACGTCGTATTCGTATTCCTCATCCTTCAGGAGGAATATTGGATATTGTTGCACCTTTACCACCTCATATGGTCCAAAGTTTTAATCTTTTGTCTTTTAATGAGAGTGATGCTGAAACAGAGTAAAGAAATTTCATTTGTTCTTTTTGATTGATACAAATTTTGTCTATAAATTTGATAAGATGAATAGGGCATCATTTGAAGAACGTTTTTGATAAGTCAATCGCTATGAGAAAATTGTGTTTTTGAGTGATGAAATTTTCGAATATCATAAGTTTTCTTTCTATAGCTCTTTGTCCATATAGATTGTATTGTTATTTTTGGATATGGTATGTTATTAATAATCTGAGTTGATGAAGCTGCTCCTTTGAATTATCTATAGAGATCATATATTGGGGAGGTTTGTCTGTTGAGGGAGATGAGTTAGATAAAGTCTGAAGGATATTTACTAAAATAGTGAAGGAAAATTTAATTTTTTCATGGGAGATAATTGAGGCATTTTATAGTAATGCTTGGGAAAAGCATCTTCTCAGAGAATTCCTGTGGTCAAGGAAGTTTGTTTTGTTATCAATGTGGTTTGATATGCTTATAGTATAGATTTATGCTTTGTATCTTTTCTTATACAATGAAGGCTTATTAGCAAAGTTCTCCTTTCAATGAGCAATTATTTTTCTACTTACTTAGTTTATCCAAAAGATTATCTTTCATAAAAGAAGAAATAAGTTTTTAGTATCTTAATGCTTCATTGAAGTGAACTCATCACATTGAAAAAATATCTAGACAAAAAATTGGAGATAAAACGTCAGGTGCGTTTTATTGCTCTAAGGAGGGCTTGAACACTTTTGTTTTGTCTAGTGAACAAAAACAGATATTTATTATGGGAACATTCAAAGGGGGGATAAGTTGAAATTAGGAGTAATGGATGGGATCATTATTGATTGACGTTAATAACGTCTCAAAAATATATCGCAACATTGACAGAGGAATTGGTTTTAAAAACAAGGTGTTTTCTCTCTTCAAGCCGGCTTATACAAATCATCATGTGTTAAAAGATATGAGTTTCACCCTCTTTTCAGGGCAATCGTTAGCAATTCTTGGCCCTAACGGAGCGGGTAAATCGACACTGATTAAAATACTTTCTGGTATACAATATGCTGATGAGGGATGTGTTAAAGTCCTTGGTGTTGATCCTTATAAAGCGAAGAAAGATCTATTCAAGTCTTTGGGTGTGGTCTTTGGTCATAAGAATTGTTTATGGTGGGATTTGCCCTTACGCTACAGTCTGGATATGGTTCAACCATTATATGGTCTTGAACGCGCTTCTTTTACCCGTGATCTTAAAGAGATTACAGAGTTGCTGGGTCTTGAGCATATTATGGATAAGCCAGTGCGGATGCTTAGTCTGGGTGAGAGAGTGAAAAGTGAATTGGCATTTAATCTCTCCTTTAGACCTAAATTATTGTTTCTCGACGAGCCAAGTATTGGTCTTGATATTACATCTAAGCATGAAATCAGGGAGCTTCTTAAAAAACTGAAAAGGGAGCGCGGCACAGGGTATATCATCACAAGTCATGATATGGGAGATATTGATGGATACGTCGATGATATTATTCTCTTGCATAAGGGAAAGAAACAGTTTCATGGCAATCTTCATGCGCTTAAAAATGTCATTCCTTCTTTGGTGAGAATGACACTTTTTTGTGAACACGTAGCTACACCTTCAACTGTTGTAGAAAAAATTGATGAGATTGCGTTGAAATCATCTACTTCTTTAAAGGATAAGCACTTTAACGCTGAAGAATGCTCGCTGGAGGTTTCGCTGCCCCGTGAGGATTTTGCGCGTTTTGTACGCGAAATTACAACCGAACTGAACTGTACGTTCTCTGTATCCACTCCCTCGCTTGAAGAGATGCTCCGTGTTAAATTTAAAGAATTTATCTAACCACTGCTTTGGTATGTTTCTTTTTGCCAAGAATGGATTACTCACTGTTCTAAGTGATAGAGTAATGTTTTTTACCGATATTATCATTGGGACACTTTCGCCATTTGTTATTCAACTTCTATTATGGAATGCACTTTTCTCTGATATGGGCAACACCATAAATGGCTTTAGCTTTCATGATATGATGTATTATTATGCTTTTGCTTTAGTCCTAGGACGCTTAAATAATGGTTATAATGTGATTAAGTTTTTCTCTCATCATGTTAAAGAAGGTCAATTAGAAGTATATCTTACAAAGCCCTTCAGTTATATGACACAAATGCTTTTTACTTTTTTAGGGGAGAGTGTATTATATAGCATCCCGTTATTGGCTCTTTTTGTTGTTAAGCTTGTTTCATCCTATGAAAATATTCTAGGATTGGTCATCGCTTTTCTATTCTTTTTTCTCATTGTTATTCTATCACAATTGCTTTGTTTTTTAATTTCTTTTGGAATTGCCTTATTAAGCTTTTGGGTGATTGAGTACAATATATTACTCTCTTTCAGTATTCTCAGTTCAGCGCTTCTTGGGGGTGTTCTTTTACCACCATCTTTTTGGCCGGTGTGGCTTATTCCGCTTATGCAATTTAATCCTTATCGTTTCATGATATCAGCTCCTGCCGAGTTTTTCGCGACGCAAAATTTAGCGTTGTTTCAGCAGTTTATTTTCGGAAGTTTTACTTATATTTTGTGTCTTTTATTCTTAATTTATATTGCTTGGAATAAAGGAATGAAAGCATATAATGGAGCGGGTGGTTGAGATGAAAATAATCCTTCATTTTATCAGCCTGAATATCCGCCGACAGATTGTTTATGGTAAGAATTTGGCTGGGGAGTTTATTCTTTCTCTATGCTATTATTTTATTCAATTCATATTTATTGATAGAATATCTTCTTTTTCAGGAAAGATCGGTAACTATAGCACAGATGAAATTCATTTTATCTTTGTTGTCTTTGTTTTACTTGGAATATTTTTGAATATTTTTACTAATTCTATTGAAACATTTTTTGAAAAAGTAGCGGATGGTAAAATCGAGCCATACTTTATAAAGCCTGTTTCAATCTGGTTGTTGATGTTGTTTGGTTGGTGTAAACCACTTAATCTGATCAAGCTCTTTGTTCTTTATGTTAGTGCCTATTTATTTGTATCATTACCGAATATATCCGATTTTAAGCTCAGATGGATCTCTTTTATTGTTGCAATATTTTGTGTTTTTATCGTCAATATTTGTTTTTTCATGATGTTTAATTTTGTAACATTTATTATTAGCCGTAAGATGCCTGTCGAATATTTTCATGAAATGATTTACGAGCTGTCATTTGTACCAATAGGCATTTATCCTTTAAGCATCGTAAAATGGTTTTTGTTTATGCTTCCTATGGCTTTTTCTGCTTCTTTGCCCGTTTCACTGTTATTTGGTAAAAATGAATGGAATATTGGATATCTTCTGTTGAGTACTTTTCTTTTTATTGCCATGACTTTCATAAGTTTTAAGAAAACAATTCGTAAATTTAATGGATTAGGGGGATGATATAAAAGTCAGAAAGTTATAATCGTGGAAGACAATGAACTTTATTAAAGAGCTTTATTAAAATTATTCCGCGTTCTTGTAGAAATGAGAGGCTGTGAAATCGTCAAAATGTGTAATGTCCTTATGGCATTAGATTTGGCGCGTTCATCAAAAGTTATCTCTTATTGTATCTGATTTAGCTTTTTCAATCAAAGAGCTAAGCTGGAGTTTACGCTAATTTTTTTACTGGGACAGCTATTTCTTCTCAATTTATAATAATGCAAAATAATTTTATCAGAATATTTCAATAAAGTATTTTTTTGTTTTCTGTAAATTTTAAAAATATTCATCTTACTGTAATATACAAAAAATAAAAACAATATGTGTAACTAAAAAACAACACATTAATATTTTTATACTGTAATACCATAATAATATTTATGATAATAAAGCTAAAATTATAATAAAAACAATAAAATAATTCTAATTTAATACATTTTAGCATTAAATTGTATAATATAAAAACACAAATAAAATAATTGACAAACTTAAGATAAATATGTAACGGGTATATTGTAAATGTAGTATAATATAAAAATAATAATTAAAATAAAATTATTAATTAAAGTTTTGTATTATATTATTATTCTTAATAAGAAGATAAATATACTTTATCGATAGATGATGTAGTGTTTTCTATTTAGAGGGGGTGGTAAAGAAAAATTTATTTTATTAAACATTGTAATAGGTGGTTATGATGAAAATATTTAAGCATTGTATAGTATGTGTGGTTGCAGTCGCTATTTTCTTTTCACAGGTTTTAGGAGCCAATGCCGATTCTTTAAATGGTAGATTTCAAAATGCTGGTTTCATTTCTGTAATGACACAGGAAAATAGAGTTATTAAAGCTGTTGATATGATTATTAGCCAATTTGGAGGACAAGGGGCTGAGAAAAATGTCCAAAAAGTCGCGGGTTTAATGGGGATGGAGGCAGCGATTTTTGGTTTAATCGCATATCTTGTATATTTCTTTACTAGAAAGCCACCGAGTCCTAGCAGAACGACAGGTGGAAAAACATTCGATGCTCTTGCTCATAGTGCATGGGCTTTTAATTAAAAGATATTTTATTTGATGAACCTTGAATTATTCTGTTGTTGAATATTTTATTTAAATAAACCGTGATATTTAATCACGGTTTATTTATATTTTACTCTTAATAATATTGATAAGTTTATTCTTAAGATATTGTTTGGGGGATGGTAATCTATGGCACATTGAATTTAACTAATCAGCTATTTTAAAGACTACTTAAATTTTTTCCTCTTTAAAATACGTATTTGAGCTAAGTTTGTGGCTGATATTTTTTATGATGAAAATGCGAATGCATTAATTGAGATATCCATAAACTTTGCATATCAACTCAAAAAATATACGGTAACACAATCTGACGACTATTTGTGGGTTTCATTTTTATGAAATGAAAAAGCATAGTGATGAGTATTATAAATGTTTGCGTAAAAAGCTTTTATTGGAAGCTTCTAGTCTCTTTGTGGTTTACAATTTTTTTTATCATTTTATTTTAAGCAAAGAGAATGTAGATTCATTTCTATTTTGTCTAAGAAGGGTGGAAGTTATACTAATGTCAAAAAAAGTCATGATCGTGGAAGATAATGAGCTTAATATGAAGCTATTCCGTGATCTCGTAGAAGCGAGTGGCTATGAAACCATTGAAACGCGGAATGGTCTTATGGCATTAGATTTGGCGCGTTCATCAATGCCATCTCTTATCCTTGTGGATATCCAGTTGCCAGAGGTCTCTGGAATAGATGTTATTAAACAATTAAAAGAAGATGAAGAACTAAGATCGATTCCCGTTGTTGCCGTAACAGCCTTTGCTATGAAAGGGGATGAAGAACGAATTCGTGCAAGTGGATGTGAAGAATATATGTCAAAACCTATTTCTGTCCCGCATTTTATCACAATGGTAAAGCATTTCTTGGATTGAAGCTTGTTAAGTAATGATAGAAAAAGACATTGAAAAGCTTATGAGATAACTAAAGTTATATTACAGATATTTTGTATTCTAGCACGTGGATATGTCTATTAGAGAAATACAAGTTTTTAAAAATTGAAACTGAGCTTTTGAATTTTTTGATCTATTTTTTAGCTCTTGTCTAAGGAGAATCGGTTGTTTTGCATTCTTGTTTTCTTCTAACAGATGTAAATTTGTCTCTACGAAACGCCTGTTTTAGCAGTTAAAAAAAGCCCCGTTTTTATCCGAGGCTTTATGCATTGTACAAAAAATGAAATTAACGCTTTGAGAATTGGAAAGAACGACGTGCTTTTGCTTTACCGTATTTTTTACGTTCAACAACACGGCTATCACGGGTAAGAAAACCACCTTTTTTCAAGATTGAGCGAAGTTCTGGTTCGTAATAGGTTAAAGCTTTGGAAATGCCATGGCGCACTGCACCGGCTTGTCCGGAAAGCCCCCCACCAGCAACGGTTGCAATAATATCAAACTGGGTATCCCTGTTTGTTGCAACAATTGGTTGACGAAGAATCATTCTAAGAACAGGACGAGCAAAATATTTGTCAAATTCCTTATTGTTGATCGTGATTTTTCCAGAACCTGGTTTAATCCATACGCGTGCAACAGCGTCTTTACGCTTTCCTGTTGCATAAGCACGTCCTTGTGAATCAAGCTTTTGCACGTGGACAGGAACAACATTTTCATGTGTTTCTGTAATACTTGTTACTATGCTAAGCTCAGAAAGAGAATTAATTTCAGCCATAATCAAGCAATCCTTTTGTTTTTGCGGTTTAAAGCACCAACGTCAAGAGATTTAGGCTGTTGTGCTTCATGTGGATGTTGGCTTCCAGCGTAAACACGTAGATTCTTCAATTGACGGCGACCAAGGGGACCACGAGGAATCATGCGCTCTACCGCTTTTTCAATAACGCGTTCGGGAAAACGCCCCTCAAGAAGTTGACGTGCTGTACGTTGTTTGATTCCACCAATATAGCCGGTATGCCAATAATATTTTTTATCCGTATATTTTTTGCCAGTGAGAGCTATTTTATCTGCATTAATGACAATAACGTTGTCACCATCATCAACATGTGGAGTAAATGTAGCTTTATGTTTGCCACGTAAGCGGTTAGCAACAAATGTGGCAAGACGACCTAAAACAAGGTTTTCTGCGTCAATAATAACCCATTTTTTCACCACTTCAGTTGGCTTTTGTGAAAAAGTTGCCATAGAAGTATCCTTTATTAGAACCCTTTTAATATTAAGGGAATTTTTACTGTTTTGCGTTGAAAATTGTTACCATAGCGAAATATTTAACGCATACTACTTGCTCTGATATAATGTCTTTTGATTGACGTCAAGAGAAAATAAAAACTTTATAAAACAATATGTTATGAGAATGGTATTATAATACCTCATTAAAAGAAGTTTGTGGACAATTTAAACTTAAAATGAATGTTGCAAAAGACTATTTTATCTTTACCGCATGATTGTATTTTATCTTTCTTCATTATAAAATAAGCAATAATGCAGTGGTCTCGTTATTTTCTCAATGTTGAATCTTCTGCTTGTGGTCAAGCTTGGTTGGATGCCCTTGATGTTCAAGGGATAAATAATGCGCGCGCTATTTCTCAAAAATTTGGTTTTCCAGATCAGTTAGCTCGCGTACTTTCAGCAAGAGATGTGGATGAAGCTGAGGCTGTTGCTTTTATTAATCCAACATTACGTACGCTTATGCCTGATCCAGAAAGTTTTAGGGATATGCAATGCGCTGCAGAGCGTATTGTTAAGGCTCTTCTCAATCAAGAACAGGTTGCTGTTTTTGGTGATTATGATGTTGATGGTGCTTGTTCTTCAGCACTCATAGCGCGTTTTTTTCGTTATTTTGGTATTGAAGTCAAAATTTATATTCCTGATCGTATTGTTGAAGGCTATGGTCCGAATGAACAAGCAATGAGGATGCTTGTGCAAGAAGGTGCTCGGTTAATTATCACTGTTGATTGTGGCGCAAACAGTCCAGATGCGGTAAAAGCAGCGAGGCTTGCTGGTGCTGATGTTGTGATTTTAGATCATCATCAAATGTCAGAGATTCATCAAGAAGCCGTTGCTCTTGTCAATCCTAATCGTCCTGATGATTTTTCTAAACAGGGGCATTTATGTGCAGCGGGCGTTGTTTTTGTTACCTTAGCTTGGGTTCATCATTTGCTGCGGAAAAAACAATTCCAAGGGCAGCTGCCTGATCTTTTAAGTATGCTTGATCTTGTTGCATTGGCAACCATATGTGATGTCGTTCCATTACAGGGGGTTAACCGTGCTTTTGTGATAAAAGGGCTTCAAGTTGCTCGTTCTATGCATAATCCAGGAATAACAGCTTTAACAAAGGTTGCACGAATAGGGGAGCCACTTAATAGTTTTCATTTAGGTTTTTTGTTAGGTCCTAGAATTAATGCAGGAGGGCGCATTGGTGATCAAGCTTTGGGAGCACGTTTGCTTAGCTGTGAGAATAAAGATGAAGCGGACAGAATAGCAGCACAATTAGATCACCTTAATCAAGAACGCCAAGAAATGGAGAACATTCAATTAGCACAAGCGGAATCTTACATTGCTTCTCTTTATCAAGATCAAGAAATACCCTTGTCACTTGTAATTTCTCATAAAGAATGGCATCCGGGAATTATTGGTATTCTTGCTTCCCGTCTCAAAGAGCGTTTTTTTTGTCCTGTTTTTGCTATTGCTTTGAAAGAAGATGGAAATGGCGTAGGGTCGGGACGCTCAATTAATGGTATAGATTTAGGAGCACTCGTTCGTGAAGCTGTTACGTTAAATTTATTAGAAAAGGGAGGGGGACATAGTATGGCCGCAGGAATTACAATTCAATCAACAAAAATTGAAATCTTTCGAAAATGGTTAGAAGAAAAAGTTTCTTTAAGGGTTTCTGAGTTGCATGCTAAAAAGTCTCTTAGTATAGATGGTTCTCTTTCTGCTTCTGGTGTTAATGAAGCACTGTTTGAGTTGCTTGAAAAAGCAGGGCCATTTGGGACAGGGAATGCAACACCTGTTTTTGTTCTTCCCTCTCATCGATTGGTGAATCTATCTGAAGTTGGTAAAGGACATCTTCGCCTCATTGTATCTAATGTTGAAGGAAAAAAACTGCAAGGAATAGCTTTTCGTGCTGTAGGGACATCTCTTGGTGATTTTCTTTTTGAAAATATTGGTGAAATGATTCATTTAGCTGGTCATCTTAGTTTGAATTATTGGAATGGAACGACCAATCCGCAACTGCGCGTGATTGACGCAGCCGCAGTGGTTTGAAAGGGATATTTTTTACATTAGATGTCTAGATTAGAAGCAAAAGTAGAATTTTCTTGTATGAAACGAAATCGTGCTTCTGGTTTTGTTCCCATGAGACTTTCTACAGTCTTTTTCGTTTCTTGCATTTCCACGGCATCAATAGAAACACGAAGCAATGTACGTTTTTGAGGATGCATAGTCGTTTCTTTAAGTTGTTCCGCGCGCATTTCACCCAGCCCTTTAAAACGCCCGATTTCGATTTTAGCTTTTCCAGTAAATTCAGTTTTGAGTAATTCATCCTTGTGAATGTCGTCACGAGCATAAGCAACTTTTCCTCCTTGCGATATTCTATAAAGGGGAGGGACGGCGAGATATAAATGTCCCTGATGAATAAGGTCAGGCATTTCTTGAAAGAAGAAGGTAATGAGCAGTGACGCAATATGAGCACCATCAACATCAGCATCTGTCATGATGATAATACGTTCATATCTGAGATCTTTTTCACGATACTTGGAGCGTGTTCCACATCCAAGAGCAAGGATAAGATCGCTAATTGTTTGGCTTGAGTTCATTTTTTCATGTGCAGCACTGGCGACATTTAAGATTTTACCACGAAGAGGTAAAATTGCTTGGTTTGCTCTATTTCTTGCTTGTTTAGCAGATCCTCCTGCTGAATCCCCTTCAACAATGAATAGTTCAGCACCCATAGCATGGTTCTGGCTACAATCTGCAAGTTTACCGGGCAGACGTAATTTACGGACAGCAGTTTTTCGACTTATTTCTCTATCTTGGCGTCGTTTAACACGTTCTTCAGCACGTTCAATAACCCAATCGAGAAGTTTTGTTGCTTCTTGCGGGGAATTTGCTAACCAATGATCAAAAGGATCGCGGATTGCATTCTCAACGATACGCTGTGCTTCAATGGTCGCTAATCGATCTTTTGTTTGTCCAACAAATTCAGGGTTACTGATAAAGACTGAAAGTATTGCGGCTGTTGAAATCATAATATCGTCAGACGTAATAATTGTTGCGCGCTTGTTTCCTATTAACTCAGCGTAGGATTTCAATCCACGCAAAAGAGCTTGACGTAATCCTATTTCGTGTGTTCCGCCTTCTCCTGTAGGAATCGTATTGCAGTAAGATTGCACACAAGAATCACCACCATGCCACGCGATAGCCCATTCAACGGAGCCATGGCCATTATTTTGTTGTGTTTTGCCAGAAAAAACTTCTGATGTTACTCGATATTCATCTTTTAGTGACGAGAGTAAATAGTCTTTAAGCCCATTGGGGAAATGAAAAACAGCTTTTTCAGGAATATTTTTTGCGCCTTCAAGTATGACGGGATCACAAGTCCAGCGAATTTTTACGCCACCAAAAAGATAAGCTTTGGAGCATGCCATCTTATAGATTTTTTCTGGATCAAAAGCTGCTTTTTCACCAAAAATTTCACGATCAGGATGAAAACGAACGCGCGTACCACGACGATTATAAACATCTCCCAGATCTTCCAATCCAGATTGAGGAATACCGCGTGAGAAACGTTGGCGGTAAAGTTTTCGTTCTCGTGCAACTTCAACTTCCATATCATCAGAAAGAGCATTGACAACAGAAATTCCTACTCCATGAAGTCCACCTGCAGTTTGATAAGCTTTTCCATCAAATTTCCCCCCTGAGTGGAGTTGTGTCATAATAACTTCAAGAGTAGATTTCTCAGGCATTTGAGGATGATTTTCGACAGGAATACCACGTCCATTATCTGTAACGGTTATATAACCGTTCCTATCTAATGAGACCTCAATAAAATCTGCATAACCCGCAACAGCTTCATCCATCGCGTTATCAATAATTTCGGCAAATAAATGATGAAGCGCTTTACTGTCTGTTCCACCAATATACATTCCAGGGCGTAAACGTACGGGCTCTAAACCCTCAAGTACTCGAATAGAGAGGGCATTATAGTCATCTTCTTGCGTATCTTTTGCACTTTTTTTTGAAATCATCGCTTTTGATTTCATTGGAGACTGCAGAGTGTTTTCTTTTGTATTTACCCGAGATTGGGCTTTATTTAAAACACTAAAAAGATCCTTTTTGTTATCGCTCATAGCGTTTAACTATCTACCTCATAAAATAAAATATTTATTAAAGTAATTTTATGCCTGTTTTTTATTTAAAAATCAATGCACTTAGGAAACATCAATTGTTGGACCGAAAATTTGTTCAAAGGCGTGTTTGAGAGCAATATCAATATCATGCATTGTTACAGGGTAACCTAGATCCAGAAAGCTTGTTACACCGTGGTTTTTAATTCCACAAGGAACAATTCCTGAATAATGGGCTAAATTAGGATTAACATTGATAGAAACTCCATGAAAACTTATCCATTTGCGCACTCGAATGCCAATAGCTGCAATTTTATCTTCGGAAGAAAGATCATTTTGTTTTGATGGGCAATGAGACTGTTTAACCCAGACACCAACGCGATCTTCTCTGCGTTCGCCTTTAATATTAAAGTTTGCAAGCATCTGTATGATCCATTCTTCTAATGCACTAATGAAAGCACGAATGTCTTGTTTTCGGCGTTTAAGATCAAGCATGATATAAGCAATACGCTGTCCTGGACCGTGATATGTAAATTCACCTCCACGTCCTGCTTCATAAACAGGGAATAAATTAGGCGCCAAAAGATCTTTTTTATTTGCACTCGTCCCTGCTGTATAAAGGGAAGGGTGTTCAAGAAGCCAAACTTGTTCATGCGCGGTTTTTGCAAGAATTTTTTCTACACGTTCTTGCATATAACGCAGAGCTTCAGGATACTCAACTAGATGATTACTTATCTTCCATTCAACGGGTGGATTTCCTAGAATTGCATTAAAATGATGTGATAAGTGATTACGATCCGTATGTTTTAATTCAAATGTCATTGGTAATATTTATCTTGATGTTTGAGTTTGTATTATAATCAGAAAAATAAAAAAAGAACAGGATTAAGAGATAGTTTATAAGAAGTGCAATGAATTTTATTAAAAAAATCATTATGCTCGTTTTACCATCTTCCTGTTGCACCGCCACCACCTGATGATCCACCACCACCTCTGAATCCTCCTCCCCCTGAAGGTCCGCCAAAGATTCCACCAGAACCTCTACCGCTCGCATTTAAGTTTAAAAACCAAGGTGTGAAGACAATACCCAGCCAAAGATACTTTCGTGGACCTATTTTTTTACCAAAAATCATAGCAAGAATGGGCAAACCAACGACTATAAAGAGAATGAGAAACGTGATTGTATTTATAATCATTTCTTCTTTTTCAGCTTGTTTGCGTTGTTCTTCAACAGCTTTAGCTTTTTGATTGATTCGAAAAGAAAAATCAGCATCACTTTGTGTGATCACTTTGATAATTGCGTGAACGGATTCGACAATTCCTTTTTGATAATTTCCTTCACGAAAATTAGGAATCATGAAGCTATTAATAATGACAGAGGAAATGGCATCTGTTAGTTCTCCTTCCAGACCGTAGCCTACCTCAATACGTGCTTTGCGTTCATTTGGTGCAATGACGATTAATATGCCGTTATTGATTTGTTTTTGACCTAATCTCCATGTACGAAAAAGAGAATTGCTGTATGTCTCTATATCATTGCCCGAAAGAGTAGGGAGCGTCACAAGAACGATTTGATCTCCTGTTTTCTCTTCGAGTGTAGCTAGCTTTTCCGTTAAATTTCTTTGTGTTGCATGATCAAGTAAATGAGCCATATCGTTGATATAGCCGGTTAAGGGAGGAAACTTAGTGTGTGCGTAAGTGACATTCCCCAATGCAATGATCAAATATAGAATACTCAAAGGAACCCATAAACGTAGAAAAATACGACGTTGTATAGAGTGTTGAAATATTTTCATTAATTAAAATTAACCTTTGGTGTTTGTTGGCTATCAGTATCGATGGTAAAAGTAGGCATAGGTTTAGCATCACGAAACCATAGCTTTGCCCAAATCATCGTCGGCATTGTTTTGAGAGCAGTATTGTAAGCACGTACTGTTTCAATATAGTCGCGGCGTGCAACGGAAATCCGGTTTTCTGTTCCTTCTAATTGTGATTGAAGAGCAAGAAAGTTCTGGTTTGCTTTAAGATCCGGATAGTTTTCGACAACAGCCATAAGCCGCGAAAGGGCACTTGATAAATTTGCTTGATTTTTGAGATATTGCTGCATAACTTCTGGATTATTCAACATATCTGCATTAATGTTGACTTGTGTTGCTTTGGCACGTGCCTCAATTACATTTGTGAAAACGCTTTGTTCATGAGCTGCGTAAGCTTTAACTGTTTCTACAAGATTGGGGATGAGATCTGTACGACGTTGATATTGATTGAGCACTTCACTCCATGCTGCATGTGCTTTTTCTTCATTTGTTGGTATCGTATTAAATCCGCACCCACTTAAAAATGGGACTAACCATGCCAAAAAAATCACGATTGAAAATTGTTTTAATATTTTAAACATTGAAGAAGTTTGTACATTTAACATAAAGATGTCTCCACAGATATTTTATGTATTATATAGGGTTTATCTTCTTGGTGGAAAGTATTTTGAATTTTATAAACAGGTACATTTATCAATAAATCGACATTTCTCTGCGTTTTAGGCACGCTTAAGTGATTTGTTATATTAAAATGATAATGGTAATATAGATGTCACCTTATAAAAGATCAATAATATTCATATCAATTATTATTACAGAAAATTATATTATTTTTGTAGTATTTTTTGTGGTTCACAACGTGCAGATAATAATTGGAAACGGGAAAAATTTAAGCATCAATCTTATGGAAAGATAGAAGGTAAGGGCAGTTCTTATTTTCCCTCCTGTAGCAGTTATTCTTAGTACATCGGATAAAAAAGGGTTTTTTAATTATGTATGGTAGTAATTGTGGAGGAGATGAAAATCCTGTGATAGAAAGTGTTCAACGGCAAAGTGAAAAGTTTGATGGATTGGCTAATGATTATGATCGTTATCGTCCTCGTTATCCTCTCACTTTATTTAAAACCATGCTCCATCCTTTTAAGAACAAAAAGCATTTGTCCATTGTGGATGTGGGGGCTGGGACAGGTATCGCATTAGAGGGAATTGTTAAATTTTTAGGAAATGAGCACCAATATCATGCTATCGATGTATCGGCAGATATGATTAAGAAGGGGCGAAGAAAATTTCCTACGGTGCAGTGGTATCAGGGCCGTGCAGAAGACCTATTGCTTCAAATTGGTGAGGTCGATCTTGTCATTGCAGCGCAAGCGTTTCAGTGGATGGATCGTCCTAAGTTGCTTTGTTCTGTTTCAGATCAACTTCGAGTCAATGGTGTCATGGCTGTTATTCAAAATAATCGTGATTTCAAGCATAGTGAATTTCTAGAGGCTTATGAGACATTGTTAGAGAAAATGAGTCCGAACTATTCTCGGTATTATCGTAATTTTGATTTTTTACAGGAAATGAGTGATGGCTTTGGGGTAGATCCAGAAAAGATTTTTTTCCATACGCACAATTGGACGATGATGATCCCATCTGAAGCTTTTATTGGAATGAGCTGCTCTTCAACGCAAGCGCAACGTGCTATTGCTTGCTATGGGGAAGAATATTTGCGGCAATTGGTTGCATTGATAAAGAAATATGAAGTGCAAGGTAATTTGGAGCTTTTGTATCGAAGTGAGCTCTATATGTATGCAGGATAATCTGATATCGATGATTGCTTTTGCTCTTTTAGCACATCAGAGTAGGCGGTATTCAGGAGATTAACGCATTATTAAGGCAGGTTTTAAGGAGGGAGAGTTTTTTCTTCTTCAGTATTCAAATTGATACCTTATTACATCTTACATCTTATTTTTATTTTAAATAACGGGTTAGCTCGAGCTTTGTGTGGTTTTATTGAAGATGTGCTTTTCAGGTTTCAATCTGGCGCTTTAAATACAATTTTAGAAGTGGTAAATAACCTTAATTTCTTCTATGTTGTGATGTGTAAATAAGTTTTTTAATTTTCTATAGAGTTTAATTTTTGCAATCATGATAGATTGTGGCAGCTATCTATCTAAGATTTTTATAAGTTTAGTAGGAATAGCTTAATGATATATCCATATGATAAATTCATTGAGTCCTCCCTTTACGCTTCATACACAAGAACAAGCCTGCATCATCACACACTTTGTCATTTCCCAATGTTGCGACAGCCCTTGAGACGGTTCATAAGAGGGGTTTTTTAGATCTTTTTTGTACAGTTTTATCCATACGCCAATCTCGCTTATGACGTGCAAGCGAATGGTTTTGATTGATTCAACATACACAGATTTAGAATGGGAGAATCTTAAGATGTTCGGCTCTCTCATTTAATATAAATAATGCTAGATTATGATTATAAATTAATGTGTTATCTATTTTTGAAATCCATGACCTTGGTTGTGCTTGTCAATATTTCATTTTCATTTATCGTCAACTATTCTACTTTTGGATAATGACTCCATTGTAAGGAATGCCTTTAAGAAAGCATTTTCGTTTTAAAGAGTCGTTATAGTTTTTTTGTTTTATAGAAGGATCAATAATGCTAAACATTATACTTTGATTAAAAAAGAAAGTAAATTATGACTATTATACTAAAACCGAGCGAGGTGACGCTTAGTGAACTTGAAGCTATTTATTTTAATGGTGAAGTGAGTAAACTTCATAATGACACGCATTTAGCTATCGAGAAAGGGGCTCAGCGCATTGCTGAAATTGCTGCTGGAAGTGAGCCTGTATACGGTATTAATACTGGTTTTGGGAAGCTGGCTTCCATTAAAATTGATGCGGACGATGTTGCTGTTTTACAGAGAAATCTTATTTTGTCCCATTGTTGTGGGGTAGGAGAGCCTTTAGCTGAAAATATTGTGCGTTTGATAATGAGCTTAAAGCTTATCTCTTTAGGAAGAGGAGCTTCAGGAGTTCGTCTAGAATTGGTAAATTTGCTGGAAAATATGCTTGCAAAGGGCGTCATTCCTGTCATCCCTGAAAAAGGGTCTGTTGGTGCTTCAGGTGATCTAGCTCCACTTGCTCACATGGCGGCTGTTATGATGGGAGAAGGAGAAGCATTTTTTCAAAATATTCGTATGAGTGGAGCGGTTGCATTAGAGAAAGCGGGATTGTCCCCTATTATTTTAGAGGCAAAGGAAGGTCTAGCTCTTATTAATGGGACTCAAACATCAACAGCTCTTGCACTTGCCGGTCTTTTTCGAGCTTATCGGGCATTGTGTGGTGGATTGCTGGCAGGAGCTTTGACGACAGATGCCATTATGGGATCAACGGCGCCATTTCATCCTGATATCCATATTTTACGAGGACATTATGGGCAGATTGCTGTATCGAAAACATTAGAAAAGCTTGTAGAGGATTCAGAAATTCGTGCAGCACATTTACGTGGTGATGAGCGTGTACAAGATCCTTATTGTATACGTTGCCAGCCACAGGTTATGGGGGCATGTTTTGATATTTTGCTAGCAGCAGCAAAAACACTGATTATTGAAGCAAATGCTGTTACAGATAATCCATTGATTTTAAGGAATGGTGAAGTTGTATCAGGTGGGAATTTTCATGCTGAGCCTGTAGCATTTGCTGCTGATCAGATTGCTCTTGCTTTATGTGAAATAGGATCTATTTCTCAACGGCGTATTGCTTTGATGGTTGATCCAGCAGTTTCTTATGGACTTCCAGCTTTTTTAGCGCATAATGCAGGTCTTAATTCAGGCTTTATGATTGCTGAAGTAACAGCAGCAGCTTTAATGTCTGAAAATAAGCAAATGGCCCATCCTGCTTCCGTTGATTCAACACCAACTTCAGCTAATCAAGAAGATCATGTTTCAATGGCTTGTCATGGAGCTCGTCGGTTATTGGTAATGAGCGAAAATCTTTTTACACTGATTGGTATTGAGACACTTGTTGCAGCACAAGGAATTGAATATCGTGCACCTTTAAAAACAAGTGCTTTTTTGCAATCTGTTATGGAATGTTTACGCAAAAATGTTGCTTCTCTTAAGGAAGATCGCTATTTGGCTCCAGATCTTCATCAAGCACATATACTTGTGCGTGAAGGGCACTTATTATCTGTTTTACCAGAAACAATTTTTCCTTCACTAGAACCTAAATAATATTTATTTTTGAGTTTAAAAGAGAAGGGGAGAGCTAATTATGAGATTTCTTTATACAAAAATTGGAGAAATGATGAATATATCTTTATAATAATTAATAAATATTTTTCCATTTATTGGCTGTTATGTATTGTGTTTATTCACAATTATCTCTTTAATACGCTTATCTTGTGCTATAAACTAGTTTAGATAAGTTTATGAATGAGCGTATTATATTTATTATTACTCACTAAAATTAATGTTTTTATTGAGTATTTCTCTTTTTAAAAGATGGTTTATAATTTTTGTACTTTTAAATCACGAGAAAGGGGAAATAAATGTCTAAAAATCGTCTATTATGTATTTTAATGACAATCATTGTTTGTTTTTCGCAAATTATAGAGGCTCACGCGAATTTTTGGAGAGGAAGCTTTCCAGAGGATGTTTTCATTATGATCGTGGACCAAGAAAAAGAGCCTCTTATTTCAGCGAAAAACAAAGATTTTATTGCTATCTCAGGGAGAACTCCCAGAGGTAAGGAGAATGCTATCATCGGACCAACAGTCAAAGATGCTATTTTTACCGTATATTTTTTTTTCATTGGAAAGCTTGTAGTTAAGGCAGTTGGAGTTCTTAAAAGATGGGTTGTAGATACACTTTCTCATACTTTTGAAAACTGGCGAGATTCGTATTATCATTGATTAAGCTATATCAATTGGTTTAAAAAATGAGTGTATGTGGTGTTGAATACAATTTATGATGATGTGACAAGCTAAAAAGTGTAGAAAGTTTATACGGTATTAATAGAAAGTTTAACGCATGTTTCTCTTGAATATGATGATATCAATTTAAGGTTTTTATTTATAGCCTTGAAAAACTCATATGATGAATGGAAGCATATGCCCTTCATGCAAAGCAGTGTTGTTTTTTGTATTCACGGGTTTGTTTTAAGAAAATATTTCCTCAATACTTAAGCTTACATGTCAGGATTGCATCCGTGACTGGTATAATCTAAAAACTCTCGTGAAAAGTATAAGATTAATAGTGCATCATTATTTTTTATGTTACGAAGATACGAGTTGATACTATTATATAATCTATTTTCCGAGTTGCGACAGCTTTTTGTATTTGAGACAGTTTATTAAAAGGCATTTTTATTTCTTTCTTTATGTGTTTTTTATTCACACTTCAATCTCGCTTAGAATGTGTAAACGAAAAGTTTTGATTGCTTCAATATGAACAGGTTTGGAAAAGAGAAAATCTTATGATATTGAGGAGCCAATTCAATATATAAAACAATAAATTATCCTTATGAATAAAAATGTTTACATTATCTTGCATTCAATCCCACATTTTCTGCAGAAAAATAGAAAATATAAAAATGAGTTAAATGACAATTATAAAAAATTTTATTATCACGTAATTTCAATAAAATGATACAAAACTTAGGCTATAAAAAGCTGAATCATTCGCAAGAAAAGTATTTTTCATTGCCTAGGATAGAGCACCTGGAAGGCTATTGTTTAATGCTTTTAAAGTATATCTTCGAAAGAGAAACATGAGGCTTTATTTATCATAAAGCTGTTGTTGTCGTGTGGATTTTCGTCAACATTTCAATAAAGAAGGAAAGTAATGGCACGAAATGAACTGAAACGAGGTATGAGTAAGCGCCAAGTTATTTTTTTAGCTCTTGGCTCTGCTATTGGAACAGGTCTTTTTTATGGGTCTGCACAGGCAATTAAGCTTGCGGGTCCAAGTGTTTTGATTGCCTATTGTATTGCTGGTTTAGCTATTTTTATGGTTATGCGGGCTTTAGGAGAGATGATTATTCATAATCCATTGCCTGGTTCTTTTGCACGTTATGCGGCAAATTACATATCGCCATTAGCAGGTTTTTTAACGGGATGGACATATGTATTTGAAATGATTCTTGTCGGTTTGGCTGATATTACAGCTTTTGCGACTTATATGGGTTTTTGGTATCCTGATGTTGCTCCTTGGGTATGGGCATTTAGTATTACGTTAATTATCACGGGTATTAATTTAGCTGCCGTAGAAGTATATGGTGAACTAGAGTTTTGGCTGTCTTCTATTAAAGTTATTGCTATCATTGCAATGATTATTTTAGGAATAGTAATTATTTTTTGTGGTTGGGGTGAAAGTGCAGTTTCTTCTACTGTTACTGTTCATAATTTATGGAAGAATGGTGGTATTTTTCCTAATGGTTGGTTTGGTTTTTTAGCTTGCTTTAGTGTTGTTGTCTTTGCTTTTGGTGGTATAGAAATCATTGGGATGGCAGTCATGGAAGTTCAAAACCCTCATCAAACAATTTCAAAGGCAATTAATTCTACTCCAGTTCGTATTTTGCTTTTTTATATCATGACGTTAGCTATTTTAATGTCACTTTATCCTTGGAATGAGATTGGTCTTATGGACAGCCCTTTTGTATCCATTTTTGAAAATCTTGGGATTTCATATGCGGCAAATATCTTAAATATTGTTGTTGTTACAGCGGCTATTTCTGCAATGAATAGTGGAATGTATGGTGCTTGTCGCATGATACATGGTTTATCGCAGGAAGGTTATGCGTTAAAGAAGTTTCAATATTTATCAAAAAATGGTATACCGATTTTTGTTATTTTGATGATCTTCGGTATTTTTCTTCTTGGTGCTGTCCTTAATTATTTTTACCATGAAAAGCTTTTTTTTCTTATTGCTGCAATGGCAACATTCGCGACAGTTTTTGTGTGGATGATGATTCTACTTTCACAAATTTTTATGCGAATTAAGATGCCTAAAGAAGCACAGAATGGTTTAAAATTTCCAATTCCATTTTGGCCAATAGGATCGATTTTTTCTATTTTATTTATGGTTTTTATTTTTATTCTCTTATGGTATTTTGATGAGACACGACCAGTTTTAATTATAGGTTTTAGTTGGATTGCTTGGCTTGTTATTTGTTTTTATGCACTTAAACTTTATAATTTTAAGCAAAAGAAACTGCAATAAAATGTGAATAGAGATTAAACTCAAAACAAATAGCTGATGTTATCAGGAGAAGAGTTGTTTGATTGTTATTCTCTAAAGATTAGTATAATCTAGATTGAAGAAAATCTGCTCGTTATTATTTTACTTTGAGAGTTTTTGTGAGCCATTGCTTATGGTAACGATCAAATCATATAAATATTAGGCATTTTTTGATGGTGAGCTCTGCAATCAACATAAGTCTTTCATGTTAAAATGCCGAACAATGCAAATGGATTTTACTAGAGACAAGATTATAGGCAGATATCTTTTTCAAACGCATTAATGGATTTCTATTTTACAAGATAAGTCATTGTATCATTGTGTTTGCAAAAACTTCAATAAAGAGTAGTAAGGTATCACAATAAAATTTCATAGAAGAGTAAATTAAAGAGAACGAAGAGTAAATTAAAGAGAACAATGAACGTGTGACAGTTTTACGATTCTTGTTGTTATTGCGAGCAAAAGAGCAAGGATCAAACTTATTTTTTATAAAATTGATACGGGAGTAATTTTTATCACAAGTGGAGAAGGACAAAATGCACTCCGCAACTGTATTGTGGTGCAAAATTATTCAATATTATTATAAAAGGCGCTCAAAAACACTACGATCAGCAAAAAAATCATCGGAAAGTGGCTTTTTACACGAGAAATCTTCCAATAGTTCTGAAACGCATATCACAACGATTTCCTCTATCCTTGAGGCAACGGGCAAAATTGATACGGATGCACACGGAGATGCTATGATTATTGTTTCTCATCTGATTTCCGGTCAAGATATCAATGTAATGGGAGAAAGTGTGATGATTGTTGACATGATAGACCATCATAGCAGCCATTTACAGACGCATGCCATAGGTTTTGATGTGGGTTCAGGCAAAAATTTTGTTTCGATATATGGGAGCGAAATAAAGACAGAAAATGAAGAGAGTTTTGAACATCAAGGCTCTTCTCTCAGTGTTAACTGTAATATCAACATTATACTCAAGAAAAAAGATGTGAGCGTAGTAGACTCTGATCTTGCAGGGGAGGGTATTAACCTTTCGGCAGCGCATGATGTCAATGTGTTTGTGGGTTACAATAATCATAGTTCGAGTACACAGGAAGAGCGCACAGGCTTTGGCTTTCAGTTTGAAAAGAGCAGCGGTGCTTCTGTTGGTGTTTGGGGTTACGAGTGTGAAAGACACTGGCGATCAATAGGAAAATACCTCCGTTCAATCCTATTTCAAAGTGCGCAGAGATGTGCGGATTACTGCTGATCATGATGTAAACATGCAAGCCGACAAATGTTTTGGCAGAGTGTGATGTCAACGTTGATGCTGGCAATAATATCACGCTTTCGGAAAACTATGATATCTCTAAGACACAAGAGATGCCTGAAAAGTCCTTTGCTGGTGTGACAGGATCTGTCAATGTGGGCATTCTTGGTACCATAAAAGATACAAGAGATGTAGCAAAACGTTTTACTCATGGGGATGTGAAACACAAAATCGGCAATGGTTTGATTGGCGGACTAAATGGCAATAGAGCAGCGATTGTTCGTGCACATAGCCCCAAAGGTGCCATAACAGTAGGTAAAGGATTGCGTGACTTTAAAAAGCGTGGCATCCACAATATAGCAAAGAAAACAGATATCTATCTTTTGGGAACAGCTGATAAGGCTCTATCGATAGCGAATCCATTATATGTCGTAAATGATGGCGAAAAAGATCATGTCTACCTACAAAATCATTTACTTAACCCCATTGGTATAGGATTTGGTCACAATCCACCTACTTTTATAAGGTACCCTCGGAGTTCCCTTATGTATTATTTCCACCAGAAATTCCCATGCGAAAGGAGGGGAGAGCGCTAGGCGGCTATGATCCTAGAATTGTTATAGTTATGCGCCTTATACGTGTGCAAGGTACTATGGAACGTTTCATATTATGCCAATTTATTCGATTTTAGATAATTTAGGTTTAGGTTATTTATGGAGAAAAAAATGAAACAAAACTTAAAATTATTAAGTGGTCTCATTCTGTTAAAGGTCGCTGGATATAACATCGACAAGCCCCACTAGGAGTTTTGAGTGCTTGGGAGAAGCTTGGAGCAGACTTTACTGAGGTAGGAAAAGCACTGTTAGAATGTGGCATGCCAACCTCGTATGATGTCTTTCCAGAAAATAAAAAGTTAAGCCTCAATGCAGAGGCTTCCATTGATGCTTGCATGATCCAAGCAAAATTCCACTACAAATGGGGAGGACTATATTGGTGTTATACTTAATAAAGATGAAAACCTCCCCATTTGTCGTCCTAGTGCTGTTATCCCGCAACGAAGTGTCAAGAAGCGTTTGAACAGCTCGTTTTGTAAAAAATATAAAACCGCACCTGAATGCCAGCCTTAATTTTTGCTGGTGATAATCAACAATCACTACCTTCATGTTTCTCATGCCTGTGCGGGGGGGGGACTTAATTCACCATTTCAATGCTATTTATTTATGGGTACTACAACTGTAGGCGCAATAATATAAAAATATCTATTTTTGTTGTAATAAAAATATTGATAATAATTATAGGTATGCCGTTGATAGAATATGATTTTAGTAATAATTTTACCGTATTTTTGATATAACAATAATGGTATAATCTTCGGAAAGGTAAAAATAATAAAGGTTGATAATATCCATCATTGTTTTAGAAATAAAAAAACAGCATGTAAAATAATTTATAGATTGTTTCGTAATATCAAAATTACTCAAGGATAGGAAAATGAAGCATATTTTAAAATTATTAAGCGGGATAACTTTATTTGTTATGGCTGGATGTTACGAAGAGCAGCCTTCTCGAACAGCCGTAGATGCATGGGAAAAGCCCGGCGCAGATCAGCTTGAGATCAAAAAAGCTCTGTTGGAATGCGGAGTGCAGCATTTTGATGGTCGTCTTGATACAGAAACAAGTATGGATGAGAAATTCAATGCTGAGGAGGCAGAGAATGCATGTATGATCCAAGCAGGTTTCCGAGATAAATTGGGAAGGGTGAAGTGGTGTGAGAAATATGAACATCTTCCAATTTGTCAGCCTGATGCAGTTATTCCTCAGCGAAGTGTAGAGAGGCGTTTGAATAGTCCTCATTGTAAAGAGCATAAAGAACAACCTGAATGTCAACCTTAGGTGTTGATGTTTCTGTAATCAATCATTCTCGTGTTCTTTTTCTCGCATGGGGGGGCGAGGTTGCTTTTTTAATGTACTAGCCATCTTGCATGCGAAAAAATACTAGCAAGCTTTTCAGCCTTTCTATCGTAAATATTGAAGGAGGGGAAATGAAAAATATTGAAATTATTGAGTGTTATAATTTTATTAAGCGCTGCTGGATGTGTTAGCAAATCTCCCCCAATCGATCTTGGCATTATGAGAAAAGTCCAATGTCAATAAATCTACGATCTCACAAGTACTGTTCAAATGTGGCAGGCAGCCGATCTACGCTTTTCCTGAAAATATGGATTCGTGTACAAGTCAGTTTGTAGCAATTTATGAATGCATGACTAAAGCAGGTTATCGGTACAAATTACAAGATTCAACGGGAATCTATTTTTCATCAACGCCGCGAAGTGATTCATTTTTAGTTAATTTAATGGTAGCAGGGTATCAACAGGTTATGGATAATGATACTTTTGGTGTAACCAATTCGACAAAACAAGAGCGAGATTTGATGTTACGTTTTGAAAATGATAAAAAGCGCTAGTAAATAAAAAAAGCTTTGCACAAGTGATTATCAACAGTAGAATATTCATTTTAAAGAAATAATTGAATGAAAATATTAAACGGAAGAAGAGAGAAATACGGCTCTTTTGTCTCCAATATAGTTATATTCATCAGCTACGAGATTAGAAATAGTGTTGTTGTCAGATGATGATGATAGCGGAGGATAGTGAGTTGTTGTTTAGAGAAATTTATTCAATATAAAGAATGGCAAATAATAGCTTTGCTAAAATATCTTCTTTAATGATAATAAACAGATAGCTTTCATAAAACTGATTTTGATGAAATTTTATTTTGGTGTTTTTTAATTTTAAGATGGTGAGTGTTTTACTGTATTTTAGATTTTATCAAAAGATCTAAAGTATTATGCAAGTAATTTTGATATAAAGATCTTTTTATTTTATGATAATTTTTTTGTTAGATACTAGCATTTTTAATACAGAAATTGTGTACATTAGGTTATAAATTAGTGTGCGATTGTTTGTTTTTTTTGTTGTAGTTAGAGAAATGATGCTGTTATAGCTTTCATATATTATATCTCATTATATCGTATTTTTTATTAAAACGTTTTGATCATTTAAATCTTAAAAATTATTCTCATTTTGTTATATCTTTATTTTTCGGTGGTGAGATATATTGAATATTATATCTTTTAAAAATTTACATTTTTTCGCGTTTTTTTGAGATTAGTTTTTTGGCATTTTGTATTGCAGTTCTCAGTGGTTTTGGGGATGTGCTCTTTAACAAGATTGTCATCCTAAATGGTGTTTTTAAACTTTTTGTTCTTTCTTTACATAAAATACAAAACATATTATGAGTATGCCGTAATTTACCATAAAAAATAAAACAGTCTCGTTTGTTTTATTCTTACTGTGTTTAATTTGTGGTTTATTTTTTTGCCAGCATTTTTTGTTTTGTTGAAAAAAAGAGAGTTTTGAAAAACAATGATAACCAAGGTATCTAAAAATCACTTGTATTCGTGTGTTTTTACAGCAGCTATTTTTTCTTTTTTATTAAATATAAATATTGAGGCGCATTCTCATTCATATACATCACTGTCATGTGACGAAAACAAATTGCCTTATAAATGCAGTGATGGTGTAAAGCATACAATTAGTGATAAAGTATATAAGTTCACGGTACCTGTTAAAGAAAAGAATGGGGAGGGTAGTTCTCTCATATTGCCTGCTGCTATAGTAGTGCAGGAGCCAAATACAGTTATTCAGGCAATGCGTGTAGAGGTTGAAGCTACTGCGGGTATAGAAGATATTTATGGTGTTTCTGTATCACAAGGGGGAAGAATTGTTTTGAGTGATTCAGCTTTTAAAAATGTGTCAATAGGTCTTAAAGCTGATAGTGGAATGATTGAGGTTAATCGTGGAACAATTGAGGCTTCTCAGTTTGCAGCTTATGCAGAGAAGCGAGGAGCATCTGTTACGTTAACGAATACAAAAATTAAAGTGGAAGGTTTGGGTATCGGTCAAGAGAGTGCTCTTTTCGTTAGGGCTGATGCGGGTATTCAGATGAAAAGTGGTTTTATTGATGTGAATGATGCTGCTGCGCTTTATGTGGGGAGAGGGGGGAGTGCGACTTTAGATGGTGTTACCATTACTTCAAAATATCAAAAAACAGAAGACAATGAAAATACAAATGAAAAGATTGCACATACAGTTTTCAATGTAAAACATCAGGGCTCTGTTTATTTAAAAAATACTAATATTATTTCTACGGATGTTCATGTTTTAACAGTTGGACAAGATTCTAACACACTGTCCAATAATGGCAGGGAAGGAAATATTTTAATTTCGCGGGTTAATATTGAAGATTCAACAATTAAAGCAATAGGTAATAAACATGGTATGTATTTTGAGATGGATGGGGGGAATGATGCGTATGAACAGGGACTTGTCTTTTTGAAAAGGACGATTTTTGAGGTTCCAGATGGAACAGCTATTCACAGTAATAATAGTCGTAGTTATATTGCAGTAACAGAAGGTACAAAAATTTTTGGTGACTTATTATTAACAGCTGAAAAGGGAGGGACTGTAGCGATTTTGGCTGATTCTTCTTCATTGATAGGAGGGACTCATGTTGCCGATGATTCTATTGCTGAGCTTTATTTGACAAGGGGATCAAAATGGTTTTTGACAAAAAGAAGAGAGATAGCTTCGCAAGCTGCAAATCGCACAAGTTCATTTATTTCATTTGTAAAAATTTCTAATAGCTTTATTGCTTTTGAAACTCCAATGTTTCAGGAGTATCAGACACTTTATATTGGGGAGGGAGAGAAAGAAGTTTATAGTGCGCAAGAAAGTGCTGATATTTATCTCAATACACATTTCAGTAGTGATGGTTTGCTCGATAATAAAAAGACTGATCGGCTTTTGATACATGGTGATGTTTCTGGAAAAACGACAGTTTATGTGCAATTTGTCGCAGGAAACCAAGGTGAGATAGCAACCGGTGAAAATGTTCATAGTATTTCACTTATTCAGGTTTCTGGAAAAGCGGCAGAAGATTCTTTTCAGTTAGATCGTGCTTATATTGCATTAGAAGGGTTGCCTTACCGATATTATCTTCATGCTTATGGTCCAGATTCTACTCTTGGAAATGCACAAATTTCTCAAAGATTGGTTGATGGAAATGGAGATTTTTGGGATTTTCGCCTTGAAAGTAAGTATATTCAGCCTTCTTTGGGAGTGTCTGTTATCCCTCATTCTGAGTTAAAGGTCAGAGAGGTTGTTCCGCAAGTTCCAACCTATCTTTTGTTACCAAATGCTTTGTTTCATATTGGACTCATGGATATCAGTAATCAACAAAAGGAATTGCAAGTTGCGCAGTCTATTCCTCGCAAATTATTAAAAGTTGAAGGGAATTTTGCTTTATCTGTTCACGGTTATGGTGGGAGTTATCGTTATGTCTCAGATCTTTCTACACTTAAATATGGGTACGATGGTAATGTTGATTATAACGCTATAACAACAAACATTTTGCTCAAAACAATAGAGAGCGCATATAGTACAACATCTTTTGGGATTATGGGAACCTATGGACAGCTTTCCTTGCAACCTCGTAACGTGGAACAAAGCCAAAAGAGTACGTTTAATAAATGGTCATTTACGACATACGGTAGTGTGAAACACAACACTGGTTTTTATGTAGATGGTCTTTTATCTTATGGTTTGTTTAAAGGGGATGTGCTTACCCATGCTTGGGGTAAGACGGCGACATTAAAAGCAAATCCTTTGAACGTTTCGTTTTCTGCTGGTAAAGTGTTTATGACAGGATATGAAGATCTTATTTTTGATCCGCAACTCCAGCTTATTTATCAACATCTTCAATTTGATAAGTTTCGTGATATTGATGGATTTGATGTTGAGATGAAAAAAATAGGTCAATGGTTGGTGCGTATTGGGGGGCGTTTAAATAAAACATTTTCAGCATCTGAAAAGGATCGTATCATTTGTTTTTATGGTAATATTCATCTTTCTAATCGTTTTGGTAAAAAACAATTTGTTCATTTTAAAGATGTTTTCCAGTTGGGTTCTTTTGGTTCTTCTTTAGAAACAGGTTTGGGTATTAATGCGCAGTTTTCTTCTAAAGTTACACTTCACAGTGATCTTAGCTATCAGCATAGGTTAACCAAGGCTGGTTTTTCTGGAGTTCATTTTTCTGGTGGTTTGCGCTATCATTTTTAATAAATCGTTTTAAAAATAATAAATGTGATTTTTAAAGTTTTGTTTTATTGTCGAGATTAAAACCATTGATGGTGCAGAATTTTAGTTCCTTCTTTTAATAATGGTATCATGTGTTTTAATAAGTATCAAAGGATCACGTTGATGTGTTTTTTATCTGATTGATAAAGGTGCTTAAATGCTTCAAAAAAATTGACAATGAGACTGTAAATCTATTTGTGTTATTTGGGCTATAAATATTGGGGATGTATTCGTCATCAGCTTTTTAAAATAGTAGCATTGTTATCCTATCATGCTGTGAAGTGCTGTCATTTGAGGTCGCTGATATCAATCATGAAAGGCAGGGAGATATTGGCCTGCTGATTAAGAGCTTTTTCTGTTAAGGAAAAGAGGGGATTTGTAAAATATAGAGCTCTATCGTTTCGTGTTTTTATGCTTTAAAATTTTGTAAAAAGCGTTTTTGAAGCTGTTTGTATCAATCGCATTATTGTAGGTGGATAATGAGAAAAGTGGTAAAGCGTGAATACTTTTAAAATCAAATGCAACATCTTTAGTTCTTATAAGGATAAATCCTTAAAAAAATTGTTCTAATGACTGTATTGAATATATGAACAAGATCTTGTCTTATTTGTGAAATAGATATAAAATATAACTTTTAAATTAGAGTGGGGGCGGTAAGATCTTTCTTTTCTTCTTTGAGATATGGGGAGAAGAAATTGGTCGTATCAAAAAAGTCGTTTATAAGTTTTCATTATTGTTTCAAATATAGAAATATTGAAGAGCTTTTATTAAAATGGGGTGTAAAAGTAGATCATATCTTCCTTAATTCTTGGTTTTTGAAATATGAAAAAAGCGTTTGCGAAATTTTAGGAAAACGCATTTGCATTGTGACTTCATTTGTATCGATAAGATTTATATCAAAGTTCAGGGTCAGTAAAAATATCTTTATCGGACTATTGATAAACATGGTGTTTCCATATGATGCTTAAGGTATCATCGAGCCATTTATGGTAATTGCGTGCTTCTTCGTTTGAGTTATGAACAGAGAAAATAAAACCAGGATATCCACCAAATTCTGGTGGAGGTGGTGAAATGTGATTGGTTTCAAAGAAAATGATAGTTCTGGCGGTTTGAGGATGTTGTGCAACCTTATCTAGACCTAAAAATCCAGAAAACCGTCCATGACCACGAAGAGGAATAATGTAATTTGCAGCCACTTTTTCAGCTGGGAGTATATCGGGAAGGTCTAAGTTTTGTTCAGCTAAAGCGGCATTCATACATAGTTTTGCAAATGAAATTCCTGTACCTTGCTCAACAATAAAATGGGAGACACCCGATCCACCTATACGAGCGCCTATCTCAATGATATAAGGTAAATTATTAGCATCTAAGCGTAGCTCTACATGGGCAGCACCCATATTTATACCAAGAGCTTTAACTCCAGAGCATGCAGTCTCACATAAAGCAATAATTAAAGGATCATCTATATCACAGCGTTGACGATAAATTGTTTCTTCAAACCATGGTCCCTCAGGCTGTCCCTTGTCTCCAACGGCCAGAACATGTACACCTGCTGTATCAACAAAGCATTCTACGACAAACTCTTTTCCTGGCAAATACTGTTCTACGACTAAACCTACAGGTTTATTTTTATCATTAAAACGTGCCATGTCTTTATGCTGAACATTCCATACGGCTTTAATGAGATCAGGAAGTTCGGCGGAATTTTTAGCTAACATTACGCCTGTACTCGCCCATCCAGAGACGGGTTTAATAACGAGTGGATAATTCAAGGCTTGTGTTTGTGATAGGTCTTCTGGATTATCTATATAAAAGAATCCTGGTGTTCTTAAGCCTGCTTTAGCAAAAGCTTGACGCATGAGATATTTATTTCTGGTTAATGCTGCTACTTCTGGTTCAATACTTGGAGTATTGATTTTTTTTGCAGCCAAAGCTGTCCATAGGATGGCTTCTTCGCGAAGGGTCATAATCCCAGAAATATTGCGTTCTTTTGCTCCCGTTGCAAAAGTGTCTAGAGCTGCCTCTGGGTTATCAAAAACAGGAAGTTGCCAAGTTGAAGTGACTGCTGCGGGGTGTTGAGTGGGAGCGCTTTCAGCGGTATCATAAATCATTACTAATTCGATATTAGCTGCTTGTGCTGCTTCAAATATAAATGGTAATTTTGCATTGCGCTGGCAAACTAACGCGAGTTTTTTCATTTTGTTTCCTCATTAAATTTGGAGTTTTGAGAATGGCGTTTATGTTGCCATGTAGATACCTTTGATGCATCTATAAATAAAAGTGTCATCCCTATAACAACTACAATCATAGCAATTATTTTGATAATATTGAGAGAAGTGCTAGAGCCGATTATCCATTCACATGCAACCACTGCAAAAGGAGATAATACGCCGATAGTATTGGCGTATAATACGCCTCCTTCGGCTAAAACTTTTTGGTATAATACGTAAACTGGTGCCGAGCAAACAGTTCCTAAAATCAATATTTTAAATATATCTTCTAACTTAAGATATAAGAGTGGGGCAGGATCAAAAATAAATAATGGCATAAATGATGCTGCAGAAATTGTCGTGATCCAAGCCAGTGAGGTGAGCAAAGGTAGATTTTCAAGATAACGTTTAGACAATAAGCCATAAGCAGAGTAAGAAAGTGCTGCTGTTAAGGCAAGAGCTATTCCTATTAGGCTGTAATATCCACCCTCTGCACTGTTTATATTAAATGCTATAGCTGCTACACTGACAATTATCATACCGATAAGTTTTAACCATGAGAACGTAAGGCTATTCGTCAGTGCACCCAATATGTAGGTAATACCTGGAATAGTAGCGAGAACCATAGTTAAATCACTGGCTTTGAGCGATTTTAATGCACCAAAGCTGCATACAAAATATAACGAGAATCCTAACACTGATAGAATTAAAAAAGAAGGTATCATGGAAAGCAATGGTAGGGATCTGAAAACAGCTTTCTCACGAAATACTGCAATCAACCATAAGGCTACAGCAGTAGCACACAACCTAAGTCCAACTGCATGCATTACCGGTATACTGCTAACCAAATTCTTAGATAATAACCAACTTATAGAAAACAACGCCAGAATGGCAAAAGTAAATAATAATAACCGTCCTTTTAAAAAACTCACTGATTTAATTCTCCAATGACTCGCCGCGCATAATATGAGGTTGAAAAATTAAATCGTGGCTTTGAGGTTTGCGGTCTTCCAAGATTATTTTGGATGTAATCCTTCCCCCCTTTTTCAAATAGTCATAATCTAATGCTTCAAGTGCTTCTATATCTGCTATCATTAATACTATTACTTGCTTAATACGCTCCAAATAAAATTGAAGATAACTCTGATCCGTTTCAAACAATACTTTGTTACGCACCAATATTTCAAAAAGCAAGACACCTGTACCAGAACCGAATGTCATATGCTGATCAGAACCTTTTGGATAACGAAATATGCGTTCTAATAGGACAAACTCTGTTATTTCTTTCCAAAATTTGGGATGATTTTGTAGCATAATAAGCACTGTAATTAAGTTCACTTTAGTTTCTTCTAGAAGACCTGTAAACCAATTTAATTTTATATACAGATTTTTATCCAATGGCCGCGGTCCAGTATGATGTGCATAGTCATGATAATAGCCTCATAAACAGCGAACATCATAAATATCCTCTTTAGATAAGTTACAACTATGCAATTGATCGAACGAGAATTTACTATCTCTATCAAGCAAACATTCAGCTTCCACAATTGTTTGCTCATTGTAAATATCGAAGAATTTGCTGAAAAAAACAAAGCAAATGCCTGCTTATCAATTTTCTTAGCAGTCGCCCCAGATTCTGGGAATAGAACAATGCAATTGCCTTCTAAACAACCCTTTGATGCTATTCGCGTTTTTATACATTGAAAATGTAATACATAATTCTTTGTATATTTTACGTTGGCAAGATAGGCTATTTCATGACGGTAGCCTGTAACTAATTTTATCCGGAATTTTTCCGGATCAGTCCCATTCGTTGCATGCATTGGAGCCAAGGGAAATAGCGGAGCGTCTGGTAATGGTGCTTTGAATGCAGCCAAAGTGTTATCAATTTTTGGGGGAGTATTAAACTGTTGAGCATCCACCGATAAAGATCATCAGAAGTGGTATTTAAAAGTTCTGGAGATAATCCGTCAATAATATCTGCATGATAGTTCAACAGAGTGATCAATTTATTGATCATATTATTATCCGCTGAAGTTGGTTCCTCAATACTCCCATCGAGTTCTTGGTGCACACGAAATTGGTTTATCAGATTAACAATAGAAAGAAGTGCTTCAGACTGTTTCATGATAAGCTGACTTTAGTGAGTGGAGCAAAAAGACCATTGGCACTTGTCCAAAATTTTCGATAATATTTAGCTTATAGCGGTTTGTCGCAACAGACGTTGTGATACAAGCAACTGCTTTTTCAGCATTACAAAGAACGGTTGTGTCAGCATTTCTGTTGGCAAATATTTTGTCGTATTAATTAGCTAGCAAAGATTGAGGGGCAGAGTGAGTCGCTACGTTTTAATTTCATCAGACTTATTGCGTTTAGTTAAAACCATAGAGTGAGTAGGCATAATAAAGCTGTTAAACAATTGCATATCGCCTAAACGCATAAATATGAGAGTGTATACAAATCTGGGTAAGCCGTACACCTTAGAAGATATCCATCTTTTTTCTGGGTGGGTTTCTCAAAGGCTTTTTCAGGAGTTGTGTATAAGATAATACGTGATTCTAAATCAGCGGAAGAAATATTTTGATTGTGATTGTCAAGCCACTATTGTGCTGCAGCTGTGCAGCTAGTATCTGCAGGGATAAGTGTATAGATAAAAGTATTATTTTCAGATTGTATGAATTCTATACTTTTTAAGTATAATAATAGATTTAAAATAGTGCAATATTTGAAGTATATCAAGCAAAATAAGTTAAATAATTTAGTGTTTTACCAAGTATATGTATATGTGAAAGAAAATTGTGATATAATTTGGTCTTATCATTATCCTATTATGCCATAAAATATCGTTGTTTAGGAGAGTAATTGAGCAGGAAAAATTCTATGCAGGGGATATTTATTGGATATGTTAGACGAATGATTAGAATGGTTAAGCGAAGGTGAATGATACATAAAGCACACCGCTCTATCATTTTTTGATGATGAGCTTTTTTGTTTTAATATTTTGTAAAAATTGTTTTTGAAGCTGTCCGTATCGATAACATTATTGTAGGTGGATAATAAGCAAAATGGTAAAGCATGATTACCTTTACTATCAAATTCAATATACTTAGCTTTTTAAATAAGATAATATTTTAAAAATTATTCTATAGCCATGATTGTATTGAATATATGAAAGATATTATCATTGCCTTGTTTGTAAAAGAAACATGAAATATAACTCTTAAATCAGATTGGGATTGGCAAGATCTTTTTCCTTCTTTGAGGTATGGGAAGGTCGGATTAACTTTTATTAAAGTACATAAAACATTCGCTTTCTTGAAAAGATCAGAGGTAAACAAAGATGCGTGAGATTTTGGATCATTTTGATATGCCATTGAATAAGAATAAAAAGAGTTCTGTTCAAAAGGTTCAAAATCTTTCATGTCAGCCGCTAGCAAAACGATTTTATAAACAAGTGAAGATTGCTTGTGAGGAAGGGCGTTTTACTATCTTATTAGATGAACGTCCCGTTAAAACGCCCGCAAGGCGTCATTTTCATGTGCCAACAGAAGTGTTTGCTGAATACGTTGCTCAGGAATTTGAGAGCCAAAAGCACGTTGTTGATCCTGCAAAAATGCCGATGACGCGTTTGGTTAATACTGTTATTGATGGTATTGCTGATGATATGCAGGTTGTTTTTGAAGATTTATTGCGTTTCGTTGCGTGTGATATGATCTTTTATCGTGCACAGACACCTAAAGAGCTGGTGCAAAAACAATCTGAACAATGGGATCCTTTATTAGATTGGGCAGAAAAAAAACTGGGTTCAAGGTTTTATTTGACAGAAGGGCTGATGCATGTGGAACAATCACCAGAAGCACTTCAAGCTGTGAGTCATTATTTACGTAGCGTTGAGTCTCCTTATATGCTTGCTGCTCTTCATATGATGACAACCTTAACGGGATCTGCTCTTATTGCTCTTGCTGTTGCTGCGGGAAACATTGATGCTGATCATGCTTGGTCTATTGCCCATTTAGATGAAGATTGGATGATGGAACAATGGGGAATAGATAAAGAAACAATGGTGCGTCGTGCTCATAAAAAAGTTGAATTTAAGGCTGCGGCTACAATTGTTACAACTTGTTTATAGGGGTTAAATTTTTTATTTACGTGCATTCTTTTTGCTCAGAGTATTTTTGTGACTTTTGGGGGATTGATTTTTACTTTTTCAAGTCCAGGAAATAGTTCATTGGTTATGTTTAAGAGCGCTTCGTCATTACCACGGATAAAATACCATTGGTTATTGTAAAATAGGGCAATAATTTCAGTTTGAATAGAGCATTTTTTTCCAGCATTTGTTGTGGTTACAAGCTCCACGGGTATAACAAAATAAGGAGTGCCATTATCAAGTGTACCTTCACGTTTTTGTTTTTGGTCAATGTTGATCGTTTCAATCTTGTAACTTTCTGCCAACCGTTCTATTTGGTTTTTCATGATTTGTCGAAATTGTGATTGACTAAGATTTTTTTTGGCGGTTAAACGGTTGATGATTTGGGGAGGAATAGCATTTAAGATGGCATTTGCATCGGCATTTTTAAGTGCTTTACTATAAGCGGATGTCGCTTTTTCAAGGGCTGTGAGTTTTTGATTGGTTATTGTATGTGCTTGAGTTGTTGATGTGATAAAGACAATGCATAAAAGAACGGGAACGAGAAAACAAATTCGCGGCATTAGAAACCTTGTTAATTCATTTGAAGAGATTCAACCCATTATAAAGGAAAAGCAGATGAGCAAAAAGCCTCTTGCGCTTTTGCATGAGAAGAATATCCACAAAAATGGAGGCTTTTGCCTCCATTTTAAAAATCAAAAGAATGCGTATTGATTGTTTAAACAGAATAGTACATGTCAAATTCAACAGGATGGGGTGTTGTTTCGTAGCGCAAGACTTCTTGCATCTTTACTTGAATGAAGGAATTAATCTGATCATCATCAAAAACGTCGCCAGCTTTAAGAAAGCCACGATCTTTGTCAAGTGCTTCAAGCGCTTCACGCAGACTTCCTGAAACAGTAGGGATTTCTTTGAGTTCTTTTAAGGGAAGATCATAAAGATCTTTATCCATAGCATGTCCGGGATGAATTTTGTTTTTGATGCCATCAAGACCAGCCATTAAAAGGGCCGCAAATGCCAAATAGGGATTTGCTGTTGGGTCTGGAAAACGAACTTCTACACGTTTTGAATTTGGTGAGGAGCTCATTGGGATACGGCAAGATGCAGAACGATTACGTGCTGAATAGGCAAGAAGAACAGGAGCTTCATAACCAGGAACCAAACGTTTATAGGAGTTTGTGGATGGGTTTGTAAAAGCATTGATTGCTTTTGCGTGCTTAATAACACCACCGATAAAAAACAAACAGGTTTCTGATAGTCCGGCATATTCATTTCCTGCAAAAATGGGTTTGCCATCTTTCCAAATGGAGATGTGGACATGCATTCCAGAGCCGTTATCACCAAAAACTGGCTTTGGCATGAAGGTTGCTGTTTTTCCATAACTGTTTGCTATTTGATGTACAACATATTTAAAAATTTGCATCTTGTCAGCCTCGCGAACGAGTGTATCAAAACGAATACCCAATTCGTGTTGGCCTGCTGCTACTTCGTGATGGTGTTTTTCGACCTGTACGCCCATATCTTTGAGTGCTGTGAGCATTTCAGAACGCATATCTTGGCAGGAATCAATCGGCGGAACAGGAAGGTAGCCTCCCTTTATTCGTGGGCGATGTCCTAGATTGCCTGTTTCATATTCCGTATCATCATTGGAGGGAAGTTCACTTGAATCGAGTTTAAACCCTGTGTTGTAAGGATCCGTTTTATAGCGCACATCATCAAAGATAAAAAACTCTGCTTCTGGACCTACATTGATTGTATCTCCAATGCCTAAAGATTTCATATAAACTTCAGCTCTTTTGGCGATAGAACGAGGATCTCTACGATAAAATTCACCAGAGACAGGATCAAGTACATTACAAAATATGACCAAAGTAGATTGAGCAAAAAAAGGATCAATATGTGCTGTTTCTGGATCTGGCATTAAAACCATGTCAGATTCATTAATTGTTTTCCAACCAGCAATTGAAGAACCATCAAACATGACACCGTCACTAAAAGTATCTTCGCTGATTTCTGCGATATCCATTGTAATGTGATGCAATTTTCCTCGTGGATCAGTAAAACGTAAATCAACAAAACGGATTTCGTTGTCTGTAATCTGTTTGATAATATCTGATGCGGTTGTCATATTCAATTTCCTTAATATGGCGTTGAGGTGGATAAAAAAGTGAATTTTCTCGTTATTTATTAAAGGGCATCGATACCGGTTTCGTCCGTGCCTATACGAATGGCATCATCAATGGAAAAGACAAATATTTTTCCATCTCCTATATGTTTGGTTTGAGCTGCTTTACGTATTGCATCAACAGTTTGTTCTAGTTTTTCATCGGACACAACAATTTCAATCTTTACTTTAGGTAGAAAGTCAACAACATATTTCGTGCCACGATAAAGTTCTGTATGTTCCCTTTGACGACCAAAACCTTTCGCTTCTGTTACTGTAATACCATGTAACCCAATTTTTTGAAGCGCTTCTTTCACTTCATCAAGTTTGAAAGGTTTTATAATGGCTTCAATTTTTTTCATGCTGAAATTATCTCCAACGTTATTTTGTCTTTTTAGACTGCATCACATTATATTGACAACTGTAAGATGTCCAACAGATACTTTGTGCACAAAAAGTCGAAAATAATGACACTCTATACTCTTTTAGGAGAGTTTCTTTTGTAGAATAAAGTCAAATACTGTTTTTTGGAAAAAATCTTACAATTCTTGTATAAGAATTAAAATAATATAATAAAAAAGTTTTGTTTCTTTTTTGTTAGATAATACGTTGACTTATAATGATAATTAGACGTTCTCTACACTGAATGAGAAACTCTAATAGCGTGAGGTTTTCTCATTTTAGATCTTTTTATCGTCAATCAATCAAAACGATACCTTTGTATATCATGAATAGTACGAGTGTGTGGATAAAAACATTTGAAAAAAATAAAATGCTTTTTATAAAAGCTTTCGATAACTAAAGTTTTTGCAATATTAGGGAGTAGGGGGGAGACACATATTGGAAAAGAGTGTAATAATGCCGATTATGCTCCTTCATAAACGTAAAGATGGTGGTATACAATAATGGATTTATCATTATAGCATTAGGTGCCGTCGTGAAATGGGCTTGAGAGCGTTGAGGAATATTTCTTTAAAACAGATGTGTGAATCGGCAACGCAAATATATTTTGTTTGGGGCGTTTTGTCTCTTCGTGAGGAATGTGATTCCATTAAGGAACGCGATAAACAAAAGCGTGAAGCAATGGGCACTCTTCATTATAAGATACTGCTGCGGATTCCTTTGAAAATCGTAAAGATAAATTAAAAGGAGATGTAAAGATAGGAACTTAATTTATCTCCTTAAAACTTCGTATTCTTTCCAAATTGGGCTGTTTGGCCGTTTCAGATATAAAAAAACAGAGAATAAATACGCAATTATGCGCGCGTTCCTATGGGCAATACGAAAACTGAAACAGCTTATAAAGCGCTAAATTGTTTCAGTCTTTGCTTTAAACATGTTGCACCACTGGAATTTAGGTGTTGGTGTTTACAGGTAACAATAAAAGTACAGGCTTTGTTCGTATGCTGTATTTACAATGGAAAGCGTTTTTAAGAATTGGAATTATAGGGAGAGGGGCGCAGTAAAACATCTTTTAGAAATTTTCCCGTGTAGGAAGCAGGAACCTTAATGATGTCTTCAGGGCGTCCAATTGCAACAATTTCACCACCACGATCTCCACCTTCTGGTCCTAAATCAATAATCCAGTCGGCTGTCTTTATAACATCAAGGTTATGTTCAATGACTATAACTGTGTTGCCTTGCTCGACTAGTTCATGCAGCACTTCAAGAAGTTTGGAAATATCGTGAAAATGTAAACCTGTTGTCGGTTCATCCAAAATATAGAGTGTCCGTCCCGTTGTTTTACGTGAAAGTTCTTTCGCAAGTTTCACACGTTGTGCTTCTCCACCAGAAAGTGTGGTTGCTTGCTGTCCTACTTTTATGTAACCTAATCCTACTTTAATGAGAGTTTCCATTTTATTATGAATAGCGGGAATAGCTTGGAAAAATTCCTCTGCCTTTTCAATTGTCATATCCAAAATATCGGCTATAGACTGTCCTTTGAATTTTATTTCTAGTGTTTCTCGATTATAGCGTTTTCCTTTACAGACATCGCAAGTAACATAGACATCAGGTAAAAAGTGCATTTCAATTTTTATGACTCCATCACCTTGACATGCTTCGCAACGTCCCCCTTTAACATTAAATGAAAAACGCCCAGCTTTGTAACCACGGGCTTTTGATTCTGGGAGATCGGCAAACCACTCACGAATCGGTGTAAAAGCGCCTGTATAGGTTGCTGGATTAGAGCGTGGGGTGCGTCCAATTGGGGACTGGTTGATATCAATGACTTTATCAAGAAATTCTAATCCTTCAATTTTGTCATAGCTGGCAGGGCTGTGATGAGAGCCCATGATATGATGTGATGCTGCTTTGAAAAGCGTTTCAATAAGAAATGTTGACTTTCCTCCTCCAGAAACACCAGTTATGCATGTGAAGGTTCCAAGAGGAATATTCGCATTGATATTTTTGAGGTTATTTCCTTTGGCGCCGATGACTTTAAGTGTTTTCGTTTTTGATATTTTGCGTCGCTCTGTAGGCATTTTAACAGCCATTTTTCCTGAAAGGTATTGGCCTGTGAGAGAGGCTGAATTTTCTATAATTTCCTGCGGTGTTCCTTGCGCTATGATTTCTCCACCATGAACGCCCGCGGCAGGCCCCATATCGACAACATAGTCTGCTGTGAGAATAGCATCTTCATCATGTTCAACAACAATAACTGTATTGCCAAGATTGCGCAAATGGCGCAGCATTTCCAACAGGCGTTCGTTATCGCGTTGGTGTAAACCGATAGATGGTTCATCTAAAATATAAAGAACGCCTGTAAGACCAGAACCAATTTGAGATGCCAACCGAATGCGTTGGCTTTCTCCACCTGAAAGCGTTCCTGAATTTCGAGACAAGGTAAGATATTCCAATCCTACATGATTTAAAAAAGCCAAACGTTCACGAATTTCTTTTAAAATACGTACGGCGATATTACGTTGTTTTTCTGTGAGATATTGATGAACATTGGCAAACCAATCATCTGCTTTTAGAATAGAAAGATCTGATATTTGCCCAATATGCATTCCGTTGATTTTTACAGCAAGTGCCTCTGGTTTTAAACGATAACCGTGACAAGCTGGGCAGGGCGAAGAAGACATATAACGTTCGATTTCTTCTCGAGACCAAGCAGAATCGGTTTCTTTCCAGCGTCTCTCCATATTAGGGATGATTCCTTCAAAAGGTTGGGTCGTTTTATGCGAACCAGAATTATTTTTATAGATAAAAGAAATTTCATCTCTTTTTGTACCGTAGAGAATAGCCTGTTGTGCTTCATTAGAGAGTTCACACCATTGATCTGTGAGTTTGAAACCGTAAGCTTTTCCTAATGCTTCTAGGGTTTGGCTATAATAAAGTGAATCCGATTTAGCCCAAGGAGCAATGGCGCCATTTTTGAGGGTAAGATTTTTATTGGGCACAATTTTCAGTGGATCCATTGCTTTTTTGATGCCCAGTCCATCGCAGAGAGGACAGGCGCCAAAAGGATTATTGAACGAAAAAAGGCGTGGTTCAATTTCAGGAATAGAAAAACCCGATACAGGGCAGGAAAACTTTTCTGAAAAAATGAGCCGTTTGTGTGTATTATTTTTCGACTTATGAGCAGATTCCTTTGTCGTTTCTTTTTGTGTCAAGGGTTGGTCTGCCATTTCAGCAATGGCAAGCCCATTTGCTAGCTGTAAACAGGTTTCTATACTATCAGCCAAGCGAGAGGTGATATCCTTCTGTACAACAATGCGGTCTACCACGACATCGATGTCGTGTTTATATTTTTTATCAAGAGGTGGAATATCAGCGATTTCATAGAATTTTCCATCAACTTTAGCGCGTTGAAATCCTCTTTTTAAAAGTTCTGTTAGCTCTTTTTTATATTCTCCCTTTCGTCCTCGCACCAAAGGGGCCATAATAAAAATTCGCGTTCCTTCTGGTAAGGACATAATTTGATCCACCATTTGGCTTACTGTCTGGCTTTCAATAGGAAGTCCTGTCACAGGAGAATGAGGAATACCAATACGTGCAAAGAGAAGACGCATATAGTCGTGGATTTCAGTAACGGTACCTACCGTTGAACGAGGGTTGCGACTGGTTGTTTTTTGTTCAATGGAGATAGCTGGAGAGAGACCGTCTATGCGGTCGACATCGGGTTTTTGCATGACTTCCAAAAATTGGCGTGCATAGGCTGAAAGGCTTTCGACATAGCGGCGTTGTCCTTCAGCGTAAATTGTATCAAAAGCTAAGGATGATTTTCCTGATCCGGAAAGTCCTGTTATAACAATAAGTTTGTCACGAGGCAGATCGAGATCAATATTTTTAAGGTTATGCTCACGTGCACCGCGAATGGAGATATATTTTTGATAAGTCATATTTTATCCTTGGCATATGTGACAAAAACTGAGCACCTAAAATGGAATAAAACTGTTTTTTTAGAATTACAATGTGTTTAACTGCTTTAATGCTAAAGGAAGGTATAAGTTTTGTGAAAAGAAAAATACAAATGAGCAGCTTTTTATTCTCTCGTGGTGGAATAAACTATGCGTCTTTATCATCTTTTGTTATAATTACACAGATACAATATTGGGAAAGGATAGCAATATCCATATTGAAGGTCAATTGCAGACATGTAAATTGAAGGTCGAGATGGTTATAACTGTTATAAAACAGAGTATTTTACGAATTAAAATTTTGGAGTTTATGCGATGGCTGGTAGCCTTAATAAAGTTATTTTGATTGGTAATCTTGGTGCGGATCCTGAAATCCGCCGTTTGAATTCTGGTGACCAAGTGGCAAATTTACGTATTGCTACTTCAGAAAGTTGGCGTGATCGGAATACAAATGAGCGAAAAGAACGCACTGAGTGGCATAATATTGTTATTTTTAATGAAAACCTTGTCAAAGTTGCAGAGCAATATTTAAAAAAAGGCAGCAAAATTTACATTGAGGGGCAGTTACAGACACGAAAATGGCAAGATCAAAATGGAAATGACCGTTATACAACAGAGGTTGTTTTGCAAAAGTACCGTGGCGAATTACAAATGCTTGATGGGCGGGGCGCCGCGGGCGGGGAGCAAGGAGCAAGTCAAGGGGGGAGTTATAGTGGTGGCTTTGCCGATAGTAACTCAAATCAGAGAAATACGTTTGGTCAAAATAATAATCAATTGGGAGAAGATTTTTCACACAAATTAGATGATGACGTACCTTTTTAAGAGTCATTATTTGTCGTATTACGATTACTTTATGATTTGTTTGTTTCAGATTTTTGAAGTTTAGCGAAGTGAAAATTGTTGATTATTATTGGTAATTTTAACATAAATTAATAACATATTGAAAAATATTGTTAAATTTCTTTTTTGTCATGGGGGAGAAATTAGCATTTTGGTGTATTTTTCGATATAAATAAAGTGAAATGATTCTTTTTTGAAAGTTTTAAAATTGTGACCGATCTTACTCCACACCCAGAACGTGATGTGCTAACCGGTATTGAACCAATCAGTATTATTGATGAAATGCAACGCTCCTATCTCGATTATGCGATGAGCGTGATTGTTTCACGTGCACTTCCTGATGTTCGTGATGGTCTTAAGCCTGTTCATCGACGTATCCTTCATGCTATGAATGAGATGGGGCTTTCTTTCAATAAGTCATATCGTAAATCTGCTGGTGTTGTTGGTGAGGTTATGGGGAAATTCCATCCCCATGGTGATGCTTCAATTTACGATGCTTTAGTGCGTATGGCGCAGGACTTTTCTTTAAGAAATCCATTGATTGATGGTCAGGGAAATTTTGGTTCCGTTGATGGTGATCCACCCGCGGCCATGCGCTATACTGAGTGTCGTTTAGAAAAAGTTTCAGAAGAACTTTTAGCTGATATAGATAAAGATACTGTTGATTTTCAGGATAATTACGATGGGCGTGAGCGTGAACCGGTTGTCTTACCAGCGCGTTTCCCCAATCTTTTGGTTAATGGGTCAGGGGGGATTGCTGTGGGAATGGCAACCAATATTCCTCCCCATAATCTTGGTGAAGTCGTTGATGGTTGTATCGCTTTGATTGACAATCCCGATATCACACTCGATAAAATAATTGAAATTATTCCTGGTCCGGATTTTCCTACAGGGGGCATTATCCTCGGCCATTCTGGTGTTCGTGCCGCTTATGAAACAGGGCGTGGCTCAATCATTATGCGTGCTAAAGTTGAGATCGAAGAAATTCGCAGTGGTCGACAAGCAATTATTGTGAGTGAGATCCCCTATCAAGTTAATAAGGCAACGATGATTGAGAAAATGGCCGAATTGGTGCGCGATAAACGCATTGAGGGAATCTCTGATTTGCGTGACGAATCTGATCGTGATGGATATCGGGTCGTTATTGAGCTGAAGAAAGATGTCGTTGCGGAAGTTGTTTTAAACCAATTATATCGGTATACGCCTCTACAGACTTCCTTTGGTTGTAATATGGTTGCTTTGAATGGGGGAAAACCCGAACAGATGACGTTGCTTGATATGCTTCGTGCATTTGTTTCTTTTCGGGAAGAAGTTGTCAGTCGGCGAACAAAATATCTTTTGCGTAAAGCGCGTGAGCGAGCACATGTTTTGGTCGGTCTTGCCCTTGCTGTTGCCAATATTGATGAAATTATAGCACTTATTCGCAAAGCTCCTGATCCGCAGACAGCACGTGCACAGTTAATGGAACGACGCTGGCCAGCAATGGATGTCGCGCCTTTGATTAAACTTATTGATGATCCTCGTCATATTATTCATGAGGATGGTACTTATAATCTCTCTGAAGAACAGGCGCGTGCTATTTTAGAATTGCGTTTGCAACGATTGACAGCCCTTGGGCGTGATGAAATCGCTGATGAATTGAATAAAATTGGTGTGGATATCGCTGACTATCTTGATATCTTGGCATCACGCGTACGCATTATGTGTATTGTTAAGGATGAGTTGAGTGCTCTTCGTGAGGAATTTGCAACGCCGCGACGTACCGTATTTGGTTTTGGTAGTGCTGAGATGGAGAGTGAAGATCTGATCGCACCAGAGGATATGGTGGTAACGGTGAGCCATAGTGGCTATATTAAACGTGTGCCTCTTAATACCTATCGTGCACAGCGACGTGGTGGTAAGGGGCGTTCTGGTATGTCCACGAAGGATGAGGATTTTGTAACGCGGTTGTTTGTTGCCAATACGCATACGCCGGTTCTTTTCTTTTCATCACGTGGAATTGTTTATAAGGAAAAAGTTTGGCGACTGCCGCTGGGGACACCCCAATCGCGTGGGCGGGCTTTGATCAATATGCTTCCTTTACAACCAGGTGAGCGTATTACAACGATTATGCCTTTGCCTGAAGATGAAGCGAGCTGGAGTGCATTGGATGTTATGTTTGCGACAACACGTGGAACTGTGCGTCGTAATAAATTATCAGATTTCGTTCAAGTTAATCGTAATGGTAAAATTGCAATGAAACTTGATGAAGAAGATGAAATTCTTTCTGTTGAAACCTGTACAGAACATGATGATGTTGTTCTAACAACAGCCAATGGACAATGTATCCGTTTTCCAGTTGTTGATGTTCGTGTCTTTGCTGGGCGTAATTCTGTGGGAGTTCGTGGTATCAATTTAGCTAAAGGCGATAAAGTCATTTCGATGACAATTTTAGAGCATGTCGAGGCGACATCCATTGAGCGTTCTGCTTATATTAAACGTGTAATGAATGAACGACGTGCTTCTGGTGCAGATGCTGATGTTGAAGATATTGTAACTCTTGATGAGGAAGATGGGGGTGCTGAAACAGAGTTAACAGATGAACGTTATGCAGAACTTCATGCACGTGAACAAATGCTTTTAACGGTGAGTGAGTTTGGTTATGGTAAACGCTCTTCGTCTTATGAGTTCCGGATTTCGGGACGTGGCGGAAAAGGGATTCGTGCAACGGATCCATCTAAAACAGCTGAAATTGGTAAATTAGTAGCGGCTTTTCCGGTGAAGGCGCAAGATCAAATTATGTTGGTATCAGATGGGGGACAGCTTATTCGTGTCCCTGTTGAGGGAATTCGTACGGCTGGGCGCTCAACTAAGGGAGTCACAATTTTTAATACAGCCAAAGGTGAAAGAGTTGTATCGGTTGAACGTATTTCTGAACCTGAAGATGATACGAGTTCATTAGATGATGAAGGTGAGAAGCATTCTGATACAGTTGATATGAGCGAAGAAAAATAATTTTGAAGAGGATGGAGTAAAATCATGAAAATTGCTCTTTACGCAGGTTCTTTTGATCCTCTTACAAATGGTCATCTTGATGTTTTGAAAGGGTGTTTTGTGTTAGCTGATAAGGTGATCGTCGCTATAGGGATACAGGCTGACAAAAAAACACTCTTTAGCTTTGAAGAGCGTGTTGATTTCATTACGCAGGTAGGGAAAGACTTGTTTGGTGCGGATTCTAATCGATTGCAGGTTCTTTCATTTAGCAACCTTCTAATTGAGAAGGCGCGTGAAGTTGGTGCTTCATTTCTCATTCGTGGATTGCGTGATGGTACTGATCTTGATTATGAAATGCAAATGGCAGGGATGAATGGCGTTATGGCTCCTGAATTGCAAACTGTTTTTTTGCCGGCAAGCGTTTCTGGGCGTGCGATAACTTCTACATTGGTACGCCAAATTGCCTCTATGGGAGGTGATGTAACACCATTTGTACCGCCCAATATTGCACAAGCTTTGAGCTCGAAATTCCAATCTTTTAGGGGAGAATAATTGTGTCTCGTAGAATTTTTGCTGTTTTGATATGTGTGTTTTGTTTTTTTTCATTATCCGCTGTCGCCGGTAATTCTAGTCCAGCGAGTGATGCAAGCCTTCTTGTTTTATCTCTCAAAGATGGTGATGTCATTATTCGTCTGCGTCCTGATTTGGCGCCAAAACATGTTGCGCAAATCAAAAGATTAACAGAAGAGGGGGCCTATAATAATGTTGTGTTTCATCGCGTTATTCCTAATTTCATGGCACAAACTGGTGATGTAAAGTTTGGAAAAAAAGGCAGTAGAGATTTTGATCTGAAACGCGTTGGTATGGGTGGCTCAAATTATCCCAATATACCGGCAGAGTTTTCAAAGCAGCCGTTTAAACGTGGTACTGTTGGGATGGCACGGTCACAAGATCCGGATTCCGCGAATTCTCAATTCTTCATTTGTTTTGATGATGCTGCTTTTTTAAATGGTCAGTATACGGTTGTTGGAGAGGTTATAAAGGGGATGGATGTTGTTGATAAAATAAAAAAAGGTACGACAAGTAATAATGGATCTGTAAAAAATCCTGATGTTATTAATGCTGCTACTTTACAAGTTGAGAAATGAATCAAAGGAGCTTTCCATATGGCTGAGAATAAAAATCCAGAGAATACTTTAATTCTTGAAACAACAAAGGGCAGAGTTGTTATTGAGCTTTTGGCTGATTTAGCGCCAAAACATGTTGCACGTATTAAAGAATTGGTACGTGAAGGTGCTTATGATAATGTTATTTTCCATCGCGTTATTGATGGTTTTATGGCGCAAACTGGCGATGTCCAATTTGGAAAGAAGGATAGTGAAAAATTCAATTTATCCCGTGCGGGTATGGGGGGGGCAGAAAAACCAAATTTAACAGCAGAGTTTTCAAATCTTTCTCATAAGCGTGGTACAGTTTCTATGGCACGTAGTCAGAATCCAAATTCTGCTAATTCTCAGTTTTTTATTTGTTTTGCAGATGCTCCGTGGCTTGATCGTCAATATTCCATATGGGGACAGGTTGTTGAAGGTATGGAAAATGTTGATAAAATTAAACGTGGTGAACCTGTTGCAGATCCAGATTCAATTACCAAAGCCGTTATTGCTGCGGATGCAAAATAGTATAAATTATACTGACTTCAATTGTAAATTTCTAAGAAAAAATACTCTTTTCTGATCAATAAAGGCACACAAAACTCTTTTGTAGTACCACACTTACCTTTTATAATTTCGAGCTAAGAATTGTCCATATATTTACTTCAATGGGATCTTTCTGAAGAGTATAATGTAAAGGATTTGTACAAACACCTGTCAGAATAAGAAAACGCAAAGTCTGTTATGTTATGGTTGTTGTTTGGAAAAGTGTTTTATAAAAAATTCGGCATTTCTCTTCAATTCATTGTTGGTCTATTAATGGTTTTATGATGTTACTTTCCTGAGAGAGCGTGTGCTTTTGTTGCTGCTTGTAAATCAACATCCAATCCTAATGCAGCAGCACACATATTAATACGGATAAGAGCCTTATGAGCTGCTCCAGTTTTCCTAGCAAGGTGGAAAACCATCATTTATGTATATCTCATTGGTGTCATCTTTAAAACAAGAAGACAGTTTAATCTTAGAAGAATGTAGAGGCGCAGAGGTGAAATAAATGGCTAGTCTTGCCATATTCTTTTTAATTCAGCTTTACTTTTTTAAAAAGTATCTAAAGCGATATCATTTAAATAATGAAGGTTATGCATAGCCTTACGCTTTTATTTTTCTCGTTTTTTAATAGAGGAACGCTCCAAACGGAATATACTTCATGTTGCACATTTACGTGTTTTTTTAAGAAGCATTTCTCAGTACATATCAACATTCACTTCCATAATGACGTTCGTGGCGTGTATAGTTTTAAAGCTATAAATAGTATAAATCTATTATGCACCACCATCTTTAAAGCTTGTGAAGGAGCAAGAGGGGACCATCATACGCTTTTTCAGCCTCTAATGTTACGATAGAGCTTTTGATATTTGAGAATTTTTACAAAAAGCATTTTTAGTTTTTTTTAAGTGTTTTTACACGTTAATTTCTTTTGTGAATTATCTCAAGTGCCAAGAGCTATCTCAATATTGTAAGGGGATAAATGATTATGCTCATTTGCGCTTTTATTAAGCGTGGGGATCGTCGTGCTCAGCAGATGAAAAATTTTTATCTGTAAAAGTAAACAATATTGTAGGCTGTGCAATGCGTTCAGAATTTTCTTCTATGCGTACAAAGTTATTGCTTATGGAAGTATGTGAAGATGAGATTATTGTGATAATAATTTTTCAGTTCTATTAAGGCTTTAGTGCGTTAAGCGTAGGTATTTTGAGGTATGATATTATAAGGATTGTACTATTTTTCTGGAGCTAGATTATCACTTTTATTATGGTGATTTCTTAACAAGAAATGTTCTTTTATCTCGTTTAATTTTTTATGCTGGTTACAATATTGAGCGAATCAAAAATTAATTCATAAAGCTTATGACAATGCTCGTAAGGGGATATCTTTTTTCTTTCTATAGAGATATGCATTGATGGAATCAAAAAGACGAGAGTTATGATAAAGACATTTCATTATAGAAAAATTGCTCAAGATGGGTACGCACGTCGAGGCGAAATTATAACGGGGCGAGGATGTGTTCGTACACCCGCATTTATGCCTGTTGGAACGGCAGGAACCGTTAAGGCTATGTATATGGATCAGATACGTGATCTTGGTGCAGATATCATTTTAGGGAATACTTATCATTTAATGTTACGCCCAGGAGCTGAACGTGTTGCGCGTTTGGGAGGATTACATGAATTTTCACGCTGGAGTGGACCTATTTTAACCGATTCTGGTGGCTTTCAGGTTATGTCATTGGCGGGAATCCGTAAAATTACTGAACAAGGTGTGATTTTTCGCTCTTACATTAATGGAGCTTACTATGAAATGAGTCCAGAGCGTTCTATCGAAATTCAAGAACTTCTTGGTGCGGATATCCAGATGCAGTTGGATCAATGTATTGCATTACCTGCAACTGAAAAAGAAATGGAAGAAGCTATGGAACTTTCATTGCGGTGGGCGCAGCGTTGTAAAACAGCTTTTGGAGATCAGCCCAATAAAGCATTGTTTGGGATTGTTCAAGGTGGTGATAATATGAAACTGCGTGAAAGTTCTGCTCAAGCATTAAAAGAAATGGATTTAAAAGGTTACGCTATTGGAGGGCTTGCTGTTGGTGAGCCGCAGAGTGTTATGACAGCAGTATTGGATACTACTTGTCCGATTTTACCAGAGGATAAACCACGCTATCTTATGGGGGTAGGGACACCTGATGATATTTTACAAAGTGTTGCTCGTGGTGTTGATATGTTTGATTGTGTTATGCCGACGCGTGCAGGACGTCATGGTTTAGCTTTTACCCGCTTTGGTAGAATTAATTTGCGTAATGCGCGTTATGCAGAAGATCCACATCCTCTTGATCCGCAGTCACTTTGTCCAGCAGCACATGATTATAGTTGTGCTTATTTGCATCATTTGATCAAATCTGGTGAATCTCTTGGGGGTATGTTGTTGACTTGGAATAATCTTTTTTATTATCAACAACTGATGCAGGGAATTCGTGATGCCATTGAAGAAGGCTGTTATGCTGATTTTTGCGCTGAAACGCGCGCTCTATGGGCACAAGGACGCTAAAATATTAATCGTAATATAGCGTTTCATTTTTTTATTGAATTTATTCTTGCACTTACAAATTTGGCTAAAAATATGAAATTAGAAACACCTTCCAAAATTATAAATTCCACTATCCTAAGATATAGAAGTGCGGTTTTATAGGGCATATATTCTTTTTCTAATTACTATATAAAACAGAAACTGTTACTCCGGTACGCGCTACCTGATCCGGAGAAAAACAGTTTATTTCTGTTTCTGATGACTGTTTAAAGCAACAATGTTAATGAGGCGTTAGCGAACTCTTAAAGAAGTATGAAAATTGTATTTTTATGAGCTAATTTGTGTTTTTTATTACTAAAGGTAAAGAATAGGTTATATACAATCGAATAGATAAATTTTTAGGAAATTAAAAGAAAACTAAAATAAGATTACAACATTTTAAATATTATAATTATATATTTTAAGTTTTTATTATTTTTATATCTTAATAATAAGTCTTATTTATAAGATAATTATATATTTTAAGTCATAAAAAATTTAAATATTAATCACGATAATTAGCACATTTATAAAATATCGATAAATATATTGAGATAAAAATTATTATATTTGTTTTCTGCTCTGTTTATAGAATTTATCTGAAAATAAGCATAATATATTTAATTGAATATTTTAATTTAAAGATAATGAGTTAGATACCTGATGCGATTCCTCTGTTAGAGGAGGGAGGGGTAAAGATGTCTAAAAGAGGGTATTTAATAAATCTAGAAACCAAGCACTATTATCATAAGAATTTTTAAAAGATTCTATAATAATTTATAAGAATGGCGTAAAGTTGAAATTATAGCTTATCAATTTGGATGATCTGCATTTAGATAACAAAAACAATGCAACGATAATTTTGTGAGAAGTTTTATCTTTGTATCAAGATAATGATGAGATGTGGTTCACTTGTTTGAAGTGCATTATTCGACAAATTTTAGAATTATTTATAGGGTATGGTATATCGTTGCAAAATAAAGGTTTCATTGTAAAATTGGAACTGCTGAAAATAGAAGACAAAGTTTATTGTTTGGCAGATATGATAAAAATAGGTGAATACGTTTATAACTTTGAGGGTTTCAAAGATTTTCCATTAAAGAATCTTACCTAAAGCTTCATAAAATGCTTTATATATCAAAATATTTCTAAAACTTTATTGGGGACTATTGAGCATGCGTATAACAATGTTTTGAATTTTTGTTTGTGTGTATTACAGATATCTACAGTTAAAACTCCTATCCAGAAGTGATGATATGAGGGATTCTTATAAACAAAAGGTTCTTGCATTGGAAATTGATTCGAGAATACGGCGTTTAATAATTTTAGCTCTTGCCGTGGGGAGTTTTGCTATTGGTACTGCAGAGTTTGTTGCAATGGGGCTACTGCCAGAGATGGCACGAAGTTCATATGTTGATATTCCTACCGCTGGTCAATATATTTCTGCTTATGCATTAGGAGTTGTGATTGGAGCACCTCTTTTAGCTGTGGCAACAGCTCAGGTATCACGCAAAACTGTTTTGATAGGATTGATGCTTTTTTATGCTTTAGCAAATATTGCTAGTGCCTTTGTTTCTGATTTTAGCATATTAGTAGTATTACGCTTTCTCAGTGGACTTCCCCATGGAATCTATTTTGGACTTGCGGCTATGGTTGCCTCTTCAATGGTAGAAATGAAAGAACGTTCTAAAGCTGTTGGATATGTTATGCTTGGCTTAACAATTGCAACTGTTTTTGGAGCACCCAGTGCTACTTGGATTGGTCAACTTATTGGTTGGCAGATTGCTTTTGTCCTTGTGGGTATGATTGCTTTATTATGTTGTTTGCTTATTTGGAATTTTTTACCTTGTGATTTAAGTTTTCCAAAAACGAATCCTTTGCACGAAATGGGTGCATTAAAGCAAAAGCAGGTATGGCTTCTTTTGTTGATGGTTTCGGTGGGAGCGTCAGGATTATTTTCTGTTTTTACTTATATCAAGTCAACATTAATGCATATTTCTGGTATTTCACTTGAGTGGGTACCATTTATCATGCCGTTAGTTGGATTGGGAATGGTGGTAGGAAATCTCTTGGGACCTAAATTAGCTGTTAAAATTGGTATTTCGCCGATGATATTTTTTTCTATGCTTTGGAGCGTATTTGTTTTTTTTCTTTTTTTCTTTTTGTCCTATGCTCCGTTAACAGCGGCAATAGGATGCTTTTTTGTTGGGACTTCTTTTGCTGCTATGCCTTCTATACAAACAAAAATTATGGATGTTGCACTACAGGGACAGATTTTGGCAGGAGCATTAATGCAGTCTGCTTTTAATATTGCTAATGCTCTTGGTGCAGAATCTGGAGCATTAGTTTTAAAATTGGGCTATAGTTATGAATATACAGCTATTTTAGGAAGTGTTCTAACTTTGTGTGGATTAGTGATTTTTTACGTCTCATGGTATATGGAAAAGCATGCTTAATACTTTTCATTTTTTTAATGAAGAAGGTATTTTTATGTTTATTTAATTATTGGAATGTCCTGTTGGGTTTTTTAATATGCAGTAAGAAATGCGCAGCGCTAATGGAATAGCAAAACAAAATAAAAAACCAATGAGTACTATAAGAAGAGTTTTTGCTGCTAAGATCATTCCTATTGTTCCTCCAGGATTAAAGAGACCGGCAAGATTGGTGATCACTCCGGCTAGAGTTGCACTCAATGCAGCTGAAAATAGTTGTACGGAGGTAAGGGATTCACTGGCACGTAGAGCATCTTCATCATTTGTACATTGTAAGATCCGTGTGAGCAAATGTGGCCATGCTATGCCCGCACTGATTCCAATAGAAAATAGTGCTAAGCAAATAATAAAAATATATTCGAGTGCGGAAACTTCTGTTGGGATGAGCCATAAAAGAATCGCTATGCCTAACAGTTTAAATAGGGGCGAGTATATAATGATGTTGCGAATTTTTTTTGTGGAGACAGCCGCACTTGAGAGGGCTCCACACGTCCACCCTAGGCTCATAAGTGCTGCTATATAACCGGCTATAAGGGGAGCTTGTCCATGAAGTTCTTGAAGAAAAAGTGGTAAATAAAGTTCTATACTGTACACGACTGTTGTCATCACGAGTATTAATGCGTAAACGGGAAAAATTTCAGAAGAGAAAGAAAAGGATTTGCGCGGCAACATAGGATGAAAGCTATATGATTCGATTTTTGCTAGAACAAAGAGAAGACTAAGTCCGATAACTAATCCGCAAATTTTTGCCATTGTTGTGTCCATAGCTCCTCCAACAGAAATGATAAAAATCAATAAGGTGAGTATGAAAAGCTGGAGAAGAGGGAGGGGGGATGTTGGAACATAGTTTTCATTCTTTTTAGGTAAAACTCTAAGAGCTATGAGCAAGAAGATTATCGCTAATATGCCGATAACCCAAAAGGATGCTCTCCATACGCCATAATGTACAGAAATGCCACCGATAGCTGGTCCTAACAAGGTTGATATTCCCCACATTCCAGAGATAACACTTAATGCGTGTGACCATAAAGAGGGGCTGAAAATAATACGTACCATGGAATAGGATAGAGATAACAAAGAACCACTTCCCAATCCTTGAATAAAGCGTCCTATTAAAAATAATGACATAGACGAAGAAATGCTGCAGAGGAAAGTGCCTAGGGTAAAGATAAGTCCAGAGATAACATAAGCGTTGCGAGGACCTAATTTTCCTAATATTTTTGTTGCAAGTGAAGTACCAAGGAGTGAAGCTGTAATAAAGACAGTCGCCACCCAAGAATAATATATCTCACTGCCAATATGATTCATAAGGGAGGGTAAAATAGTAATAACAATATAGACGTTGGTGGCGTGTAATACAACACCACCTGTAAACGTTAAAAAGCAAAGACCATTTTTACCTAATAAAAGCGCAGACCAGCTTTGTTTTTTCACTGTTTTTTGCTATTTAATAAAAATTTACCCTCTTTTTACTTATAAGGTACTTCTTTGAATTTGCCAAGAGAAATTCAAAGCTCTGTTTAGAGCTTTGAATTTTAATTTAAGTAATAACTTAATTGCCCATTGCTTTTTTAAGATTCTCATCAATTTTGTCGAGGAAACCTGTTGTAGAAAGCCATTTTTGTTTAGGCCCAATCAAAAGTGCGAGATCTTTAGTCATAAAACCCTCTTCGACGGTTTTAATACAAACTTCTTCCAATGTCGTGGAAAAGCTTTTTAATTTCTCATTGTTATCTAGTTTAGCACGGTGTGCCAGTCCACGCGTCCATGCGAAAATAGATGCAATAGAATTTGTTGATGTTTCTTCGCCTCTTTGATGCTGACGGTAATGGCGTGTTACGGTGCCGTGTGCTGCCTCTGCTTCAACAATTTTACCATCTGGTGTCATAAGAACAGAAGTCATGAGACCGAGAGAACCAAAGCCTTGGGCAACAATATCAGATTGAACATCACCATCATAGTTTTTACATGCCCATACATAGCCTCCTGACCATTTAATTGCAGAAGCAACCATATCATCAATGAGGCGGTGTTCGTAATATAATTTACGATTTTCAAATTCAGTTTTAAATTCCGTATCAAATATTTCTTGAAAGATATCTTTAAAACGACCATCGTAAGTTTTTAGAATGGTATTTTTTGTTGAAAGATAAACTGGGACATTCCTTTGTAGTCCATAATTAAAGGATGCTCGGGCAAAATCACGAATTGACTCATCAAGGTTATACATAGCCATAGCAACCCCTGCGCTTGGGGCATCAAAAACATCATGTTCAATAACTTGATTGTCATCACCTACAAATTTAATACTTAATTTCCCTTTTCCTGGAAATTTAAAATCTGTTGCCTTGTACTGATCACCAAAAGCGTGACGTCCAATAATAATTGGCTTTGTCCAGTTAGGAACAAGGCGAGGGACATTTTTACAGATAATGGGTTCGCGAAAAATGACTCCTCCTAAAATATTGCGGATTGTGCCATTAGGTGATTTCCACATTTTTTTTAGGTTAAATTCTTTAACGCGTGCCTCATCAGGTGTGATGGTTGCACATTTTATACCAACCCCATATTTTTTGATAGCATTGGCAGAATCGATAGTTACCTGATCATTTGTTGCATCACGATTTTCGACGGAAAGATCATAATATTTGAGATCAATGTCGAGATAGGGATGGATTAATTTATCTTTGATATATTTCCAGATGATACGAGTCATCTCATCCCCATCAAGTTCAACAACGGGGTTTTCTACTTTGATCTTTGCCATTAGAAGTCCTTTTTTTTTAAGCGATACTACTTTATAGCACTTTCAAGTTTATAATGAAAAGTAAAAACAAGGGAAAAAAGCACTCAAATATGAGCTTTTAGAATCTATGATCAATAGAGTGTAAATTTTGTTGGAGGGTTTAATTTTTGAAAAGAAGTGATGTGTTTGCAAATCTATAATTATTCTATGATTGATGAAGAATCTGTTTAATAGATAAGGTAGTTAGATCACTGGGGGGCAGGAATTATGCATTTTTATTATCAGAGTTTCCATTTAATAAGTTGATCGTATTCTAAATTATAGTTTCTTGATTTGTTGTGTTAGGTGAATAAGAATCTATTTTTATATCGCATTTCAATTCTAAGATTACGGTCTGTTTGTTTATAGAAAAGTTTAATGTAATACAAAGGCACCGTAATTAAAAATGCTTCATATAAGATGTGTTTTGGGGTGAATTTTAGTTTTGAAGGTTGGAAGAAACGTATAAATGATGTGGCTGGTTTTAATTTAAAAATTAACGGTATACGCGAAAATATGGCTCATAAACTCACCAGATCACGAGCTAGAACCCTCTAATTTTTATATTTTATCGATTTTTATTGTTATTAACTGTGCGCAGTAAAACACTATCCTCGAAATGCAACAAAGAAATCAATTATCTAATGATTCTTGTGTCTTTTTTACGAAGAGATCCCTTTAAAAATCTTATTCCCTCGTTTTTATTTATGCATTCCTCATTTTTAAAAATACAAATAAAATGAATGTATTACACATAGAAAAAAGGATTATGGTACGCCCAAGGGGAATCGAACCCCTGTTTCCGCCGTGAAAGGGCGATGTCCTAACCGCTAGACGATGGGCGCAAACCATTGATGAGGCTTATAGAGAGGATCTTTTTACTTCGCAAGCCCTCTGTGTCATTTTTTTTGAAAAAAGTGTGTTTTATTGAATAATTTTTGAGCAATTCCTGTTTGGATTGTTTCTTTTCAGTTTGAGTAGTAGGCAAAAATGACCAAAACATTATTTTAAATGTGTTTATTTTTTGCATATTTTATCGTTTGTTATCTTTGCTTGCACATGAGAATATTATTTAACTTGCTTGAAAGAGCCTTTATACAGAAGATTTCTCATTTGAGCTTATCATAAAGCAAAAAACTGTATAATTTATGAAGTATAAAGCAAATATTTATTACCAAATTAACAAATAATACCAATAATACAAAAGTTTTTTGAGGCATAAACCATAGATTAATTTTAGTTTAAAAAATATAAATAGATTCTGTATGATGAAAATAAAAATATTAAAGCAATTTTTACAGAATATTTAAAAATATTTTTCTTATCTTTACTTTTACATGTTTATAAGGAATTTAAAATTAAAACCCCTTCTTTTGTTCCCTCACATGTTGAGAAGGTTATTTATTTGAAAATGAATTAGCATGGGTAAAGGGTAGATTGAGGTTTTTGTCATTTCAATTCGCTGGTTTTTCAAAGGGGTGGCAGTAAGTCTAGGTAAAATATTTGAGTTTTGCAAATTTATTTTCCATATTTATAATATTTCAGAATTATGGTGTGCACATATTAAGTCTTGTTTTTTACTTTAATGTAAGGTTCTATTTTGATATATAAGTGCATTAAGATTTTTGCATTAAAGATTTATATTTCAAACTATGGAATGGTAGGAAGAAATGTGTTATTATTTACTGATCTACTTTGTTTTATCCATTCTCTTAATTTATCATATGAAAGAATGTTTTTTGTTCCGTATTTGTTAATTTAGAAGAGATGTTTTTATTCTTTCTTACTAAGTCCTTAATACTCTTTAACTTGTTATTGATTATTTTTTAGAACTTTTCTTTATGGCAACTTGCATTTATCAGTTTTACAGATTTTCATTCTGAATTAGATATTTTATAAAGATTCTGAAATCTTTGAAGACAATAAATATTATATTTTTAGGAATGTTGATTGAACAAGCGGGGATAATTCTATTGGAGAACATGAAGTGAATAGAGCGGGGTATTTCTTTTGTTCTTATTGATGTAAGTACTCTTTGTGTTGTTTGGCACATCATTTAAACGATTTTTCGGTGAAGATAGGGATCAGTGGTTAATAATGGCAGAAGCTTTAAAAGTTGGTGTTGCAGGACTTGGTACGGTTGGTACTTCAGTTGTTCGAGCTCTATGTGAAAAAGCGAATAGTTTAGCTTGTCAATGTGGGCGATTCATCAAAGTCGTTGCTGTTAGTGCGCGCGATAAAAACCGTAATCGTGGAATTGATCTCAGTGATATAAAATGGTTTGATTCACCTGTGGAGTTGGCTTCTTCTGATGAGATTGATGTTTTTGTAGAGTTAATTGGTGGTGAATTGGATGTGGTGTACACCGCTGTTAAGAGAGCGCTTGAGGCGGGACATCATGTTGTAACAGCCAATAAAGCCCTTCTTGCTCGACATGGAGTAGAGCTGGCTATAATTGCAGAAAAAAAAGGTGTTTTTCTTCATTTTGAAGCAGCTGTTGCAGGGGGAATTCCTGTCATCAAAGCGATGAGAGAATCACTTGTCAGTAATCAGATATCGCGAATTTATGGTATTCTCAATGGAACCTGTAATTATATATTAACACGCATGTTTACGGAAGGTCTTTCATTTAAAGATTGTTTAGCAGATGCACAGAGACTTGGGTATGCTGAAGCAGATCCAAGTTTTGATATTGAGGGAAATGATACTGCTCATAAATTAGCTTTGTTGACAAGCTTGGCATTTGGAACAGCTGTTTCCTTAGATGATGTTTATGTTGAAGGAATTCATAATATTTCGCAAATTGATATTCGAGCAGCTGATGAATTAGGGTATCGGATTAAGCTTTTAGGGGTTGCATTAAAAACGGATTCTGGAATAGAGCAACGCGTTCATCCAACAATGGTACCAACATCTTCAATGATTGCACAGATAAATGGCGTAACCAATGCTCTTTCTATTCAAAGTGATTTATTAGGTGAATTACTGTTTTCTGGTCCTGGCGCCGGAGGAATGGCAACAGCATCAGCCGTTATTGGTGATTTGGCTGATATAGCAAAAGCGCGTTCTGGTTTTCAGTATGCACCTGTTTTAAGACGTCCAGCATTAGAACTTACTCCTCATAAAAAAGCACGTATTTCGCATCATGCAGGGGGTTATTTTATTCGTTTAAATGTTCATGATCGTACTGGTGTTTTTGCTGCGGTCGCAAGGCATATGGCTGATAATCACATCTCATTGGAGTCGATTGTTCAAAGATCTTTTGTAGAAGATCAAATTGAAAAAACAATTATTTTAATTACGCATGAAACAACAGAGGTGAATGTACGAAAGGCACTTGCAGAAATTGAAAAAGATGGACATCTTGTTGCAAAATCTCAATTTATTCGTATTGAGCCTATGGCAGAGAATTGATAACTTTCTTGATAATGACAAAAAGGCAAGCTTGAGTTATTTTGTCTCTTGTGGAAAATTTTCATCTTTGCCAAAAACTTTATTCTTAGTATTTAATAAGGACTCATATTTTTTCTGGTATTCATTCGGTAGGATTTTTTCATATGCCCACAACTCAGAAGATTTTAAATGGACTTGATCGTATTTTGACGCTTGAATTGGTACGTGTTACTGAACGTGCTGCTGTTGCTGCTGCACGCTGGCGCGGGCGTGGCGATGAAAAAGCTGCGGATCAGGCTGCTGTAGATGCAATGCGGCAGGAACTTAATCGATTGCCTATTGATGGTACAGTGGTGATTGGTGAAGGTGAGCGGGATGAAGCGCCTATGCTTTATATTGGAGAAAAAGTAGGTCTTCAAAGTGGATTGGCGATCGATATTGCACTTGATCCACTAGAGGGAACAACACTTTGTGCTAAAAATATTGCCAATTCTTTGGCAGTAGTTGCAATTGCTGAAAAAGGTAATCTCCTTTATGCTCCTGATGTTTATATGAAAAAAATTGCTATTGGTCCTGGTTATCCAAAGGGAGTAGTAGATATAGATGCTTGTCCTACCGATAATATCCATGCTCTTGCGAAGGCTAAAGGAGTGGCTGTTAATCAGATTGTTGTTTGTATTATGGATAGGCCTCGTCATGAAAAGTTAATTAATGAAGTACGAGCGACAGGGGCATCGATTCGCTTGATTGGGGATGGAGATGTTGCTGCTGTTATTGATACAACTGATCCAGAAGAAACAGGTATTGATATCTATATGGGGATTGGGGGAGCACCTGAAGGTGTTTTAGCTTCTGCTGCTTTGCGCTGTATTGGAGGACAGATGCAAGGTCGTTTGCTGCTAGATACAGAAGAGAAAATTGCTCGTGCAGCTAAAATGGGGATTAGTGATCCCAATAAAGCTTATAAAATGGAAGAAATGGCAAAGGGTGATGTTTTGTTTGCAGCAACAGGGGTGACAGATGGCAATATGCTTTCTGGTGTTAAATTTACATCTCGTTACATTCAAACGGAAACTCTCGTAATGCGCTCCCATACGGGTACAGTCCGTAATATTAAAGCGCAGCATAGAGATCATTCAAAATTTGATTAATGTTTTCTTTTTTCGTCACTAAAAATAGAGGGAGTTTTTTAGGAAATACGCTTCCATGAATCTATTTTCATGGAAGCGTTTATAGATATGAGAATATCTTATTATTATGAGAGCTGGACAGAATGAACCCAGCCATTTTTATCTTCTATGTTCCCTTTTTGAAGGCCAACCAATTGTGTACGAAGCTGCTTTGTAACTTCTCCAACTGTTTCATTTCCAATAATAAATTCTCCCCCTTTATATTTAAAACGACCAATTGATGTGACAACGGCAGCTGTACCACAAGCAAAGACTTCTTTAAGGTGTCCACTCTTTGCATCTTCTTGAAGTGCTGCAAAAGAATAAGGACGCTCTTCTATTTTTAATCCCATTTGTTGAGCTAATCTTAAGATTGAATCACGAGTTATCCCTGGAAGAATAGTGCCGTTAAGCGCAGGGGTTACAAGTGTATTATCTGCCATAATAAAGCAGACATTCATACCACCAAGTTCTTCAATCCATTTATGTTCAATCATATCAAGAAAGAGTACTTGGCTACAATTATTTTGCGTTGCACACTTTTGTGCCAGTAAGCTTGCTGCATAGTTTCCGCCACATTTTGCAACGCCTGTGCCCCCTGGACCAGCGCGGCTATAATCTGTTTCAATCCATACACTGACAGATTTTTCTTCTCCTTTGAAATAGGATTCAACTGGAGAGGCTATGATACAAAAAAGATATTCTTGAGAAGGGCGGACTCCCAAAAAGTTTTCATTGCCAAACATAAATGGACGGATATAGAGGCTAGCGTTGGGATGATCAGAAACCCATTTTTGATCAATTTTTACTAATTGATGAACGGCATCCAGAAAAATATCTTTTGGCAATTCTGGCATAGCTAAACGCCTCGCTGATTCTATAAAGCGTTGTGCATTGGCATCAGGACGGAAGAGCAAGATGCGCCCATCTTTTGCTCGATATGCTTTTAAACCCTCAAAAATTTCCTGTCCGTAATGTAAAACGGTACTTGCAGGGTTAATTTCTAAAGCTTTGTATTGAGAAATGATGGCATTATGCCAGCCTTTGTCTTCAGTCCATTGAATAGTACACATGTGGTCTGTAAAAAATTGACCAAAACCGGGACTTTTTAAAATTTCTTCACATTTTTCTTCTGACAGAGGAGATGGGTGTTTTTCTATTTTAAAGGGAAGCGACGATATAGGAGATTTCATAAAAAAACCTTTTGAGTATGTTTCATTTTTATTAATAAAAATAATGAGATATTTTGATCACAACTCTATTATTAACAAAACCTTTGTGTCAATGTTTTATTATAAAACACAAAGAGGTTTATTATAGAATTCAAAGGCTATGATAGATATTTTAATTCTACTCTCGCCTCTTTTTCTCAACTTTATGAAGTAAGCTGGAACTTTTTTCTATAATTATCGTTTTCTCAAAATAAGTATCTGAATAATTTCATATATGCATATTGTCTAGAAATTAAAAGGTAAGGGAATTGAGAAAAGGAATCTACTATGATTGATAAAAATTATCACACATATGAAGAACGTATGGCAGCAGAAAGAAGAGATAGTGAACAACGTGTTTCAATTGCTAAGGGTATTTTTGCTATTCTTCTTGCGGTCGTTATTATCTGGTTTGTTTTTGGTTTTTTAGGATCTTTTTTTGCAAAATCTCCTGAACATAGTTCGCGTTATAATACTCCAGAAACAAGCCAAAGCGTAACAACGCCCAAAAAAGATTTAAATTCGCTTCCTTCTGTACCTTATACTTATAAGGGTACGTAGTGATTTTTTCATAAATATAATCTTTTAGATAGGACGCAAATCGACGTAGATTAAAGAATAAAGTCAGCACAAAGACATAAAAAAGATTAGACGATTTTAATTTCTGAAGTTTTTGATAAGTAATTAAATGGTATGGAAATAAATAATGCAACGGTTTTAATAACCGTTGCATTATTGGTTTAGCGTGTGATGAAGCAACTTCCTCCAGAACTTTTAATGGATTCACAAAGGATTATGGCTTCATTACGGTCTTGTGTTTGAATCCGAACACGGTAATAAGTACCTTTTCCTGGTATAAAAGCGGGTTGAATATTTAAAGAACGGGCACCGATAAGGAATCCAAATTTAGATTTCATATTTTTTAAAGAACTTCTAGCTAGCTCATGCGTTGGCTGAGATGCAAGTTGTACGTAATAACTTTCTGAATTTTGTGCTGCGACTCTGTTTGGTGATGTGGGGCGAGATGCGGCGGGTGTTTCAACTTGTGTATTTCTTTCTGCATGAGAAGGAATAGGGATAAATTTTTCTTCAATATTTGAGCTAGAAGTATTTTCTGCGATTATTTTATCAATATTATTTTTGAGATCAAGGTCTATTTCTTGATTGTTTATATCAGAATCATGCGACGAAACAAGGGACGAATCTTGAAGTTCATTAGGAGTTTGATCAATGTTTTCTTCAGATTGAGCAGCAGTTTTGCTCTTTGTTTGATGTACGGGAGCTAGTGTAACTGTACCATCTTGATTTACAATAACAGTTTGTACTTCTTGCGTGGGAATAGTATGGTTTATGGCTTCTGTGACTGCATCTTCAACATCAGATTCATTTAAAGAAGAAGATGAAGCGTTTGAAGATTCTTCAGGATTCAATTCTTTTAAATTTTCAGGTTGTTCAGAGTTATCAATAAGAAATTGTTGTGTGTTTTCTTGTTTTTCATTTTGTTCAGTTGTTTGTTTATAGATATCTAAATTATGTGCAACATCATTTTTCGGTTCAGTTGTTTCTGGTTTGAATTTAAAAGGCGCATTATCAGCGTGGATAATGATCGTTTCTTCATTTTTTTGTGATGGCATAAAAAAGTGCGAATAACCAGCAAATCCAATTCCTATTAAAATAAGTATAAAAATACCTTTAATGAAAGTTTTACCAAAAATAAAACTTTTAAAGGGAGGAGGAGCTGGTGGATGCGTGGGAACCTCATCTGAGCTTGTGTATGATGAATTCTCGCTAAAAGGGGGAAAATTATATTCCATATTGGCAGAAGAAAAATAGTCGGAATTTTGTTCTTTAGAGTTTATATAAACACCTTCTTTTGAATTTTGCATAGACCGATGAAAAACCTCACTAAAAACCTCATTTTTCTGTTGTTTTTGAGAAAAGTTATCCGTTGGGACATTTCCTACATTAAGTACATCAGCAAATTCTTCTTCTAAACCACCACTAGTTGGCACATCATATTCTGGCGCTTCATACGGGACTTCTGGAACCATAATAGGGCCAGTTTTTTCTACGATTTCCTCTGAAAATTTATAAGTATCAACATTGGGAGGGGGAGTATCTCTGTGCGTATAGTTATGGGCAAAAAAGCCATCCGTTTGTTTTGTATTCAAAGAGGCTGATGAGGAAAGAAACTCATCTGAATTATTTTCATTATATGAAATTTCTCTATTTGGGTTAGAGGTACCTTCGGTGTTATTGATGTATTGGGCTTGAGCCTCATTATATATTGGAACTTTTTCGCTATAAGTTTCTTGTTGTGAAGGGTTTTCTTCAAAAAAATGGGGATAATTGGTTGTATGATCTTCTTGTGAAGCCCCCTTTAAATAAGATTGTCTATCAACTAGTGGAGAATCCAAAGGTGAGGAGAAGGTACTTTTTGTTTGATTTCTTGCAGTGTTTTGTCTTTCTGACATAAGGTTAGAAGATGAGAAAAACTCATTTGCCTCTGTAGAAGAGGAGACATCAGGATAAGAAGAGGAGACATCAGAATAATCTTTTTTGATCCAATTTTCTTGATCAGCTGAAATTTTATAGGGATGGTTTACAGGAGTGTCATAGAGGTTTTGATTGTCATCATGAGTTTGTTGTATATTCGTAGCTTTAGGCTGTTGTGAATTTGTTTGTGAAAAACGATTGGTTTGTTCAACAGATTCTGGAATCTCTTTCTTATTTTCGCGCCTTTCAGATTTATCAAAAAAGAAATTTTCTGATTCTGATTGTGAAATAAGATTACTTTTTTTAAGAAACGAATCAGCACTGGTTGCTGTTGTTTTCTGTTGAGGGGATTGGTTCTTTGGGATTGGTAATGGAGAAAGCTCATCTAAAATTTGTTCTTCATCATGACTGCTAGCTGAAGAATATTTCTCTTCAGATAAATTATTTTGTTTTGAATGGTTGAAAGAAACAGTTTGTGCAATATCTGAGGCTGTTGCGTTGCTGGTTGCATGCAAGTCCCATTGTTTTTTTTGATCATCAAACGGTAAGTCATGTGCTAAATTATTTTCAAGTTCCTCTTCTAGAAAGGACAAGTCAAAATCATCATCATGGGATGATGTTTCTGGGTGAGATGTTGATCGATCTGTTTGTAAAGAAGATTGCTCATTTTTGTTTCCGCTTTGTTTGTGCGGATTAAAAATGCGCGTAAGCCTTTCCAAAGGATCATGGTGTTCATGATCGTGTTTTGTTTCGTGTAGATTTTTGCGATCGTTATCGCTCATAGCTTTTCTCACATGGTGATTTGCATCTGCGTGCAATCAATGGTTGATTTTGATTTGTTATATTAAAATTATAAATTTTCCCCCTCTCATGCAAGGATACATGAAAAAGTTTATCAATAGAGTACCTATTGTATGTATTTATAGAACTTTTTCAACGCATTTCTATTGGTGCTTCGACTCCTATGATGGTAAGTCCTGATGATAAAATATTGATAACAGCTTGTATCAACCCCAATCTTGCAAAGGATAACTCTTTATCATCAGGTTGAATAAAGCGTAAATTGAGATTTTCACTCCCTTTATTCCAATGGGTGTGAAAGCTGGAAGCAAGGTCATAAAGATAAAACGCTAATCGATGCGGTTCCTTATGAGCGACGGCCTGTTCAATGATACGTGGATATTCAGAAAGTTTGCGTATTAACAATATTTCATGGTCATCTGTTAATCGATGAAGATGGGCGATTAATGTATCATTTGAAAAGTTTTTAATATGAAGCGCTTCTTGTGCTTGACGAAAGACTGAGTGACAACGTGCACTTGCATATTGTACGTAAAAGATGGGGTTATCTTTTGATTGTTCTGTTACTTTTGCAAAATCAAAATCAAGAGGTGCTTCACACTTACGGTATAACATCATAAAACGCACAGGATCACGCCCAACCTCTTCGACAACATCCCGTAGAGTGACAAAAGATCCCGCTCTTTTTGACATGCGTACAGGATGACCGTTGCGAAAAAGTTTTACCAATTGACATAAGAAGACGCTTAATTTAGCTTTATCCCCAGAAATTGCTTTTGCCATTGCCTCTAGCCGCTTTACATAGCCAGCATGGTCTGCGCCTAGAATATAAATCATTTCATCAAAATGACGATTAAATTTATCCCGAAAATAAGCAACATCAGCAGCAAAATAAGTGTAAGAACCATCAGATTTGACTAAAACACGGTCTTGGTCATCACCAACATTTGTTGAACGGAACAAAGTTTGTTCACTTGGTTCCCAATCTTCTGTATTTTGTCCCTTGGGAGGGGGGAGTTTTCCTTTGTAGATATAACCATTTAAAGTGAGGTCGTTGATGGTGTTACGAATGGCGCGTGCATTATCTGCATAAAGCATTCGCTCAGAGAAAAAGATATCATGATAAATATTAAGAGCAGCCAAATCTTCGCGAATCATGGTCATCATTGCATGAATTGCACGTTCTTTCACAAGAGATAAGGCTTCATCTTTATCCATCGTGAGGAGTTGGTCACCAAACTCTTGAGCAAGTGATTGTCCCAATGGTATCAAGTATTCTCCAGGATAGAGCCCTTCTGGAATTTCATTAATTTCTTGCCCAAGAGCCTCACGATAGCGCAATAGTACAGAGTGGGCGAGGACTTCGATTTGTTGACCAGCATCATTGATATAATATTCTTTCGTAATGTTATAGCCCGTAAATTGCAGCAAATTGGAGAGAACATCTCCAATAACCGCTCCGCGGCAGTGTCCTACGTGCATTGGTCCTGTCGGATTTGCTGAGACATATTCAACATTGACGCGTTTTCCTTGTCCCATTGGGATACGACCATAAGAAGTGCCTGATTCAAGCATGGATTTTATAGCATCTTGCCAAAATAATTTTGTAAGCTTTATGTTTATAAAACCAGGACCGGCAACATCTATATTTTCGATAGAGGAATCATTTTTAAGAAGTTCTATGATTTTATCTGCAAGTGCACGTGGATTGATTCCAATAGATTTTGCAAGCACCATAGCAGCATTGGTTGATAAATGACCATGGGAGGAATCACGCGGAGGATCAACAGTGATTTTTGATAAATCTAGATCTTCTCCATTTTTTCCTTTTATATCAGATAATTCAATTGATCTCTTAATTTTTTTTTCGAAGTTTTTAAAGATATTCATATTTAGCTTCCATGATGATGCCAAAAGCCATTAGACGAAATTATCTGTATGGTCAAATAAACGGTGATATTCACGTAGAGCGTAGTGATCCGTCATGCCTGAAAGAAAGTCAGCAATCAAACGTGCTAACTCTTTATTTTTTAAGTGCACTGTTTTGCTCTGCCAACTTTCAGGCATTGTATTTGGATTTTCATAATAACAATTGAATAATTTTTGTACAATGCATTTTGCTGCATTGCGACGACTAAGAACTTGTTCATGGTAGTAAAGATTTTTAAATAAAAAGTTTTTTAGTTCTTTTTCATAAACGGTCATTGTTGGTGAAAAGGTGACAATAGTTTGTTTTGCTTGGTGAATATCGTTTATGCTTGTTGGTTTGATGCGTGCTAAATTTTCTTGTGATTGTTTAATAACATCTTCAACCATGGTTGTTATTTGTCTTCGTACAAGTGTGTAACCGCGACGCGCTTGGTCGAGGTGGGGATGCTCATCTGTTATATCTTTTAATATTGCTGCTGTTAGTGAAACATGTTCAAATTGATCGAGTGTTAAAAATTGCGAACGTAGACCATCATCAATATCATGCGCATTGTATGCGATATCATCTGCAATAGCAGCACATTGCGCTTCTAGTCCTGCAAAACAATCGAGTGCAAGGTCTTGCTCTGCATTGTATTGTAAAATATCGATAGGAACTTCCTTATTCGTCGCGTGAGGACCTAAAAGGGGACCATTATGCTTTACAAGTCCTTCGAGGGTTTCCCATGTAAGGTTAAGTCCATCAAAATTTGCATAGCGCTGTTCTAGTTTTGTGACAATGCGTAATGCTTGTGCATTATGATCAAAGCCGCCATAATGTACCATGGCTTCATTAAGTGCATCTTCTCCAGCATGGCCAAAGGGCGTGTGTCCAAAGTCGTGAACAAGGGCAATGGCTTCGGCAAGGTCTTCATCAAGACAAAGGGCACGGGCTAATGTTCTTGCAATTTGAGAGACCTCTATGGAATGGGTTAGGCGAGTACGATAATGATCGCTTTCGTCAGCAATAAACACTTGCGTTTTATGTTTAAGACGTCGAAATGCATTAGAATGGATAATACGATCTCTATCTCGTTGAAAAGGTGAGCGTGTGGTGCTCATCGTTTCATGGAATAATCTACCACGGCTTGTTTGCGGATGAGCACTGTACACTGCTCGAGATTGGTAATTAAAGTTGATATTGCCTATATCCATTGCAAGTTGCCCATTATCATCTTAAAATTGAGAGTGGTTTATGACAAATAAACTGCTCTTTGAGTATGGGATACTCTTTCTTGATGGTTTAATGCAAGGATATATAAAATGAATGTGAAAATTTCAGATGTTGCTGCCAAAAAAATTGCACAGATACTTTTGCGTGAACCCGATAAAATAGCATTGCGTATTTCTGTTGAAGGTGGTGGGTGTTCTGGTTTTTCTTATAAATATGACTTGGTTTCTGAAATGTGTAAAGATGACCTCGTTCTCAAAAAAGATGGGGCAGTTGTGTTTATTGATTTACTATCACTTCCTTTCATGGAAGGAGCTGAGATTGATTTTGTTGATGATCTTATGGGGCAGTCTTTTCAAATCCACAATCCCAATGCTGTTTCATCATGTGGTTGTGGTGTGAGTTTTTCAATTTAAAATGATGGCTTTGTGATATTGTTTCTTGAAAAAAATATCATGTTGGTCAACAATGTGAAAATGGGTATTCTTATAAAAATAGTGCACCGATGTGTATGGTTGTGCGTGGTGCTTGCTTTATTGATCTGGAGCCACTGTGCTTTTTCTGAAGAAGGAGAAGGGAAAGATCAGCAGCAGGGACAATCAAGGAGTTTTATTGTAAAGTCTCAAGAGCAGGAAAAAGAAAATGTAGCATCTCAAACACAACTCATTTTGAATGCTCGATTAACAAATAGTCATCCGGATATTGAAAAAGGGCTTGTCTGGCGGGTTTATGCCCCTATTCTAGGGATTGATAATAAATTACCATTAGTGGCAACCTATAAGGGGGGAAGTGCGCGTTTTGATCTCGAACCAGGAAGTTATCTTGTTCATGTCTCATTTGGTCATATGAGTGCTGTGCGCCATATTCGTTTAAAAAATGGACAGAGTCTTGTAAAAAACTTTAATCTTGAGGCTGGGGGAGTCATTTTAAATGCAACACTGCTCAATGGTGTAATGAATGAAAAGGAATTACGTTTTACCATTTATGAGGATGAAAAAGAAAATGATGATACGGGGGTGATTTTATCAAATGTTAAACCCCAATCAGTTGTGCGTTTAAAAGCTGGCCGCTACCATGTTGCTTCCCATTATGGTTCTATTAATGCGACGGCTCGTTCGGATATTCAAGTGGATGCTGGTAAAATGACAGAAGTTACCCTTGAACATCAGGCTGCTCAGATTGTCTTAAAGCTGGTACGACAAGAAGGAGGGGAAGCGCTTGCAGATACAAGTTGGTCTCTTGCCAATGATTCTGGTGATATCGTTTATGAAACAGTTGGTGCTTATGTTTCACTCGTGTTAGCGGAGGGAGAGTATATTGCAATTGCTAAAAATAAAGATAAAATCTATCAAAAAGTTTTTTCAGTCGTTTCTGGTCATGATGAAGATATAAGTGTGGTGGCGAATGAGCAAAATATGCAACGAATTGATGAAGATGTGGATTGATTGTTGTTCATGGGGGTAAACTATGATGAGAGACGGGGTATGAGTTTTGATTGAAATTTCAACAGTTGGTGTGTTTTTTGCTGGGGCACTCTCTTTTTTGTCGCCCTGCGTTTTGCCATTAGTTCCTCCTTATTTGTGCTATATGGCAGGTGTTGGTATTGATGATTTTCGTTCAGAAAATCGTGATGAGAAAGTCTTTATACGGTGGGCTTTATTGTCTTCTGTTATTGCTTTTGTTCTCGGGTTTACGACTGTTTTTGTTGCTTTAGGTGCCAGTGCTAGCACAATTGGGAAATTCATCGGTTATTATCGTGATTGGTTCGCCCTTGCTGCTGGAATTGTCATTATTATTTTTGGTTTAAATTTTTTGGGGATTTTCAAGATCGCTTTTTTATTCCGTGAAGCGCGTTTTCAGACCAAAAAAACACCTGCTGGTCCTTTAGGCGCGTATATTATTGGGTTAGCTTTCGCTTTTGGTTGGACACCGTGTATTGGCCCCATTTTAGGCCCTATTATAACGCTTGCTGGAACAAAAGAAACTGTGGGAGAGGGAGCTGTTCTATTAGCGGTTTATGCATTAGGTCTTGCTATTCCTTTTATGTTGGCAGCTTTATTTTCGAGCAGTTTTATGCGATTTTTAGGAGCTTTTCGTATTCATTTAGGAAAAGTTGAAAAAATTATTGGTGTTTTTCTTATTCTTACAGGGATTTTGTTTTTAACAGGCTCTATGCAGGATCTTTCATTTTGGCTTTTAGAACATTATCCTTCGTTGAGTTATATTGAAGATATTCGTTGGCACGATATTATGAATTTTTTTGGATTTTCTCGTTAGTCTTATGTGTTTTTATGGTTAGAAGTTGTCTTTCTATTGTTCTTGCTGCAGGTGAGGGGACGCGCATGAAATCGTCTCTGCCTAAGGTACTTCATAAAATTGCTGGATTGCCTCTTATATGCCATGTTCTAAAACAAATAGAATTGGCAGGCTCTTCACAATTAGCAGTCGTTGTGGGATTTGGTGCTAAGGAGGTTACGCACGTTGTTCAGTCATTTGTAAAAGATGCGATGATTTTTGAACAAAAAGAGCGTTTAGGAACAGCTCATGCTGTTTTATCTGCTCGTTTAGCTTTGCAAAAGGAAGTGGATGATGTTCTCATTGTTTTTGGGGATACGCCTCTCATTCAGCAAGATTCATTGCACCAAATGCGTGCACAGCTTGCTGATGGAGCAGATGTTGTTTTTGCAGGTTTTCATACCCAAAATCCAACAGGTTATGGGCGTCTTCTCGAGAAAAATGGTCAATTGATCGCAATTGTAGAAGAAAAAGACGCTAGCGATGAAGAAAAAAAGATTTCTTTTTGTAACGGTGGAATACTCGCTATGCGTGGAAAACATGCACTTTCTCTTTTAGAGAAGGTTGGTAATAACAATGTGAAAAAAGAATATTATTTAACAGATATTGCTGCTCTTGCAACACGCGAAGGATTAGATGTGCGTGTTGTTGAAGTTCCTTTTGAAGATATTGTAGGAATTAACAACAGTCTTGAGCTTTCTGAGGCTGATTCTTTGTGGCAAAAACGTAAAGCGCGCGATTTAATGTTATCGGGTGTTACACTCTTAAAACCAGAAACACTCTATTTTTCTTATGATACAGAAATTGAACCAGGGGTGGTGATAGAACCAAATGTTTATTTTGGATTAAGCGTAAAAGTACAATCTGGTGCTGTTATTCATGCATTTAGTTATCTCGAGGGTACTGTGGTTGGTAAGGATGCACAGATTGGTCCCTATGCACGTTTGCGTCCAGGAACAGAGTTGGCGAAGTCCGTAAAGATTGGAAATTTTTGTGAAGTCAAACAAGCTAAGGTAGGAGAATCTTCTAAAATCAATCATTTAAGTTATATTGGTGATGCCGAAATTGGTGCACATACCAATATTGGAGCTGGTACGATTACTTGTAATTATGATGGATTTAACAAATATAAAACCATAATTGGTGATCATGCTTTTGTTGGGTCTAATACGGCACTTGTTTCCCCATTGGTAATAGGGGATGGCTCTTATGTTGCTTCAGGAAGTGTTATTACTGAAAATATTCCTATGAACAGTATGGCTTTTGGGCGTGCACGACAGGTTATAAAAGAGGGCTATGCGACAAAATTTCGAGAGCGCTTGTTAGAAAATAAACAGAAAAAATGATTATTTTCAGTCTATTCCTTTGTTTCGTGTTAATCTAACGATGGATAGGATGTTTATTCTTAAAGATTGCCGTACTCCATGTTTGAATTATTTTATTATTTATAGTTTTAAATAAAGGCTGTTGGATTGTTTTATAAGATTTAAATCTTAAGATGTGGGTTGGAGCTTTTTAATGTGTGGAATTATTGGAATTCTTGGAAAGAGGGGGGTTACGTCCTCTTTGGTTGAGGGGTTAAAACGTCTTGAATATAGAGGGTATGATTCATCTGGGGTGGCAACAGTCCATAATGGGCATCTTTATCGTGTACGTGCTGAGGGGAAGCTTGTTCATTTAGAAGAAAAATTAAAAAAAACACCTCTAGAGGGAAGTTTAGGGATTGGTCATACCCGTTGGGCTACGCATGGAATTGCTGTTGAACGCAATGCGCATCCCCATGTGACTGAAAAGCTTGCGATTGTTCATAATGGTATTATTGAAAATTTTGTAGAATTGCAAAAGGAACTCATAGAAGATGGTTATATCTTTGAAACAGAGACGGATACGGAAGTTATTGCACATTTAATAACGCGTGCATTAAAAGAAGGTCTTTCTCCGCAAGAAGCTGTACGTACCAGTTGGAAAAGGCTGCAGGGGGCTTTTGCTATTGTTCTTATTTTCGAAGGTGAAGATAACCTTATGATTGCGGCTCGTTCTGGTCCACCTCTGGCAATTGGTTATGGAAAAGATGAATTTTTTGTGGGGTCAGATGCGATTGCTTTGGCACCATTCGTTGATCATATTAGCTATATGGAAGATGGGGATTGGGCTGTTCTCACACAGGAAGGCGTCACAATTTATGATGTATATAATCAACCGGTAAAACGTTCTGTGACAACATTACTTGAAGAGGCTTTATTGATTTCTAAGGGTAATCATCGTCATTTTATGCACAAGGAAATGTTTGAACAACCTGAAGTGATTTCTCATAATTTGGCGCATTATCTTGATCTTGGAAATTATGCCGTTCGACCCTTTGAGAATTTGATTGATTGGAAAAACATTCATCGTCTCCTTTTTGCTAGTTGTGGAACGGCTTATTATTCAACCTTAGTTGCGCGCTATTGGTTTGAGAAATTTGCCGCTTTAAGTGTTGATAATGATGTTGCTTCGGAGTTTCGTTATCGTGAACCTCCTATAACGTCTGATGTGTTGTCGCTGTTTGTTTCTCAATCTGGTGAGACAGCTGATACATTGGCTTCTTTGCGTTATTGTCGTGAGCGGGGTGTAAAAACAGCAACAATTGTGAATGTAGAGCAATCAACAATGGCAAGGGAGGCTGATTTTATTCTCCCAACACTTGCCGGACCGGAAATTGGTGTTGCGTCAACAAAAGCTTTTACCTGTCAATTGGCAACGCTTGCTTCACTAGCACTTAGTGCTGCTAAACAACGTGGCTATCTCTCTGTTCAAATGGAACAGCAATTGGTTCAACAATTGGCAGAAGTTCCACGTATTTTAAATGAGGTCTTAAAATTAGAGAGCAAAATTGAATGTATTTGTCGTGATTTAGTGAATGCAAAAAGTGTTCTTTATCTGGGACGTGGGACTTCTTATCCGATTGCTTTGGAGGGAGCCCTTAAACTGAAAGAGCTTTCTTATATTCATGCTGAAGGTTATGCGGCGGGTGAGTTGAAGCATGGACCAATTGCTTTGGTGGATGAGACAATACCTGTTATTGTTGTTGCACCTTATGATCGGTGGTTTGAAAAAACTTTTTCTAATATGCAAGAAGTGGTAGCGCGTAATGGTCGTATTATTTTAATAACCGATAAAAAAGGAGCAGAAGTAGCTTGTCTTAAGACTTTATCAACGATCACTTTGCCAGAAGTTCCAGAATTTATTTCTCCTATTATTTATGCACTCCCTGTTCAGTTAATCGCTTATCATACGGCTGTTTTATTAGGAACAGATGTCGATCAACCCCGTAATTTAGCAAAATCAGTCACGGTTGAATAAAAGTATATTTCTGAATCTTTGGGAGAATAATCAAGTGTAAGAAACTGATTTATAACGATAGCTTATTTTTTCCACTTTTCTCTGTTGAACGAGAATACCGGAGACGGGATTTTTCTTTCTAAATTCTTTACGATAAAACAAAAAATATTTTCTTACCTGTCAAAAAATAGATCAGCTATGTGAATATAATGATAGAAAAATGCGCAATATTTCTTCTACTGTTTTAATGCAAGAATAATTTAGATTGAAAGAAAAGATGCTGTTGTTGGGTTGTTACTCTTTCATGAAGCATAAAGATGGTAAGGGATTGCATAGATCGTTTATGGGTTATTCTAAGAGAGAAAATCGTATTTGAACAGAGAGGTATTTTAATTTTTTATTAGAGGGGCTTTGTTATCCTGCTCGCAAGAGGCGTGTAGCATCATCGTGTCCGAAAAGATAAAGCAGCAACTGTAAAGCTTGTCCTTGCTGAGAAGAAAGATGAGGATCGCGTTGTAAAAATAAACGAGCATCTTTTCTTGCCATTGACAAAAGATCACTATGAACTGCAAGGTTTGCTATATGAAATTCAGGGACTCCGGATTGTTTGGTACCTAAAAGCTCTCCTTCGCCTCGCAGGCGCCAATCTTCTTCAGCGATTTCAAAACCATCTTCTGTATTGCGGATAATATTAAGGCGTGTTGCTGCTGTTTTAGTCAGTGGATCTTTATAGAGCAAAATGCAGGAAGATTTTTTATCGCCTCGTCCTACACGTCCACGCAATTGGTGCAATTGTGAAAGGCCAAAATGTTCCGCGTGTTCTATGATAATGATTGAAGCATCTGGAATATCTACTCCCACTTCAATGACGGTGGTTGCAACTAAAATACGTGTATTTCCACATTTAAAAGATGCCATAGCGGCTTCTTTTTCTGCTGTAGACATTTTTCCGTGGATCATACCAACGTGTGCACCAAAGCGTTCATGGAGAAATGCAAAGCGGTTTTCAATTGAAGTGAGATCAAGAGCTGTCGATTCCTCCACTAAAGGACAAATCCAATAGAGCTTTTCTCCTTTTTCTAATGCAATTGCGATTCGCTCTATAAGCTCATGAAGACGTTTCAAAGAAAGCATTGCTGTTGTAATGGGTTGTCGTCCCATTGGTTTTTCTGTAATTTTAGATACATCCATATCACCAAAAGCTGTTAAGACAAGTGTCCGCGGAATGGGCGTGGCGGTCATAACCAGCATATCAGGTTTATTGCCTTTTTCTGTAAGAGCGATACGTTGATGGACACCAAAACGGTGTTGTTCATCGATAATGGTTAAGGCAAGATTGTTATAAGTAATGCTGTTTTGTATGAGAGCATGGGTTCCGATGATAATAGAAACTTGACCTGAGAGAATATCATTCAAGATATTTGTCCGCAATTTCCCTTTTTCTCGTCCTGTTAAAAGAGTTGTTTGTAATCCGACTTTTTCGGCAAGAGGAGCAATGGTGGAAAAATGTTGCCTGGCAAGCACTTCGGTTGGTGCCATTAAAGCTGATTGTCCTGAATTTTCAGCAATTTGTGCCATTGCCATCAATGCAACAACAGTTTTTCCTGCGCCTACATCACCTTGAAGCAGTCTTAGCATCGGTTCTGGCGAAGCAAGATCATTCGCGATATCTTCTACTGCTTTTTTTTGTCCGGTTGTGAGTTGAAAGGGGAGAACATTAAGCAATTTTTTAGTATAAATTCCTGTTGATGGTCGAGAAGTGCCAACAAGAGATTTAGTTTTCAAACGCACGAGTCCTAGCGCCAATTGACAAGCGAGCAATTCATCATAGGCAAGACGTTTGCGTGCTGTACTTTCTAGGGATAGATCGTTGGGATTAATGGGCGCATGGATACGGCGTAAAGCAACAGAAAAAGAAGAAAAATTTTGCTGCTTTTTCACATTTTCATCTATCCATTCTGGGAGCACAGGAATAAAATCAAGAGCGTTTTGTATGGCGCCTCTTAGTGTCTTTGCAGTTAGTCCTGCAGTAGAGGGGTAGACAGGTTCGATGAGAGGAATCTGATTTGATTGTTCGCTTGGAGCAATATAGTCGGGATGCGCCATTGAAAATTGCCCATTAAACCATTCAATTTTTCCTGATACAGTGACTTTTTTTCCTTCAGGGAGTTGTTTTTTTAGCCAAAGAGGCTGAGCGTGAAAAAAGACTAAATTTATTTTTCCTGTTTGATCATGGGCAATAACACGATAGGGGATTTTGTTGTGACCACGGGGCGGTGGTTGATGTTGATCGATGATAATTTCGAGCGTAACAGTGTCTCCTTCTGTTACACAAGCAATGTTGGGACGCATTCTGCGGTCTATGACGGAATGAGGCATTAATTGAAGAAGATCAATAAGAGTTGCTTCGCGTTGTGTAGGATTAACATTTAAGAGTTTGGTCAGTAAACCATAGACTTTAGGTGTAATACCAGAAAGAGTTCGAATAGAATTAAAAAGAGGGGTAAGAAGACTTGGAGGCATGAGCGAATTTAACCTGCTCTTTTTGTTTTTTCTAGACCTTTAGAAGAGCTTTTTGGGGATAAAGTCATAAAGAGGAGGTTGCTTTACTTACACATTGAATTTTAGGAAGAAAAATTAATATTTAAAGATAAATACAATAAAAGGGTGCTAAAATTAAAGTGCTTAGATGAGCTATATTGTTTTCTTTTTATTTTAGCTGTTTATTTGCTGTGAATAGAAGCATTTTCTTGATAGAACTCTCTTATAAATATTAATAAAATTGGGATATTGCTCCTATGTAGGATGATGAATTTATAGCTTTAAAGTTATGATAAACAGAAGTTTTTTTCTTTTATAAGGGGTGCTGTTTGGCATTTATTTTGTAGTGGGAAATTGTGAGAGTGGTAAAAAATAAAAATAAAATGCAAGAAAACAAAAATTCTCTTCCTCGCTTTATTCATTTGAGAGTGCATTCAGCTTATTCTTTGCTCGAAGGGGCTTTAAAAATCCCCCAAATTATTCAACAGGCTATTTCAGATTATGCACCAGCGGTTGCTATTACCGATACCAATAATTTATTTGGTGCTTTGGAATTTTCACAGCATTGTCTTGCTCATGGGGTCCAACCTATTATTGGTTGTCAGCTTACTGTTGATTTTTGTGATGAAAATGATCATTCACGTTTGGCTAAATGGCGTAATCCTTCTGATTTTTGCTCTATTGTTCTGTTGGCTGCTAGTGAAATCGGTTATGCTCATTTGGTTCGTCTTGTGAGCCGTGCTTATCTTGATAAACGTGATACTGATCTTCCTCATATTAAAGCTAATTGGTTGTCGGCACACAGTGAAGGAATAATTGTTTTAACGGGAGGCAAGGGAGGACCTATTAATCTTTCTTTGGCAGAAGAGAAAAAAGAACATGCTGTTGAACGCTTAATTTATTTGAAAAAATCTTTTGCTGATCGTCTTTATGTGGAATTACAACGGCATGGCTCTTATGATCGGAGAGTAGAAGCTGATCTTATTGAATTGGCTTATGCGCATGAAATTCCTCTTGTTGCAACAAATGAAGCCTTTTTTCTGAAGAGAGAAGGGTATGAAGCGCATGATGCGCTGATGGCTGTTTCAGAAGGGCAAATAGTCTCTAATCCAGATCGCAAACGTGTGACGCCAGATCATTATTTGAAGTCACAAGATGAAATGGTTACACTCTTTTCTGATCTTCCAGAAGCTTTAGAAAATAGTGTTGAAATTGCATTGCGTTGTCATATTGCCACGCCTCTTCGAAAACCGATATTGCCTCGTTTTATAGAACAATCTGCTAATTCAGAAAATACTTTGGAAGTAGAAGATAGTGAGTTGTTAAATCAGGCTAAAGCTGGTTTGAAGATGCGGCTTGAAACAATTGGATTGGCTGAAGGGTATACGATTGCAGATTATGAGCAGCGGCTTGATTATGAAATTTCAGTTATTACGCGTATGCAATTTTCTGGATATTTTCTTATCGTTTCAGATTTCATAAAATGGGCAAAGGTTCATGATATTCCCGTTGGACCAGGACGGGGTTCTGGTGCTGGTTCACTTGTTGCTTATGCATTGACGATTACTGATGTTGATCCATTGCGGTTTTCTCTTCTCTTTGAACGTTTTCTCAACCCAGATCGTGTTTCGATGCCAGATTTTGATATCGACTTTTGTCAAGAGCGGCGCGAAGAAGTTATTCAATATGTTCAAAAAAAATATGGACGTAATCAAGTTGCTCAAATTATTACCTTTGGTAAGTTACAGGCACGTGCAGTTTTGCGTGATGTGGGGCGTGTTTTAGAAGTTCCTTATCGTCAGGTGGATTATCTTACAAAATTAATTCCTGCCACACCAGGAAGTCAGGTAGAATTGGCTGATGCTATTAAGGATGAACCTAAATTTGAAGAGGAAAAGAAAAAAGATCCCGTTGTTGGACGCGCATTAGATATCGCACTCCAGTTGGAGGGACTTTATCGTCATGCTTCGACTCATGCTGCTGGGATTGTTATCGGAGATCGTCCGCTTTGGGAGCTTGTCCCGATGTATCGTGATCCTCGTTCTGATATGCCTGTTACACAATTTAACATGAAATATGTTGAACAGGCAGGGCTGGTAAAATTTGATTTTCTTGGATTAAAAACGCTTACTGTTTTGAAAATGGCAGTCGATTTTGTTGCCAGAAAGGGGATAAAAATAGATTTATCAAATATCCCTCTGAATGATGAAACAACCTACGCTATGATGGCACGTGGTGAAACGGTTGGTGTGTTTCAGGTGGAAAGTTCTGGTATGCGCAAGGCGTTGATCGGAATGAAGCCAGACCGTATTGAAGATATTATTGCGCTGGTCGCACTTTATCGTCCAGGTCCAATGGAGAATATTCCAACCTATAATGCACGCAAACATGGGGAAGAGGAAATTGCTTCCATTCATCCTAAAATAGATCATCTGATCAAAGAAACACAAGGTGTTATTGTCTATCAAGAACAGGTGATGCAGATTGCTCAGGTGCTTTCTGGCTATTCGCTTGGAGAAGCCGATTTATTACGTCGTGCTATGGGGAAAAAAATTCATGCTGAAATGCAAAAACAGCGTACGCGTTTTGTCAATGGAGCTGTTGCTGGTGGTGTTGATAAAGATCAAGCTGATATTATCTTTGATCTTTTAGCAAAATTTGCCGATTATGGTTTTAATAAATCGCACGCTGCTGCTTATGCAATTGTTTCTTACCAAACAGCTTATATGAAAGCAAATTATCCCGTTGAGTTTTTAGCAGCTTCAATGACGTATGATATGACGAATACAGATAAACTTAATGATTTTCGGCGTGAAGCATTAAGGCTGGGTATTGAAGTTATTGCACCTTCTATACAAACATCTCATCGTGTTTTTGAGGTTGGTGATAACTGTATTTATTATTCTCTTGCTGCCATTAAAGGAGTGGGAGAAACTGTTGTGGATCATATTGTTACTTGTCGTGGGGATAAGATTTTTAAGGATCTGGAAGATTTTTGTGCGCGTGTTGATCCTCGTATTGTTAACAAGCGTGCGATGGAAAGTTTAGTTTGTGCTGGTGCTTTTGATTGTTTTAACATTGCACGTGAGGTTTTATTAGCCAATCTTGGAACCCTTCATGCGCGTGCACTTCGTATTCTCGATGACAATTCTAGCGGGCAGGTTGATATATTTGGAATGGCAGGCGGATTAAAAGAACCATTGATTTTATCGCAAACAACTCCTTGGTTGCCGGCTGAGAAACTTTATCGAGAATTTCAAGCTATAGGTTTTTACTTTTCTGCGCATCCATTGGAGGAGTATCAAGCTATTCTGAACAAAAAACGCATTCAGACTTGGGTTAATTTTGCCAACGCCGTTAAAGGAGGAGCAACGGCTGCACGGCTTGCGGGAACTGTTGTGGCAAAAAACGTGCGCAAAACAAAATCTGGTAAAAAAATGGGAATTATTCATTTTTCTGATACAAGTGGACAATATGAAGCAGTTCTCTTTTCTGAGGCACTCTCAGATTATGAAGAGATGCTAGAACCCGGAAAATCTTTTATTATTACGGTGAGCGCAGAAAATCGTTCTGAAGGGGTTAGTTTGCGAATTGAAACAATTCAGTCGTTGGAAAAGGAATCATTAAAACAGCATAAAATGATGCGTCTTTTTATAAAAACAGTTGATATGCTTCCACAAATTGAACAAAATTTAAATCTTGGGGGGAATGGAGAGGTTGGGCTTATTTTAATTCAAGAGGATGGATTGCGAGAAGTCGAAATTGCGCTTCCTAAGCGATATAAGGTAAATTCACATGTCGCAAATGCTATGAAATTAATTCAGGGGGTTGTTGATGTAGAATTGAGTTAACAGAAAGATTAAAGATCGGAGCTGATTTTGAGTGGTGTTTTTGCTTTTAAGAGAGCTAAAAATTGAGCATTTAAAATCGGATTGTAGGTTTCGGAAAATATTGCTTTTATTTGAGTGAATTATGATGTTTTTTTAGTGTCATAGTGTCAAAAAATTTCTTTCTTTCGTAATATTCAAAGTACTGGAAGAATTTTATAAGTTTTTATCATTATTTTTTATGGAATTCATCGCATCATACATGTAAAGCCAATTGAGATCTGACATAATGCTCTCTGGTGTACGAATTTTCATCATGAGATTGCGTGCAATTGCTATAGGACCGGTTGCGTGATAGGCTAATCTATTGAAATCTCCGCGTTTTTTTACTGCTACAATACGGGGGGTGCGTGTTGTTTCGTAAAGCGAAAGTGCTTTCGTTAATGAAAAATCTTTCAATGAAAGTGCTTCTGCTAATGTGGCAGCATCTTCGATTGCCATAGCGGCACCTTGCGCTGCAAAAGGTAAGGCTGCATGTGCACAATCGCCAACAAATACTTGTCTCTCTAAGCCGATAAAACGATTTTGTTTCATTTGAAAGAGTGGCCAATAGCTCCATTCATCGATATGATCAAAGATTTGTAAGATTTTTGAATTCCAACCTTTAAAAAGAGATTTGAGTTTTTCTTTATCTCCTTTATGAGCCCATCCTTCTTTTGAATTTTCTCCATGCGTAATGGCGACAAAATTAAAAATTTTTTCTGACGATTGAATGGGATAGACAACAAGATGATTTTGGGGTCCCATCCAAGCTGTAATTGTCTTCATATTTTGCAGTGAAGAACGAAATTTTTGAGGAAGATTATCAAATGTTGTTGTTGCACGCCAAGCAATAAAGCCACTAAAATTTGCTCTTTCATGAAAGGGAGATTGTTGCCGTAATGTTGACCAAACTCCATCACATCCGATCAGGAGGGGCGTTGAATGAAGCTGTTCTGTTGTTGTATTTGTTTTTATTGTCTTTATTTTAATGTTGGTTGCAGATTGGGTAGAAGATACAATCGTTTCGCCTGCTTTGTATTTGATCAAAGGATTTTCAATCACTGCATCATATAAAATTTTTTGTAAAGCCGCACGGTGGATCGTCATATAAGGGGCTTTCCAATATTTTTCTGTTAGATTGATAAGATGAGCCCGTAGATGTATTTTTAAAGATAATCCATCTTTTAACTCAAGAAAATGTGGGATTGTCGCGACTTCAGTGAGTTTGTTAAGAAGTTCCCAGCGAGCAAGAATAGATGTTGCATTTGGTGTCAGTTGAATACCAGCGCCTATTGTTTCAAGTTGCTTACACTTTTCGATAATGGTGCTTGCAATTCCTTTATGAGCGAGTGCTAAAGCGGTGCTTAAACCAGCAATTCCTCCTCCAACAATGAAGGGTGATCGGTTCACAAATGATTCCATATTAAACAAGCAGAATTAAAAGAGTGGTTATTAAGAAAGCCCAAAAACGCGATTATAATAGCTTTTCTGGATGATATAAACATCCTGTTGGGTTTGTTTGATCGTATGATAGCGAGGGAACATAACGATAAAGGGTTGAGCAATAAGGGCAAATTTTCTCATCTGCTTCTCCCATGTCGATAAAGATATGGGGATGATCGAATGGTTGTGTAGCGCCTACACACATAAATTCTTTCACACCAATTTCGATTGTTTTATATCCAAGGTCATTTTGGAAATGGGGAATATTGTGATCAGCCATGGCGTACAAACTCCAGAATAAATTGTCTCATCAGCTATAATTGGGCTCTTTTATTTTATAGGCGTGAGTTTGTAATAAAGCTTATAATAATGCAAGCTGCTTTTTAAGACAAATTTCTCCTCCTTTTATGCTATATTAGAATAATTGTCGTGTTTTTAGCGCTTTGCGCATAGAAATAGTTCCAAGTATTTTTAAATATTAAATGAAAACACGATGAGAAAAGTTAGGCATTGATATATTATTATGATGATAACACATTATAAAATGTTATATGGGATATTTCGTCAAGGATTTTAGAAAATATAAAAGAAAATTATTTAGGATATATGGAACAGAGGGTGGTAGATAAAATTTCTATATCGAATATAACAATGAAAAATCCGGTACGGTTTATTAATCGAGAGTTTTCATGGCTACAATTTAATAATCGTGTTTTGATGGAAGCGGCTAATTCTAAACATCCTTTATTAGAACGTCTACAATTTCTTTCTATTTCAGCGGCAAATCTTGATGAGTTTTTTATGGTTCGTGTTGCAGGACTAGCAGCTCAAATTCGTGCTCGCGTTACAGCGTGCAGTGCAGATGGACACACTCCACAGGAACAACTTGATATTGTATTAGCTGAGATTTCAAAGTTGCAGGCTCACCAACTACGAGAATTGAATGTTTTACGTGATGAATTAAAAAAGAATGATATTGAAATTATTTGTTCTGATGATCTTTTAGAAATTGAAAAATCATGGCTTGAAAAATATTTTCTTGAGACAATTTTTCCTGTTTTAAAACCTTTGCCTGTTGATTCTACTCATCCTTTTCCATTTATTCCTAATTTAGGGCTTTCTATTGCTCTTCAATTGTCTGGAGAAACTGATCAGAACTTACACACAGTGTTGTTGTCTATTTCAATGCTTTTAAGGCGTTTTATTCTTCTTCCTCAAGAGGGTAATCATTTTCGTTTTATTGCATCTGAAGATGTTATTTGCCTTTTTATTAAACATATATTTCCTAACTATGAGGTTAAAGGAATTGGTACATTTAGAGTAATCCGAGATAGTGATATTGAAGTAGAAGAAGAAGCTGAGGATCTTGTTCATTTTTTTGAAACTGCTCTCAAAAGGCGGCGCCGTGGGCAGGTTATTCGAGTTGAATTTGACGCAAAAATGCCAGAGAGTTTACGCCAGTTTATAGCGAATAGTCTTGCTGTTCCTGATAATTGTATTAATGTTCGTGATGGATTTTTAGCGCTTAATATGGTATCAGAAATTGTTTCTATTCCCCGTAATGATCTCAAATTTATTCCTTATATTCCCCGTGTTCCAGAATGTATTCGTGAACATAAAGGGGATTGTTTTGCGGCTATTCGTGAAAATGATATTGTGATTCATCACCCTTATGAGACATTTGATGTTGTTGTCCAATTTTTACGTCAAGCTGCTTGCGATCCTGATGTTGTGGAAATTAAACAAACACTTTATCGTACATCAAATGATAGTCCAATTGTCGGCGCTTTGATTGAAGCAGCAGAACAGGGAAAGTCTGTGACTGCTTTGGTAGAACTTAAAGCACGTTTTGATGAGGAAGCAAATATTCGTTGGGCACGGGATCTTGAAAGTGCTGGGGTTCAAGTTATTTTTGGTTTTATTGCATTAAAAACTCATGCCAAGATGTCATTGGTTGTGAGACGTGAGGGAAAACGTCTTTGCTCTTATGTTCATCTTGGAACAGGAAATTATCATCCCATTAACGCTAAAACTTATACGGATCTTTCTTTTTTTTCCAAGGATGATGATATCGCTCATGATGTTGCGTTATTGTTCAATTATATTGCGCAATATGAGCGTCCGAATGAAACAATGAAGATTGCTTTTTCACCCTTAACATTGCGTGGTCGTATCTTAGAGCATATTGAGGGAGAAATTGCTCATGCACAACAGGGAAGGTTTGCTGCTATTTGGATGAAAGTTAATGCATTGGTTGATCCTGAAATTATTGATGCTTTATATCGTGCCAGTCAAGCAGGGGTGCAAATTGATTTGGTTGTGCGGGGGATATGTTGTTTACGTCCTCGTATTCTAGGAATTTCAGATAATATTCGTGTAAAATCAATTGTCGGGCGTTTTCTTGAACATAGTCGCATTTTTTGTTTTGGGAATGGTCAAGATTTGCCTAATGAAAATGCACTTGTTTACTTAGGATCTGCTGATATGATGCCTCGTAACCTAGACTATCGTATTGAAATATTGGTTCCAGTTTTTAATAAAATAGTGCGTCAAAAAATTCTTTTACAAATTATGTTGGCTAATATCATTGATAATCAACAAAGCTTTGATATACTTAAGGATGGAACATCAAAACGTATTACACCGCAGATAGGTGAAAGTCTGTTTAATGCGCAGGAGTATTTTATGGCTAATACAAGTTTTGCGGGGAGAAAAGAGTCCTTTGAATCTTCTGTTTCGCGCTTGATTGCGTTGCGTCGGCAACAAGCCGAAATACATAAAGATTAAAATCCAATGACATATATAGATGCTCAAGGTCGGTTAAAAGGGCGTAAGCCTGTTGCTGTTATTGACATTGGCTCAAATTCTGTTCGGTTGGTTATTTATGAGGGGCTTGTTCGCTCACCAACGGTTTTGTTTAATGAAAAGATTCTTTGTGGTCTCGGTCATGGTGTGGCAAAAACAGGATTTTTAGAAGAAAAATCGATGAAAATGGCGTTGCAAACACTGAAACGGTTTCGTACGCTTTGTCGACAGATTGGGGCAGATGAGGTCTATACTTTAGCAACAGCAGCAGCACGAGATGCAAAGAATGGTGTAGCATTTATTCAGCATGCTGAAGATATTTTGCAAAGTAAAATATATCTTCTTTCAGGAAGTGAAGAAGCTATGTATTCAGCATATGGAGTTGTGTCTACTTTTTATCAACCAAAAGGTATTTCTGGGGATCTTGGTGGTGGAAGTCTTGAGCTGATTGATATTGATCATTCTGATGTTGGTGAAGGGATAACTCTCCCATTGGGTGGTTTAAGGCTACAGTATATGTCAAATAATGATAGTGCTGTAGCTACAAAAATTGTACATGAGCAACTTTATAAATCGTCAGTTGTTCGTACTCGTAAAGGTATAGCACGTTATTTTTATGCAGTGGGGGGGACATGGCGTAATTTGGCAAAACTCCATATGGCAATGAAACACTATCGGCTCCCTGTTATGCATGGCTATGAAGTTGATGCCGTTGAAATGGAGAACTTTTTACGTCTTGTAGCACGTGGCAATATTGATAATATGAGAGGGATTACAGCGGTTTCTCAGAATCGTCGGAAACTTTTATCTTATGGGGCAATAGTTCTTATTGAACTCATTCAGTGTATGGAGTTTGAAAAGATAATTTTTTCTGGTGCTGGCGTTCGTGAAGGTTTTCTTTATTCACGATTGTCGCAGGCGATTCGACTTTCAGATCCTCTCATTGCAGCATGTACAGAAATGGCTATTTTACGGGCACGTTCACCAAAACAAGCAGAAGAACTCATTGATTTTACGACGAATGCTTTTGAAGTTTTTGGAATTTCAGAAACTGAAAATGAATGCCGTTATCGTCAAGCCGCTTGTCTTCTTGCGGATATTGGTTGGCGTATACATCCAGATTATCGAGGCAATGAAGCAGCAAATCAAATAGCTTTAGGATCTTATCCAGGAATTTCTCATGAAGGGCGCCTTTATGCGGCGCTTGCTGTTTTTTTTCGCAATACAAGTTTACTGGTTGATAAAGAATCTCTCCCCATTTTTCAATTAGCAACTCAAAATATAATTGAAAAAGCACGTATTCTTGGCGAAACCATGCGGATTGCTCATCTTTTTAGTGCTTCTGTTGCAGGTATTTTACCTCATCTATTGTGGCGTAAAAAAGAAGATCATATTATTTTGCAGATCCCAAAGAATTACGCTGGGTTATTAGGAGAACGTCCTCTTGGACGATTAAAAAAGTTATCAAAAATAATAAAAAAACCTCTTGCTTTTGAAATTTTTTGATTTTTTTCTAATTTATTCGGGCTTTATGTCTTATAATAGTGCCATTGACAAGGGATAAACTAGGCAACCTATCATCATGAGCTGGACAACGGGGAGTTTTGTTCCATAACGCCCGTGTCATCCCCCACGTAAGGCATTTGTAATGCCCTGAGCATTCATAAAAGAAAACACAATTTTTTATCCTGCTACTGGCGTCACAGGATGGAATTTGCACTTTCACGGTCCGCTAAAAGAATATCATTTTCTGTCATTATAAAATTCTTTCACTATAAAAAATAGAAACAAATCATAAGCATTTATTAACCATATTTTCGAATCCTTTGAAAGGTATTTAATTTATAAAAAACAATATTTTATCATATAATTTCTGATGTGATTATTTATGATTCTTATTGAGACGATATGAGAGAAAAGAGAGAGAAAGTTATCCACAAATAATGGGGTTATGTATCCCATATCTTAGCTTTGATCTGTAACATAAGCCGTCCATTTATCCATATAGACACGGCGCTGTTCTAGATAGTCTGTTCGACGATAGGCACGCTCTACTTGTCTTCCGACTGTATGACCTAGGATGGTTTCTGCGATTTCATAAGGGGGAGCGGTTGTTTCAGTAAGCCAATCGCGTAAACTAGAACGAAACCCATAGGGGCAGACATAAAGTTTATTTTTTCTCATATACTTTGACATACAATTCTGAGCAAGGGGACTACGACTGGTTGCAGAAAAAAAGAAAACATTGCGAGAAAGCAAGCGCGCTTGTTTTAAAATTTCTAATGTCTTTGTTGATAAGGGCACGCGAAATTCTGTTGTAGCGTCATGCAAACCGTTCATATTCTCAGCAGGGATAGTCCATATACCCCCATCCACTTGATTTTATGAATATGACACAAAGGAAAAGTGCGAATCCTGTAAGGATGAGTGGACGCAAAGCCAATAGTGTTAGGGTTGTTGTTTGGCAAAGTGTTTTTTATAAAAAGATGGTACATTTCTTCAATCCATTGCTGGTAAATTTTGTGTTTTATGGCGTTGTTTTCTTAAGAGAGAGTGCTTTTTCTGTTATTTGTAAATCAACATTCAAATCTAAGGCGCAGTATATTTGAGATAAAGATTAAGACGGTTCAAGTGCTTTCTTTGCTGTTGCATCTTTTGTATACCAAATTGGGGCAAGGGTATTGCGTATCTCTGTTTGTATACTCTCTGAAACAGGCAGACAGCCTAATTTGGGGAGAATATGAAGGCGTAAAGATAAGACCAATCCCCAGCTTTGCCTTCATTTTTGAATTCAGCTTTACGGCTTTCAAAGGCATCTAGAGCAATGTATTTGAAGTAACGGAGATTACGCATTGCCTCACGTTTTTGTTTGTTGCGTTCTTTAATAGGGTCACGACCTTCACGTAAAACAGAACGCCATTCGGTTGCACATTCACGAGTTTTTTAAAGAAACATTTCGCAACGCACCCAAGCCCATTTTGCGGCGCCGACCATGAATGGTATAACGGTAAATCCATTGAGCACCTCCATCTTTACGCTTATGAAGAAGCAAGCCGGCACCATTATTATATTTGCCAGCTCCCAATGTTGCGACAGCCCTTGGCACTTGAGGCGATTCATAAGAGCCATTTTAGTCCTTTCTTGTACAGTTTTTATCCACACGCCAGCCCCGCTTATGGTGTGCAAGAGAATGGTTTTGATTGTTAGATTGTAATCTCGGTCGTTTTTAATACGATATGGTGACGTGAGGCATTATATCTTTGTTTGTTCCTATTGCGAGGCTGCTATTTTTGTAACGAATGCGCTTTTATTATAAGAACTTTTTCTTTTTAAAACTTTTAAATGAGGAGCTGTCTGTGTTTTTAGATTTTTTAATAAGATTGCTATTTGATTGACCTGATAAAGATTTAGCTGCCATTTTTAATAAGAGTTTACTATTTAAGTTTTTAACTTTGTCAGAAGTAGGCTTTAGTTATCCTATTTGCGTTGGTCCATAGGGCATACCAATTTATGTAGATAATAAGTAGCGTAATGGTTTTTTAAAAATGAAAATGTAAATTAAAGCTGTTTTGTGCTTATTTTTCCATCGTTAAAGTAAAACCCTATCTGACCCTTTAGCAGTTGTTCGGCTTTTTGACCAAATATTTCATAGCGCCAGCCATTCATAGCGGGAATATTTTTCTTTATTCCTCCATTGGCAATTTTTTCTAAATCATTAGATGTTGCAATAATTTTAGGGGCAATGCTGTTTTCGTTTGCAACAATTTTTAATAATACTTTGAGCAGATCGATAACAGCGGCCGTCGTATCATTGAGTGGATTATGTTTAGGAATGGGAGGTAAAGTAGAAAGATCCACCTCTAAGCCTTCGTGGACAGCTTTGATTAATGATTGAGCAATTGAGAGTTTATCCCAATTCTTATTAAGACTGCGTAATCGTTTTAATGCAGATTCATCTTTTGGTTGTTGGGTTGCTATTTCTATAAGACATTCATCTTTTATGATATGACGACGTGGCATATTGTATCTTCGTGCTTCACGTTCACGCCAAGCTGCTATCTTTTGTAATACAGCAAGTTCACGAGGCTTTTTAATTTGTCCTTTCACTTTTTTCCATGCTTCATCTTCTGGCATATCATAGGTTTTAGGATTTAAAAGGATTGTTAGTTCATCATCCATCCAGTGAGCACGTTGATTTTTTTCTAACCTTTTTTTCAATAACAGGTAAACATCTCTTAAATAGGTTACATCGGCAAGTGCATAGAGCAGTTGTTTTTCAGACAAAGGTCGGCAACTCCAGTCTGTAAAGCGGGAAGATTTATCAAGATGATGCCCCGTGCAACGTTGTACAATTTGATCATAGGAGATAGAATCACCAAACCCACAAATTGATCCTGCTATTTGCGTATCAAAGAGAGGGGAAGGAATAACACCTCCAAGATGATAAATTGTTTCAATGTCTTGGCGCGCAGCATGAAAAACTTTTACAACTTTTTTATCGATCATAAGGTCAAAAAAAGGTTGTAAATTAATATCTGGTGCTATGGGATCAATCAAAACTGTGACATCTGGTGATGCGAGCTGGATTAAACACAGTTGAGGCCAAAAAGTTGTCTCGCGGATAAACTCAGTATCGACTGTTACAAAATCAGAGGTACGTAGAGCGTTAAGTGCAATTTCAAGATCTGTTGTTTGTGTAATAAGATTCATCATTTTATTATAATTCGATAAATTAAATTTGTCCTTTATTGACTTTATTTTTGAGTTTTTATTCTCATATCTTGACAAATGGTTATTAAAAAGCGTTTGTAGCGCATGTGAATATTATAATCAAAGGCAAAAAACATGCACCGTTATCGCAGTCATCATTGTGCGGCTCTTCGTAGATGTGATGTAGGAGCACAAGTCCGTCTTTCGGGATGGGTTCATCGTGTTCGTGATCATGGAGGAATTCTTTTTGTGGATTTACGTGATCATTTTGGAATTACACAAATTGTTGCTGATCCTGCTTCGCCGGCTTTTAAAGTTATTGAAAAAGTGCGTTCTGAATGGGTTATTCGTGTGGATGGAGAGGTATGTGCACGTTCTGATGAGGTTATTAATGCAACGCTTCCAACAGGTGAGATTGAAATTGTTGCACAAGAGGTAGAAATTCTTTCAAAATCTGATGAACTTCCTTTACCGGTTTTTGGTGAACCTGATTATCCAGAAGATATTCGATTAAAATATCGTTTTCTTGATTTGCGTCGGGAGACTATGCACAAAAATATCATGCGTCGGACTGAAATTATTGCTGCTATGAGACGGGCTATGCAAAATAATGGTTTTACGGAATTTACGACGCCACTTTTGACAGCTTCATCACCGGAAGGAGCACGTGATTTTTTGGTTCCAAGTCGTGTTCATCAGGGAAAATTTTATGCACTACCGCAAGCACCACAGCAATATAAACAGTTGTTGATGATGTCAGGTTTTGATCGTTATTTTCAGATTGCTCCATGTTTTAGAGATGAAGATCCAAGGGCCGACCGTCTTCCTGGTGAATTTTATCAATTAGATGTTGAAATGAGTTTTGTTGAGCAAGAAGATGTTTTAGCAACTATGGAACCTATTATGCGTTCTATTTTTGAAGAATTTGCAGATGGAAAAACTGTGACACAAAGCTTTCCTCGCATTTCCTATGATGAAGCAATGCAAAAATATGGTTCTGATAAGCCTGATCTACGTAATCCGATCATTATGGAAGATGTTTCTCAACATTTTTATAATTCTGGTTTCAAAGTCTTTGCTCAAATTTTAGCGAATGATGAGAATGCACGAGTGTGGGCTATTCCGGCTAAAACGGGTGGAAGTCGTGCTTTTTGTGATCGTATGAATGTATGGGCACAAGGCGAGGGGCAACCAGGGCTCGGTTATATTTTTTGGCGTGAGGAAAAAGGAAAATTTGAAGGAGCAGGGCCTATCGCCAAAAATATTGGTCAACAGCGAGCTGAAGCGCTCCGTATACAGCTTGGACTTGAAAGTGGTGATGCTTGTTTTTTTGTGGCTGGAGATCCAAAAAAATTCGCATCTTTTGCTGGAGCAGCCCGTACACGGGTAGGGGAAGAATTAGATCTTCTCGATAGAGAGAGTTTCTCTTTGGCTTGGATTGTTGATTTTCCATTTTTTGAATGGAATGAAGATGAGAAAAAGATTGATTTTGCACATAATCCTTTTTCCATGCCTCAAGGGGGAGAAAATGCTCTTGAGACCCAAGATCCTCTTACTCTTAAAGCTTTTCAATATGATCTTGTTTGCAATGGTTATGAAATTGCATCAGGTGGAATTCGTAATCACTTACCAGAAATGATGCTTAAAGTTTTTGAGCTTGTAGGACTTTCTAAGGAAGTTGTGAAAGATCGTTTCGGTGGTCTTTATCGTGCATTCCATTATGGGGCTCCGCCACACGGTGGTATGGCTGCGGGAATTGACCGCATCATTATGCTGTTGCAGGGTGTTAAAAATTTGCGTGAAGTTGCTTTATTTCCTATGAATCAACAGGCACTTGATCTTTTGATGAGTGCTCCGTCTGATGTGTCTCCTACACAATTACGTGATTTAGGAATCCGTATGGCTCCTACTCACAAAAATAGCTCATAAAATTAATTATGGATTGTTTTCATCTTTCTTATGCAGAGTGAAGTTTTGATGCCTCTCAAGAGCATCATGTGTGTGTGTGCGCTGTTTGTGAAATTTAGATAGACAAAAACGCTATTGTGTTGATTCTTTACGAGGCTTTTTTATTCCTTGTTTTTATAGTGGCTCTTCCCTTTGTGATAGGTGAGGAAATGATTGTGATTGTTTTATCATGAATAAATTAGAAATGAGAGAATTCTATAATATTTAGGAGTCTCATTTTAGTTGAAAAAAATGAATTATCTTTATACGACAATATATTATTTATTTTTTATTGAAGTTTTTACAGTGTTGTAGCAGAGAATTGTGTCTCTTCGTTTTTATGAGAATAATGCGGTTTTCTATTCTATGGACTTACTCTGAAAAGTTTAAATTTTATAAGCTTTGAATATTTTTTTAGTTTTTCATGGAAAAACTGAATGGGGTTGTTGTATAATTTATCTTTATAATAAAAGATGATGTTTGAAAGGTGCTTTTGTCATTCCAAAAAGAATGAAATAACTCTTTGTGAGCAGTTAAATTATTATCAGATTTGACAAAGCTTTCAATAAATTACTTAGGACAAGGGGGGAAGGGCGTGTATAAATTTTTCAAATTGATATAATTTTCTGTTCATGTTCTAATCGCAGCGTTTGTTTTTATGTAATTGACTTTTAATAAAAAAGTCGACTCATAGAAGATTTCATTAAATAAATCCTATAAAATAATTTCTTATTATTGTGGGAATTGTTATTTTAATACTATGTCTGATAAAATGAATTTACCTTTTGATAAAGAACATATTGAACCAATAGAATTACGTTCTGCTTTACAGGAACGTTATTTGGCTTATGCACTTTCTACGATTACACATCGTGCATTGCCTGATGTACGTGATGGATTGAAGCCTGTCCACCGGCGGATTGTTCATGCGATGCGTCTTCTCAAACTAAATCCTGGACAGTCTTATGCGAAATGCGCGCGGATTGTCGGTGATGTCATGGGAAAATTTCATCCTCATGGGGATGCGTCTATTTATGATGCTTTAGTGCGCTTGGCTCAAAGTTTTGCTGTTCGTTATCCGTTGGTTGATGGGCAAGGCAATTTTGGTAATATTGATGGTGATAATGCTGCTGCCATGCGTTATACGGAAGCACGTATGACTGAAGTGGCTGCATTGTTACTTGAAGGAATTAATGAGAATGCTATTGATTTTCGTTTAACCTATAATGAAGAAGATGAAGAGCCTGTTGTTTTACCAGGAGCTTTCCCTAATCTTTTAGCAAATGGTTCTTCTGGTATTGCTGTTGGTATGGCAACATCTATTCCACCCCATAATGTTGCTGAGCTTTGTGATGCAGCGCTCCATTTGATTGCGCATCCCGATGTAAATGATGAGGAATTAAATCAATTCGTTCTTGGTCCTGATTTCCCGACAGGGGGAATTTTAGTTGAGCCTAAAAAAAGTATTGAGGAATCTTATCGTGTTGGGCGTGGATTCTTTCGTTTGCGTTCACGTTGGCATCAGGAATCGGGTAGCCGTGGTTCTTATGTGATTGTTGTGACTGAAATTCCCTATCAGATTCAAAAGTCACGTCTTATTGAAAAAACAGCAGAGTTATTGCTTGCACGGCGATTGCCAATGCTTGAGGATATCCAAGATGAATCAGCAGAAGATATCAGAATTGTGCTGGTTCCTAAAAATCGTACGGTTGATCCGGAGCTTCTTATGGAGTCTCTTTTTAAATTGACTGATTTTGAAGTAAGATTTCCCCTTAATCTGAATGTTTTGTCTTTGGGAAAAATACCCAATGTTCTCTCTTTGCGTGAGAGTTTACAGCAATGGCTCGAACATCGTCAAGAAGTCCTTATTCGTCGCTCTCATTATCGGCTTGATCAAATTGATTGTCGATTAGAAATTCTTCATGGATATCTTATTGCCTATTTAAATCTCGATGAGGTTATTCAGATTATTCGTGAAGAGGATGAACCTAAAAAGCAGCTCATTAGTCGTTTTGAATTAACAGAAAATCAAGCTGAAGCTATTCTTAATATGCGCTTGCGTTCTTTGCGTAAGCTTGAGGAATTTGAAATTCGTAAAGAATTTGAAAGTTTGAAAGCTGAAAAAGAAAAGCTACAGAATTTGTTGGCTTCTCCTATAAAACAATGGAAAATAATTTCAGAAGAAATCAAAAAAGTTCGAAATACTTTTGGTCCTGAAACACTCTTAGGGAAAAGACGTACGACATTTGAAGAGGCACCTAGACATGATCTTGATGATATTCAACAGGCAATGATCGAAAAAGAGCCGATTACTATTGTTATTTCTGAAAAGGGATGGATGCGTGCTTTGAAGGGACATTTGAGCGATTATAAAGCACTTTCTTTTAAAGAAGGAGACAGTTTAAAGTTAGCATTTCCAGCATTTACGACCGACAAGATTGTGCTGATAAGTACGGGGGGAAAGTTTTTTGCTATTGGTGCAAATAGCTTACCTGGAGGGCGGGGGCATGGTGAACCTATTCGTCTTTTAGTTGATATGGATGATGAGCACGATGTTCTTACAGCTTTTGTGCATCACGCCGAGGAAAAATTGCTTTTGGTTTCATCTCACGGTAATGGTTTTATTGTTCCTTCTGCAGAAGTGATCGCCAATACACGAAAAGGAAAGCAAGTGATGAATGTGAAAGCTCCTGATAAGGTGAAGCTTTGTGTTCAAGTAAATGGTGATCATGTTGCGGTGGTTGGAGAAAACCGTAAAATGCTTATTTTTTCTATTGAACAAATACCAGAAATGAATCGCGGTAAAGGTGTTCGTTTACAGCGTTATAAAGAAGGTGGTGTTGTTGATGCCAAGACTTTCAATTTATCAGAAGGCTTAAGTTGGCAAGATACAGCTGAACGAATCTTTAACCGTCAGGCGGACGATCTCTTTGAATGGATGGGGACGCGTGCAGGCGTCGGGCGTTTGGTTCCAAAAGGATTTCCAAAATCAGGAAAATTTATTAATTAAATGTATTTTATAAATGGGGAAAATTCCCTATGGTTTTATGATTGTGTAAGATATTAATTTATAAGGATAATTTATTATTTTTTATATTGAAAAAAAACTAAAGCGTGAGTTTTTTCTATTTCGATCTTGTTCAGGTTAAATCAATCAAAACTGTTTTTTAACATTACAGCATTTATGGGTGCTGTCGTGAAATGATTTGATATTTTGAGAGCTGTATCTTTAAACAAACAATGTGAATGTTTAACACAAGAGTGTTCTATTTGGAGATGTTTTATTTGTCTGATCGGTTTATCTCCTTATTGTTTAAGAGAGATGTTATTAATCTTTCGTAGTAATATTTATTCGTTAGGATTGCTATGATATTGCCTAAAAAGATGCCCACGTTCAGCCCATAAGACGAGAAGTATGGCAGCGAGACTCAAAAAGAAAAATCCTGCTGAGTTTGGGATGGTTGTTTCATTAAATTGTTGAGCAATAAAAAAACTAAGACCTGTGCCAATAGATGTTTGCAGAAAACCAGATATAGACGACGCCGTTCCAGCTATTTCTCCTACAGGTTCAAGAGCGAGTGTATTGAAGTTTGCCATAATACCACCGCAGGCAAACATCAGTATACAGAATAACAGCATGTAAAAAGAAAAAGGAAGAATACCATCTGTTAAGATAGAGCCAACAAACCATACACATGAAGTGATAGAAAAGAGCAAAAGCATAGTATGAGCAATACGCCGCATTCCAAGGCGTCCAACGAGTTGAGAGTTAAAGAATGATGATAGAGCTTGAAATGCAGCACCAACTGCAAAGGCAATAGGGAACCAAAGTCCTAGATTATAGATCCCTTCATACGTTTGTTGTGATGTATTAACAGCAGTAAAGATACAGCCTAAAATAATGGAAGTTGCTAGTGTATAGCAAAGTGTTGTGCGATTGGTTATTACAATCCATAAATTATGTTTGACCGAAGAAAAGGAAAGAGAGCGTTGCGCATAAAGAGTTTCAGGCAAGCGCAGTTGAATCCAAATCATCAGTCCTAAACCAATAATTGCCATGAATATGAAAATAAATTGCCAGTTTCCAAACAGTAAAATGATCTGTCCTGTTGCTGGTCCAATCATTGGTGCAATAAGGAAAACCATCATTACGATAGACATCACTTCGGCCATTTTCCGACCACTATAGAGATCACGTACAATGGAAACTGTGAGCACGCGCATAGCAGCTCCTCCCATACCTTGCAGGATACGCAAAATAAGCAAGAGAGAAAAATTAGATACAAATGCACAGCCAATCGCTGTAAATGAATAAAAAGCAAGACCAATAAGAATAAGTTTACGTCGCCCATAACGATCGCTTATAGGACCAAAAAATATCTGTGTGACGCCATAGCTGATAAGATAACTCGAAATGATATAATGTTGATCGTTTTCATTGATAACATTTAAACTGTTTAAAATGTTGGGCATAGCTGGCAACATAATGTCAACAGCTATAGAATTGATGGCCATGAGTGAAGCAATGAGAATAACAAATTCTTTATAGCCAATTTTTTTTCTAATCGCATCACTATGCTTTTGTTCGTCGACTGAATATGACATACGGCATCCTTGAAATATAAATTTCGTCTGAAAACAGCTCTTTTTAAGAGTCTGAATAAAATGAAAGATACCTATGATTGATTACAGGGAATGTTTTTTTCTTTCAAAAGTTCCTGTAACTCATTGTTTTGAAACATCTCTTTAACAATATCACAGCCTCCGACAAATTCACCCTTGATATACAGCTGTGGAATTGTTGGCCAATTTGAGTAATCTTTAATTCCTTGACGCAATTCGTTAGAAGTTAAGATATTAATTCCTTTATAATTCAATCCTAAATAGTCAAGGATTTGAACAACTTGTCCTGAAAACCCGCATTGCGGAGCGTCAGGTGTTCCTTTCATGAATAAAATGACGTCGTTTGTTTTAATCTCGTTGTCAATAAAATCATGAACAGTGGTCATTTTTATCCCTCGATATTTCAGATTTTTATAAGTGTGTAATTTATATTCATACTGTTTTTAATCGTATTAAATGAGTGAATGCAAGAAGAAATTTTAGATTATTTTGGGATATTTGTTTGCAACATTAAGGCGTGAAGGTCATTTCCCATATTGCCTTTAAGGGCATCATAGACCATTTTATGTTGTTGAACACGGGTTTTACCACGAAAACTTTCAGAAATAACTTCTGCAGCGTAATGTTCTCCATCTCCAGCAAGATCACGAATTGTTACAGTAGCATCAGGAATGCCTTCACGAATAAGCGTTTCAATTGCATGGGCACTCATTGCCATCATTATTCTCCTATGTTATTCATTTTTTATAAAGGCTGTTTAAGAGAAAAAAACAATTTTTACTCCTCACCCATAAATTGTGGAAACCAGTTTTCATAGGCTTTTGTGAGTTTGTCTACTGAAAGTGTTAATATCCCATCTATATTGAGAGAAGTTCCCTCAACTTGACCTAGCTCTGTTAAAGAAACTGTATTGATTTGTGCACGCTCTTTAAGACTATTGAGAGAGTGAGGTTTGACGGCTAAAAGATAACGTCCTTGGTCTTCTCCAAAAAGTTCTGCATGATGGGGTGATTTATTGCTTAACGTTACTTTGATTCCTTTACCTGCTTTAATCACCATTTCGGCAAGTGCTATCGCTAATCCTCCGTCAGAAATGTCATGAGCAGCATGAATAAAACCGCTATTAATGGCATCTCGAACAAATTGACCATGCTTTTTTTCAAGTTGTAAATCTACAGGGGGGGGGGCACCTGCATCAATATTTAAAATGTTACGTGCATAAATTGATTGTCCTAAATGAGAGCCGCAATTTCCTACTAAAACAAGAATATCTCCATTTTGCATACCACTTATTGTTACCATTTTAGACCAATCATTAAGAAGTCCTACACCAGCAATTGTGGGGGTTGGAAGAATGGCTTCCCCATTTGTTTCGTTGTAAAGAGAAACATTGCCTGAAACGATAGGAAAATCGAGGATTCTACAAGCTTCTCCTATACCTTTAATAGCCAAAACCAGCTGTCCCATAATTTCAGGTTTTTCAGGGTTACCAAAATTGAGATTATCTGTCGCAGCCAGTGGTGTTGCACCTGTCGTACTAATATTTCGCCAGCATTCTGCGACAGCTTGTTTTCCTCCTTCATAAGGGTCTGCTTCACAATAACGAGGTGTTACATCAGAAGAAAAAGCAAGAGCACGTTTGCTGTTGTTTCCTACACGGATAACGCCTGCATCACCTCCTGGACAAACAAGGCTATTTCCTTGGATAAGGGTATCATATTGTTCATAAACCCATCGCCGTGAACTTTGATCAGCAGAATTCAATAAGGATAGAAGCGCATCACCAAGATTTTCAACCTTTTTGACGTCTTCTGCTTTCAAGGGTGTTTTTTTGGCCGGTTCACTCCAAGGACGATCATAAACAGGCGCTTCATCACCAAGCTCTTTGATGGGAAGATTGACAACTTCTTCTCCTTGATGAAATACACGAAAACGCAAATCATCGGTTGTTTTTCCAATGATAGAAAAATGCAGCCCCCACTTATGAAAAATTGCTTCTGCTTGCTTTTCTAGTTCTGGTTTAAGAACCATGAGCATGCGCTCTTGACTTTCAGAAAGCATCATTTCATAGGCTGTCATGTTTTCTTCTCGAACAGGAACTGTATCGAGATTAAGCTGTATCCCTAGATTTCCTTTTGCACCCATTTCAACGGCAGAAGAGGTGAGTCCTGCTGCCCCCATATCTTGAATAGCAACTACGGCTCCAAGTTCCATGAGCTCTAAACATGCTTCAAGAAGACATTTTTCTGTAAAAGGATCACCTACTTGAACAGTTGGGCGTTTTTCACTGATTGAATCATCAAATTCAGCAGAAGCCATTGTTGCTCCACCGACACCATCACGTCCTGTTTTTGCACCAAGATAAACAACAGGGAGTCCAATACCTTGCGCTTTAGAATAAAAAAGGGCGTTTGTCTTTGCAATACCGGCGACAAAAGCGTTAACAAGGATATTGCCATTATAACGCTCATCAAAATTTACTTCTCCACCAATAGTTGGAACGCCGAAAGCATTGCTGTAACCACCAATTCCAGAAACAACACCAGAAACAAGATGGCGTGTTCTTGGGTGATCAGGAGCACCAAATCGCAATGCATTCATAGCAGCAATAGGACGGGCTCCCATTGTAAAGACATCACGTAAAATACCACCAACACCTGTCGCTGCACCTTGATAAGGTTCAATATAAGAAGGGTGGTTATGGCTTTCCATTTTGAAAACAACACATTGCCCTTCACCAATATCGACAACACCAGCATTTTCACCAGGTCCTTGGATGACACATTTTCCTTTTGTCGGAAGAGTCTTTAGCCATTTTTTAGATGATTTATAGGAACAATGTTCGTTCCACATTGCAGAAAAAATTCCTAGTTCAGTAAATGTTGGTTCTCTACCGATTAACGTCAGGATACGTTGATATTCATCCTCTTTTAGCCCGTGTTGTGCAATGAGTTCTGGTGTAATAGTGATGTTATTGCAAGGCTTCATGAGTATTTATCCGTTAAATTAATCGAAATTTAGCATTTTTATTTTTTTAATCTAGTAGTTTATATTATAAGCAATAATGTTGTTTAATAATAAATAGTTATGATAGTAAGCTGAAGATTTTGTTCGTTTGTTTGGTGGGATTTAAGACTAAAATGGTCTTAAATACTTGTGTGTTTAGAAAATAATATCCATTGTTGTTTGTGAAGAGCTTTGTTCATAGATTTACGATGCGAGGAATAGTATAGATCCTTGTTTTTGACAATCATGGAGCGCGAGTATTTTTGCAACATCATCCATTTACCAACTCTAAAGCACTTTGAAAAAGTAAACGACCGTCAATACCTCCGTGGGCGGGTTCAATAAAGTTTTCAGGATGAGGCATCATACCAAGAATATTACCAGCTTTATTAACAATACCAGCAATATCTTTCATTGAGCCGTTCGGGTTTGTATTTTCTGCATAGCGAAAAACAATTTGTTCATTGTCTTCCATTTGCTTTAATGTTTCACTATTAACAAAATAATTTCCATCGTGATGGGCAACAGGACAACGAATAATTTGTCCTTGAGAATAATATCGAGAAAATTTCGTCTTGGCGTTAACGACTTCAAGTTTGATTTCACGACAAACAAATTTTAAAGAAGCGTTACGCATTAAAGTTCCAGGTAATAATCCTGCTTCCAACAAAATTTGAAATCCATTACAGATACCTATTATTGTAGTACCTTCTTGTGCTTTTTCACGAATGGCTTTTAAGATGGGAGTTCGCGCTCCAATAGCACCACATCTTAAGTAGTCGCCATAGGAAAAACCACCAGGAATAATAATAACATCTACATCTGGAATTGTTGTTTCTGTTTGCCAAATTTTTAGTGGCTCAACTCCCGTTATATGATGTAATGCTGCAACCATATCTCGATCACGATTTAATCCAGGAAGTTGAATGATGGCAGTTTTCATGAGTGTTCCACTTAAAAAAGTTCGATTGTATAATTTTCAATGACAGTATTTGCGAGTAACTCTTCACACATTTGTTCAAGTTTTTTCTTTGCGGTTTCAGAAGGTAGATCATCAAGAACAATATCAAAAACCTTTCCTTGACGAATGGATTGAATGCCTTCGAAAGCTAAACTTTTTAAAGCACCGACAATTGCTTCTCCTTGTGGATCAAGAACGCTTTCTCTTAAAGTAACTGTAATGCGTGCTTTCATTTTTTGCTTCCTGCTTGTTAAAAGAACCTCTCCTTTGAAGAGAGGTATTTATATAAGGTGATGTTTTTTTGCCCTGTTTTTACTTTACGAGAACGGGACCACTTGGTCGTGTTGGTTCGTTTTCATTCATAATACCAAGGCGTTTGGCAACTTCTTGATAGGCATTAATAAGCCCACCCATATCACGACGAAAACGGTCTTTATCCATTTTTTCTTGTGTGTGCATATCCCATAGTCGTGCAGAATCAGGTGAGATTTCATCAGCAAGAACAATGCGCATCGTTTCATCTTCCCACAGGCGACCAAATTCCATTTTAAAATCAATTAATTGGATGTTAACACCGGCAAAAAGCCCAGAAAGAAAATCATTAACACGAATTGAAAGTTGCATGATATCTTCTATCTCTTGTGGGACAGCCCATCCAAAAGCTGTGATATGTTCTTCCGTTACCATAGGATCATCGAGAGAATCATTTTTATAGTAAAACTCAATGATGGATTGCGGAAGTGGGGTTCCTTCTTCCAGTCCTAAGCGCTTAGCAAGAGAGCCGGCAGCAACATTGCGAACAACAACTTCCAACGGAATGATTTCCACTGCTTTAATAAGCTGTTCGCGCATGTTTATACGTTTGATAAAATGTGTTGGGATGCCCAAACGCCCAAGATGGCTAAAGATATGTTCCGAAATTCGGTTGTTTAAAACCCCTTTTCCGTCGATAATTTCATGTTTTTTTGCATTAAAGGCAGTTGCATCATCTTTAAAAAATTGAATATAAGTTCCTGGTTCAGGTCCTTCATATAAAATTTTAGCCTTGCCTTCATAAATACGGTGGCGACGATTCATCATGATTCTCTATTTATCTTGAGAGTTTTTTAATAACATTGGTAAATGATACTATCCTAATTGATAGAATTTCTCAATGATATTGCTATGATACTTTTATAATTTTTGTCATTACACGTCTACCCAAAGGTGAAATACATAAGTGATGAGAAAGAAGATTACCTCTCTTTGATCAAATTTTTGCAAGAAAGTGAGAAAGGACCATAAGCCCTTCAGGCCAAGGTCCGTGTCCGGATTCTGCGTTAATATGGCCAGAATACCCAGCATCAACAAAGAGTGATCCCCAATCATTGGCAATTTTTTCTGCTACTGAGAATTGACAAAACTCATCGTTGCGACTGGCTACGACAATAGAAGGAAAAGGCAGTTTTTGACGATGATAGGGGCCAAATGTCATTAAATGTTTGGGACGTATTTTCTCATTGGCGACATCTGGAGGTGCAACAAAGAAAGCGCCACAAATTTTTTCTGTATTTTGTACAGTTGCATGAATAGCGCTGGGAACTCCTAATGAATGGGCAATAAGCATAACAGGCCTTTGAGCTTTTGCGATGGCAGTTTTAATTTTGTTAACCCACTCTTCACAAACAGGCTTTGACCAATGGAGTTGTTCAATGCGGCGGGCTGTCGACAATTTTTTTTCCCAGCGTGTTTGCCAATGATCTGGACCAGATCCTTTGTAGCCAGGAACAATAAGAATATCGAGTTGATTTGCTTTCATGAATTGTTTTCTTTGTTACAACAGATTTTTGATCATAGGTGGAACAGATTTGGGTTTTCTATGTCGCTTTATTGTTCTTCAAAGACACGTTTAAAAATCGTATTGATATGTTTGGTGTGGTAAGAAAGATCAAATTTTTCACGAAGTTCTTCTTCACTTAAAACTTTGGTAACATCTTTGTCGTTGAGGAGTTCTTCTAAAAAATCTTTTCCTTGTTCCCAAACTTTCATCGCATTTCGTTGTACAATCCGATAAGAATCTTCACGACTGATTCCTGCTTGCGTAAGTGCTAAAAGCACCCGTTGTGAGTGAACAAGACCACGGAATTTATTGAGATTTTTTTGCATATTTTCTGGATAGACAATGAGATTTTCAATGACAGATGTGAGGCGAGAAAGAGCAAAATCAAGTGTAATAGTCGCATCTGGAGCAATATAACGCTCAACAGATGAATGGGAAATATCACGTTCATGCCAAAGTGCAACATTTTCCATGGCTGGGAGTGCAAATGCACGTACCATGCGGGCTAATCCAGTTAGATTTTCTGTTAAAACTGGATTACGTTTATGAGGCATCGCCGATGAACCTTTTTGCCCAGGTGAGAAATGTTCCTCTGCTTCAAGAACTTCTGTTCGTTGTAAATGGCGTATTTCTATTGCTAACCTTTCAATAGAGGAAGCAATAACACCAAGTGTTGCAAAAAACATAGCATGACGATCTCTTGGTATTACTTGGGTGGAAACCGGTTCAGCACGCATCCTCAAGGCTTTTGCTACATGTTCTTCAACGCGGGGATCGATATTTGCAAAAGTTCCTACAGCTCCTGAAATTGCGCAAGTAGAAATTTCTTCTCGTGCTGCAAGAAGACGTTTGCGACAACGGGAAAATTCAGCGTATGCGAGAGCAAATTTTACTCCAAATGTTGTCGGTTCAGCATGAATGCCATGACTCCGCCCAATGGTGATTGTCTCTTTATGCTCAAAAGCACGCCTTTTTAATGCTTCAAGAAGTTGATCTATATCCTCTAGCAAAATATCACTAGCACGCATCAATTGAATGTTTAGCGTTGTATCTAGAACATCAGATGATGTCATGCCTTGGTGGATAAAACGTGCCTCTGGTCCAATGAATTCAGCTAGGTGGGTCAGAAATGCGATAACATCATGTTTGGTAATTGCTTCAATTTCATCAATGCGATTGATATCAAATTTAGCTGCTGCTCCTTTTTCCCAAATGACTTTGGCGGCTTCTTTCGGAATAATCCCTAAGTGAGCAAGGGCATCACAGGCATGGGCTTCAATTTCAAACCAAATACGATATTTTGTTTCGGGAGACCAAATTGCTACCATTGCAGGGCGGGAATAACGTGCGATCATTATTTTTTTCCTTCTTGTGAGAGGATTGCGGCTTGGCGCAATGCATTAATACGTGTTTTGTAAAGCTCTTTATTTCCGTTTTTATAAATTGCAGAGCCTGCGACAAATACATTTGCACCAGCTTTTGCAGCTATCCCAATTGTATCAACGGTGATACCACCATCAACTTCAAGATCAATAGGGCGGTTTGCAATCATGCTTTTAACGCGCTTAATTTTATCTTTTATTTCTGGAATAAAACTTTGTCCACCAAAACCGGGATTAACCGTCATGATGAGAATGAGATCTAATTGATCAAGCAAATATTCAAGTACATGTTCTGGGGTGCTTGGATTGAGTGCAATTCCTGCTTTTTTTCCCATTTTTTTTATTGTTTGTAATGAACGATGAAGATGTGGACTTGCTTCAGCATGAATGGTTATAATATCTGAACCCGCTTTTACAAAAGCTTCCAAATAAGGGTCTACCGGTGCGATCATCAGGTGGACATCAAATGTTGCTTTGGTTAATGGGCGCAGAGCCTTGACTATTTCAGGACCAAAGGTGATGTTAGGAACAAAGTGTCCATCCATGATATCAAGATGAAGCCAATCTGCACCAGCATCAACAACATCTAACATTTCTTGTCCAAGTTTAGAAAAATCAGAAGCCAAGAGTGAAGGCGAAATGAGATGAGAATGGGGCATTAAAATCTCCTTGATTGGCTGTTTTTATCATATCGCTGTGTATACACAAATATCTTTTGTGTTATGACGGAAAAGAAAAATATGTATTATAGGTCTTTGTTATGGAAAGATCGCTTGAAATTTTAAAGCTTTATAAGTGAAAGATATGTCGAATCATAAAACATATTTGATGCCTAAACTTCAACATAATATTGCGGTTTCTTCCCAAGAATATCGAGATGCCATGAGTCTTTTTGCAGGAGCTGTGCATATTGTGACAACAAATGGCATTAAGGGAAGACGTGGGGTGACTGTTTCGGCGTGTTGTTCTTTATCTGATAATCCTCCAACCCTTCTTGTCTGTCTCATGCGCCATAATTTAAAGAATCAGGTGTTTATGGAGAATGGAAATTTTTGTGTTAATAGCTTGGCAGGAAAACATCGTCCATTAGCGGATGTTTTTTCGAGGTGTTGCACTCTTACACAAAATGAGCGTTTTGATGCTGCTCAATGGGGAGTTTTGCAAACGGGGGCGCCTAGTCTTTCAGACGCTCTAGCGTCGTTTGATTGTCGTTTGATTTGTTGGCATGAGCATGCAACCCATTGTGTTTTGATTGGTGAGGTTGTTGCAATCAACTGTAATAAAGAAAAAGATGCTTTGATGTATTTGAAACGTGAATATCACACTTTGCCTTTATAAAGATTTTATTTTTTTGCATTGCTGAAATGATTTATTGTTTCTTCATTTAGATTTTAAACAATGAGAAAGCAGGGGAGGGATGACTCTGATATTAGATTTCCTTCTTTTTGAAGTTTCTCAGTAAGCAAGAAAAATGTTCTGGATGAGATTTGATCAAGAATCCAACCTACATAGAAAAGCGATCAAATCTAAACAGTGTATTTAGACATATTTGTAGATTGTTATGAAAAAACATTTTACTCTTGTGTTGATGGGTATTGCACAATATATAGACCGCACATAGCATATGTGGAGGTTTTTTATTGCATGAGCGAAGAGATTGATGGTCAATATCGCCCTAGTGAAGATGAGCCTTTTATGAATGAGCGGCAAAAGGCGTATTTTCGTGCTAAATTGGTTTCTTGGAAGAATGATATATTAAAAGAAGCTCGTGAGACTTTGGAAAATTTGCAGGAAGAGAACGTTGGTCAGCCTGATTTGACTGATAGGGCTTCTTGTGAAACTGATCGTACAATCGAATTACGTGCGCGGGATCGTCAGAGGAAACTTATTTCAAAAATAGATGCTGCTTTAGAGCGTATTGATAATGGGACATATGGCTTTTGTGAAGAAACCGGCGAACCCATTAGTATAAAGCGTCTTGAGGCTCGGCCAATAGCCGTTTTGTCATTGGAAGCGCAAGAACGTCACGAACGACGTGAAAGAGTTTATCGCGATGATTAAGGTCATTGAAATGATAAACAAACAAAACTCGTGGTGATAAAATTGTATATTTTTATTTTTGAGGGGTAGGAATGAATAAAGATGGTTCTTGCCGCCCCTCAATTTCGGCGGTAATTGCTGAATCTTTTACCGCTTGATTCGTAAAAGGAGAGGGATTTTTATCCGGTATATCGTTTCTTTCTGTAGGGGCGGAATTTGGATGTGTAAGTGTTTCTCTCTTTTGTATTTTGGATGTACCGGTAATATCGGATTCTACAACCACATCTGTTAATCCGCCAATAAGGAGCAAATGTTCTTTATTATCGCAACGGACTAAAACAAGGCGGCGTGCTCGATCTATAGAAATTACTTCACATAATGCTAACCGTGATAGACTTTTTTTTCTATTAATGCTGAATCTTTTCGTACTTAAACGACGTAAAAACAAGATAATTATGGTAATAGCAACGATTGTTATTATAAAAAACAAAAAGCTTATCGTTATTTTCGCAGCAGATACACCTATTTGCTCTGATAACCAGATATACATAGATTTTCTCCCATTTTTGTGTGAAAATATCGTTTTTTATCGAGATAAATTTATAAACACACCCTTAAAAGGTTCACTTAAATACAAGAAATAAACTTTTTAACATTAAGTGAGCTTTCTTAGAAGGATAATATCATAGTATATACTTTATAACAATGAATATAAAGGAAGTTTTGTGATATAAGAAACAGCTAAATCTAAGGCAATGAGAGATGGATAAAGGTTTTGATAATAATAAAAGATCAGCGTCTTCTGTTCATCGAAGAGTTGTGATTTTTAGTACTGTTTTTATATTAGTTTCTCTTTTCATTGTGGGTATTTTAGGTTTTTTTTATCCGCAAAGCTATTTGCAAAAGGCTATATTGATATCTTTTTTGATTCTAGCAATTATCGGCGTTGCAACACTTGTTTTGTGTGGAATGGGAATTTTAAGATACCATGTGTGGTCGCATGAAGATTTTGATTTTAGCATCTTTAATGGGAGCGATGATGCAATTGTAATCTCTGACCTTTCTGGTTTTGTTTATTATTCTAATCAAAACTATCGAAAAATTCTGACCTATAAGCCTGAAGTGTCTTGTTATATGGTTATTGCTGATCTTCCAGGAGCTGGTGCACTTTCGTACCGTTTAAAGGTTGCAGCCTGTAATAATCTTGCAGCACAAGAGGAATTAAGAGTAGAACAACCAATTTTTACCGATTCTACACCAAAAAAATCTGTTTGGTATAATATTTCCGTTCAACCTATCACAAAACAGAAAAAAAAGCTTTTATTTTGGCGTATTGCTGATATTTCGCATTTACAACAAACGCGAGAAGTTTTTTTCTCGAACCTTCAAGAAGCTATCAATCACTTGGATCAAGCTCCTATTGGTTTTGTATCAGTTAATACACAAGGAACTATTCTTTATGCTAATGCGGTTTTTGCCGAATGGTTTTCAATTGATTTAGCGAGTTTCTCAGTTGGTCAATATAATTTTGATTCGTTATTTGATAGCGTTGGCGCTAAGAGCTCATGGAGTGATATCTGTTTGCAAACCAACAGATATCAAAGTTCAGGCTATTCTTTACCTTATAAGTTTTCGTTATGTTTAAATTCACAAGCGACTTGTGAGAAAATATTCCATTGTCTTATCTCTGTTTCTTCTCTCTTAGAAGAGGAAGCCGTTTATCGTATTGTGATCATTCCACAACAAATACAAAAAGAAGAGGACGACCAATTAAAATTACCCACTATATTAGGAGAATATTTTGATGCGAGTCCTTTTGCAATAGCTGTGGTGGATCATGAAGGGCAATTGGTTCATATGAATAAAGCTTTTTCATCACTCACGGGATGTACGGACAAAGCTGTTAATTTTTATGATGTTATTTCTCGTCGTGATTGTGTGCAGTTAGAACGTTCTTTTCAGAGAATTGCGACAAATAAAAATTATGTTGTTTCTCTAGAAACTGTTTTAGAAAAAAATGAAGAATGCCATTTACGGCTCCATATTATGTCTGTACCGCCTTATCATGGTGATGCATTGCAAGATTTGCTTATTATCTCTGTGATTGAAACAACCGAACAAAAAACGCTTGAAGATAAAATGATGCAAAGTCAGAAGATGCAAGCTGTTGGACAATTGGCTGGCGGCATTGCTCATGATTTTAATAATGTTTTAACAGCAATTTTAATGTCGTGTGATCTTCTTTTAAATACGCATCGTAGTTCTGATCCGGCTCATGCTGATCTGATCAATATTAAAAATAATGCTAATCGTGCAGCTGCTCTTGTACAGCAATTATTAGCTTTTTCTAGAAAGCAAACACTTCGACCTGAAGAAGTTGATTTTACTGAATTTTTATCAGATATTCGCAATCTTATTGTACCACTTTTGGGAAATAATATTCAGTTAAAAATTATCCATGGAAGAGATTTGTGGAGCGTTGAAGTTGATCAAGCATCTTTTCAGCGTGTTATTATGAATTTGGTTATTAATGCGCGTGATGCCATGTTAGATGGAGGTATTGTTACGATTGCGACAAACAATATTACAAAGCAACAAAGTGCTGAATTTAATCATCTTGGTTTAGCAATTGGTGAGTATGTACAATTGACTATTTCAGATACAGGGGCTGGTATATCTGCTGCTATACAAGAAAAAATGTTTGAGCCATTTTTTACAACAAAAGAAGTTGGAAAAGGAACTGGACTTGGTTTATCAATGGTTTATGGAATTATCAAGCAGAGTGGTGGGTACATTTATTGTGAAAGTAAAGAAGGTGAAGGAGCAACATTTCATATTTTTCTTCCCCGTTATATCCCCAATATAAAAGGAGAAACTTCTCAAAAAATTGAAAAAGATGAAGAGAAAGATAAAAATATAGACTTAACAGGATCTGCAACTGTTTTATTGGTTGAAGATGAAGATGCGGTTAGAATGGGGGGGGTAAGAGCTCTTCAAATGAGGGGATATACGGTTTTAGAGGCAGCGAGTGGGGTGGAAGCACTTTCTATTCTTGAGGAACAAAAAGGAGCTGTTGATATTATTGTTTCCGACGTGGTGATGCCAGAAATGGATGGGCCCACTTTATTGAAGGAAGTACGTAAAAACTATCCTGATATCAAATTTCTTTTCGTTTCTGGATATGCAAAAGATGCTTTTGCTAAAAATCTTCCACAAGATGCTGTTTTTGGTTTTTTATCTAAACCTTTTACACTCAAACAGTTAGCTCTAACAGTTAAAGAAACACTTTCATCATGAGGCAAAAATTTATGCAATAGAAAAATTGCGTATTTAAGATTTTTTAGGCAAAATACGAGAGTATTTTGATAAATAGAGCTTGTGATAATGTCATAGAACTGAATAAAAAAGAAGAATTTGAAAATTTAATTAAAATTCAAAAAAATCACACATTCTGTGCAAAAATTTATGAAAAGATAGGCTCTATTACGTCAACATTTAATAGAGATTTTCAATTATAGATACTGAGCACAAATTATGTGTAAAACATTGAAAAATGCTGATTAATAGATTGTTGATACACTCAAAAAGATAAAAGCTGTTGCTGCGTATCTACCATTTTGCTCTTCCCTTCAATAAATGCTTTTAAGGCTTCGGGGTAGAGTTTATGTTCTGCTTTAAGAACTCTTTGTGCTAAGCTCTCAGCAGTATCATGAGGATAGACTGGAACGGCTGCTTGGGCAAGGATTTTTCCTGCATCCATGTCTTCTGTAACAAGGTGAACAGTGCAACCCGTGATTTTTACGCCTGCTTGTAAAGCTTTTTCATGTGTGTTTAAGCCTTTAAATGAAGGCAAAAGAGAAGGATGAATGTTTAAAATTCGTCCTTCGTAAAGTTTTACAAAACGTGGTGAGATAAGGCGCATATATCCTGCAAAGCAGAGAAAATCCGGTTTATATTGATCTAAAATCGTAAAAATACTTTCTTCATGCTCTTCTTTTGTTTTGTAAATTTTGCGATCAACAATATGAATAGGTAAGTTATGGTTTTGCGCCTTTTCAATACCGTTTGCACGCGGATTATCGCAAATAACCGCGACGATTTCAGCAGGATATTCCTTTTGTTGACTAGCTTGAGCAAGGGCGACCATATTGGATCCATTACCAGAAATGAAAACGACGATTTGCTGTTTCATAAATGCAGTACCCCTTTATAAAGTATTCCTTTATTTTGATCTTGGCGTTTTGTTAAAATGCCAAGAGGAGTTACACTCTCTCCTTTTCTTTCAAGAGCTTGCGTAATTGTTTCAGCTGCATGTTGTGCTACGATAATGATCATGCCAATACCACAATTGAATGTTCTTAACATTTCTGTTTCTTCTATTTTACCTTGTTTGGCAATCCATGAAAATACTGCTGGAACATTGATGGTAGAAAGATTAATTTCAGCGCAGAGAGAAGATGGAACAACACGTGGAATATTTTCAGGAAAGCCTCCACCCGTAATATGAGCAAGAGCTTTAATTCCTTCGTATTTTTGCATGATGGGAAGAAGCGATTTTACATAAATGCGTGTTGGTGTAAGAAGTGCTATACCAAGGCTGTTTTCGGGGGCAAAAGGGGCAGGGTCATCCCATTTGAGATCATGTTGCTGGATGATTCGTCGAACAAGCGAAAAGCCATTGGAATGAATTCCAGAGGCGCTTAGACCTAATATAATATCCCCTTCTGTTAAATCTTTTGAAGGGAGTAGCTTGCTGCGTTCGCATGCTCCTACAGCAAAACCGGCTAGATCATAATCTCCCTCTGCATACATTCCTGGCATTTCTGCAGTTTCTCCTCCAATAAGAGCAGCACCGGCTTGTTTACATCCTTCTGCAATACCAGAAACGATCGTAGCACCTTGTTCAGGGTCAAGCTTTCCAGTTGCAAAATAATCCAGAAAAAAGAGAGGTTCAGCCCCTTGTACGAGTAAATCATTGACACACATAGCTACAAGATCAATGCCTACAGTGCTATGGTGACCTACTTCAATGGCAATTTTTAATTTTGTTCCCACACCATCATTGGCTGCTACTAGGATAGGATCCGTAAAGCCAGCTGCTTTTAAATCAAAAAGTCCACCAAAACCGCCAATTTCTGCATCTGCTCCGGCTCGTTTTGTCGCGCGTATAAAGGGTTTAATTTTTTCTACCATGGCATTACCCATATCGATGTTTACACCGGCTTTTGCGTAGGTAAGACCAACTTTGGATTTATTATTTGTAAGATCTTGATTGCTCATTGGAGCCTTCCTTTAATGGAAAATCGAGTTTTGATATTATGCAATGCCATGATAGAGTTCTCTCTGCAAGAGATATTGATAAGAAAATAAGCAACTTTGCTTGTACCTTATTTTGAAGATGTTTATAATTTTTTGTGAAGAATTTTTTAGGATATTCTATGAGCAAGATATCAGATAATCACGGTCAGTCTTCTTGGCAACTTATGAGAAAGAAAGTGAGTGAGAATGCATCTCGTGATCGTTATAAGACTTATGTGCCAGCGTATACTCAATTACCGTTGCCGAATAATATGAAAAGGCAAATCTTTTTTTGGCTTGGTACGCTGATTTTTTTCATTTTTTTTATGTTTGTTTTTGGATCGATTTTGCTTCCTTTTGTGGCAGGGATTGTGCTGGCTTATTTTCTCAATCCCATTGTTCAATTACTTGAAAAATTTGGTATTCGCCGTGTGTTTGGGACTGTCCTCATTACCTTATTTATTGTTATTACCTTTGTTGCTGCTTTAGTTATTTTGATTCCTGTTATTAGTTGGCAAATACAGCAATTTATGAGTGATGGTTTACCTGTTTATATTAATCGTATTCAAACCTTTTTTGTTGAGCATGATTTTGATTGGATAAGGCGCTATTTTGGAAGTGATCCAAATGAATTACGGAATAATATTAAAGGATTTTTGGGAGAAGGTTCTGATTTTATTACGTCTCTTTTGAACTCACTTTTAAAGTCAGGAAAATCTATCGTTAATATCGTTAGCCTATTTGTTGTGGCACCTGTGGTGGCATTTTATATGTTATTAGATTGGCCGCGTATGGTAACAGCAATTGATTCGTTAATACCGCGTGATCATCTTGAAACCGTTCGGAGTATTTTTCATGAAATGGATAGAGCTATTGCAGGCTTTGTTCGTGGACAAGGAACAGTTTGTCTCATATTGGGAGGCTATTATGCTATTGGTTTAACGATTGCAGGACTCAATTTTGGTCTTTTGATTGGTATGTTTATTGGTCTTATTAGCTTTGTTCCTTATATCGGCACAATGAGTGGTTTGGTCCTTTCTGTTGGTATTGCATGGGTCCAGTTTTATCCCAATAATTGGGGAGGAATCATCGTTGTGATGGCACTTTTTTTAATTGGTCAATTTATTGAAGGTTATATTCTTCAACCCAAGCTTGTAGGTTCATCAGTGGGATTACATCCCGTATGGTTGATGTTTTCACTTTTTGCTTTTTCTTCACTCTTTGGTTTTACTGGTATGCTTGTTGCTGTTCCTGCGGCGGCGGCTGTTGGCGTTTTAGTTCGTTTTGCTCTTCATACTTATCTTAGTTCTCAGATGTATTCGCGAAGGGGAAATTCGGAGCCGCTAAAATGAATGGGCGTGAAACGCAATTATCTTTAAATTTTCCTTATGATCCGATTTTTCAATTTGAGGATTTAGTGGTAACGGAAAGCAATCGTATGGCTTTTCAGCTTATTGATCATTGGCCCAATTGGAGCTTACCTATTGCAGTTTTGGTTGGAAAAGAAGGATCTGGAAAAACACACTTTTCTAATATATGGCTCCAAAAAGCAGATGCTTTCAGGATTCAGCACAATGAAATTGATCAGGCTGTTACTATGGCTTCTTTAGGCAGATCATTTTTAATAGAGGATATTGATGCAGGTGAAATTAATGAGACAGAACTTTTTCATTTAATTAACAGTATTAAGCAAGCAAATCTTGATGCACGACAAGCTACTTTATTGATGACGGCACGGACACTTCCTTCCGCTTGGAATTTAAAGTTAAATGATCTAAAAAGTCGTCTTAATTCGGTGATGTTCGTTGAAATTAATCAGCCTGATGATGCATTATTAACAGCTGTTGCATTTAAGCTTTTTTCCGATAGGCAACTTATTGTACATCCAGACACGGTTTATTATCTTGTAAGTCGTTGTGAACGTTCTTTATTTTCATTGAAGCGTGTTATTGATTCTGTTGATCAGTTGGCATTACAAAGAAAAAGAAAAATAACACGTGCTGTTATTGCTGAAGTTTTGAATAGAAAAAATCCGTAAATACTCCCTATCATGGCTTACTTATTCTGTCTTTCTATTATCGTTTCAATATGTGGCAAGACAAGTCATTTAAATTTTCTTCTTTTTTGATATCTGTTAAGAGTGAAAAATAGTATTTTTTACTTTAGTCATGTGTTTATCTTAAATAGCTTTGAGATTTTATTGTATGATGTTGAATTCTTTCCATCTTTGCATTTAAAAATTTTTCTAAAAAAGCGCTTTATTTTATTTATAATGGAACTTTCGTGCTTTGAAAAAATGTTTGTTGTTTATGGATTTGGATTGTAGAAGATTCTAGAATTTTTAATAAAAGAGTTCTTTGCAAGATAGAAAAAGAGGGGAAAAAACTTAATACAGCTGACTTTTTGGCTTGTGTTCTCTTTTGGAAAGTTTTTCTATGATATTTAAGTCGTTTTTTTCTAAAATTGTATCTGTAGAATGCGTTTTGATACAGTGAGAGTTTGCTTAAAGCAGGATGAAAATTATGAAAACCTTACAGAGAAATTCATTATTTTTTAATATAGATTGGATTCTTTACGGAGGTTGTTTTCTATTATTTGTCAATAAATATGTTATTGAGTAGGGAAAAAATTTTTAAAACGTGCTTTTTTGTAAAGAAATGCAACAAAATTAAAAAAAAGTGTGTTTTTCTCTTGCACTTCTGTTGTGAAAATTTTAGGAAATGTGCATCAAGTAAATGTAAATGGCGGAGCGTAGCGCAGCCTGGTAGCGCACCTGATTTGGGATCAGGGGGTCGTAGGTTCGAATCCTATCGCTCCGACCATATTTGATTAAGTGTGTGAGAATGACCCAATTGGGTACGTGTGGTGGAAAACTATCATTCAAGCGTTGTGTAATCTGAAGGAAAAAGGCATGATCGCACGTATTTATAGTCCTGCTAAGACAGCTATGCAGTCAGGTAAGGGGAATACAGGTTTTTGGATTCTAGAGTATGAGCCGGTGAAAGCAAAAATGCTTGAACCTCTTATGGGGTACACGGCAACGTCTGATATGAATAATCAGGTAAGGATCAGATTTAATAGGAAGGAAGAAGCGATTGCTTTTGCGCGTAAGAATGCTATCTCTTACCGTGTAGAAAAGAACCGTACGTCGATTCGGCGTGCTATTTCTTATTCTGATAATTTTCGCAGTGATCGGCAGCACTCTTGGACACATTGAATTAAAGATGCTATTTTGAATTGAGAAAATAATCAGTTGGGTCCCGTAGCTCAGCTGGATAGAGCAACGGCCTTCTAAGCCGTGGGTCACAGGTTCGAATCCTGTCGGGATCACCATCCAGTTTTTACCCATGTATAACGTATTTATTCTTTGTAATCTTTTTTAAAGTTCGGGAACATTAACAAAAGTTCGGGAATAGGATTTTCCAACATACTTTTACAAAGCTCATCTGTTTCCTCCAACGTTCTCTAATAATTTTTTGAATTCTTTGAGAACCACTATTTTAAATGCGCAAAGATATTATCTATCGTATTCACAAGACGTGCAAAATTAAGAAACCATTTTCTAAAGAATTTCGCGTGTCTCAGAGTATGTTTAGAGTCGGATATTTGGTTTTTGTGTAAAAATACTTACTAATGCATTCATAATACGTGAAAAATCAAGGGCTAATAAGAGTATAATGAGTACAATCCATTTTATATAATGCGACATCACTTTTACACTTTTGTAGGTCATGATGATTTTTTAAAGGATTTTTTTCTGCTTCTGTAATTTCTGTATCGTCTTTTGTTTTTTTCTAGCCATGTTTCCCCCCATACAAGCGTTCACCTAGATTATTGTGCTTTAAGATCTCTCTTGCTAAGTTTGAACTGATGGCGTTCAGATCTTACCGGCTTAAATAAATTGGCAACCAACCAATACAAGAAGAATCATATTTATTTGTTGCGCAACCAGTCAGAGAGAGCAGCACGCACATCAGCATCACTCTTTTTACCAAGAGTAAATGCTCTAGCTAAAATCATAAAAAAAGCGGCTAAAGCCGCACCTGTTAGCATCAAGTTTCTTTTCATCCATAAGATCATAGACGGTGCTCCTGAAAGCGTTTAGCAACAAAGAAAATACCAGCACATGCGGCTAAGACCATAATGGGGGCCAAAGCCCATTGGATGGGGCCATTGCCTGCTAACAAGCCGCCAAGCCCAGAACAAGAGCCAATAATCGGTGCAAGTGCTTCTGCTTTGAAAACCCCCGTTGGTGCTTGCGTTTCTACTGTTTGATAATTGGAGGAAACATAAGCCCTTTTAGCCCATAAGCCTGTTTCTGCTGCGCGCCCGGTGTGCTAGACCTTCAAGACGCTTCCCGCCTTCTTTGGTCCATTTCTGTAGCTCTGCAGGGACAGCTTCATATTCACCTTGATTGAGCTTTTTTAACAGTGTCGAATTACAAAAGGCTCCTGTTTCTACATTATAGCAAAAAGATACTAACGCCGCGAATTGTTCATCTGTTAATGAAACTGTAACAGCGCGTTCAACGGCATTTTCAAATTGTCTTAAATCTTGGCAAAGAAGTTCTTCTGCTTGCTTTTCAGTGATTGTCATGCCTTCGTAAATAAAAGGCTTTCCAGCACTGTTTGTATGTCCATAACCTATTGTCCACACCCCAATGGCATCTTTATAGGCGTTCAAACGCAAACCTTCCCATTGTTTGATAAGTGCTAGTCCTTCTGATGATATTTTTCGCATATGATTCTCCATAAAAAAAGCCCCACACAAGGTGGGGATGAGTGAATATTAAAAATTGCAATTATTGCCTTTTATTAAAAATCTCGTTTCATGTAACTTTTTTCTGTGTTATACGTTACATGAAACATAATGGAGATTTTATTATGGGTACAATGCACGTTAATGAACGGGTTCAAAAACATCGCAATGCGCAAAGAAAAGCAGGTTTGCGCTTAATGCAGATTTGGGTTCCAGATACACGTCAGCCAAATTTTGCAGAAGAGTGTCGCCGCCAATGTCGCTTAGTAGCAAAAATGGATAAAGCTGATACATCTATACAGTTGTTTATGGATCAATCTTTAATGGATATTGATGGTTGGACAGAATGATGCGTGGTTCTCTGGTAACAATAGCGATACAAGGTGATTTTGGTAAACCAAGATCCGCATTGATCATTCAAGCTAATCAATTTAGTGAACATACCAGCATGACGGTTTTACCAATTACAAGTACACTTGTTGATGCACCATTACTCCGCATTACGATTCAGCCAAACGCTAAAAATGGTTTGCAAAAGCCTTCGCAAGTAATGATTGATAAGATTATGACAGTAAGATGTGACAAAATGAGTTCCATTTTTGGCTCTCTTCAAGCAAAGGAAATGCTAGAGATTGAACGTTGTTTGGCTGTATTTTTAGGAATAGTAAAATAAAAATTGGATTTCTTTTTTCGGATATGAATATGCTTTTTATCATCATTGGATAAGATAGCTTTATTCATGTATCCTCTTCATCCATATGGATGACGCCTTCGCCTTCGTCGCATGCGTCTGGTGGGGCGTTTGGATCAAGGGTATCATCCTTGTCTGGTGTTGTGTTTGCAACGTTTCCAGCCGCATCTTCTTGTGATTCGTCAAAAAGTTCGCACTCTATTTTTGTGGTGTACCCACCCGTTTTATCAAGTTTGTGCTTAACGCTCTTGATGCGCCATTCTGCTGGAATATAGGGGCGGAAAGGGGGCTCTTGAACAAGCTTTGCTTCTGCTTGCACAAACGGATCACCGCCGATATCACATGAGAAAGAAGACTTACCGCGTGATGATTTATTGCGATAAGCAGCAATGGCCGCAACAGCCTCTGATTGGTTATGGTAGGTGTATTTGAGTTCATGAAACGGCGGATTACCAACTTTGACTTCTTTTTTTTCACCACTGCGGATATCATGATAGGTTGCAAGAACACCGCCTTTTTTCTCTTTGTCTTCTTCTTCTTTCTCAGGTGTTGTTTCTGCTTTTTCCGATTCAGATGATGATGGTGCTCTGTCACTGTCATCCATATGGATAAAGTTTTCATCATCAATCTCTTCTGGTTCTCGTGCATCAGCCGCGGCTTTTTGGTCGTCTCCCACATCCGTTTCTAAGCCATTGGCTGCACCTGCTTCATCCCGCGCACTGTATTTAAAATCCCAAGAGGTGCAATGTTTCTCATGAATAACAACAATAGGGAGTGCTTCACCGGTGATGGTTTTGCCTTCACCCCGTTTGGCGAGCACAAGTTTACCATCAACGGGCTTTGCTACCGCATCATATTCTTCTGCAAGGCGTGTAGCAAAAGCCATATTGCTTTCAGCCGTTTGGTCAATGTGACGCACAACGATTTTTGCAAGAGAAGGATCAACCTTTGGTGTATAGCCATTACGCTCTGCTATCTCTTGAACAATATTGCCAAGGGTTTGCTGGTGATAGGATTGGCTTTTTGGGGTTCTGTAAGACGTGTTCATTGATGCGGCGCGCCCTGTCACACTTAAGCTTTGTGGTGGGCTGCTTACAGAGATTTCGTCTATCAGATAGGCTCCCATATCGCGGTTTTTCCCGCCTTCATAGCCAAGTGTTATGGAAATAACTGTCCCGATGAGAGGAATATCAAGAAAGCCGTTATCACTATTACGTGCGCGGTCATCAAGCTCTATGGTAATACGATCACTTTTGTTTTCTGCTTCATCGGTAATTTCAATTGATAAAACATAATCCATGAGCGTTTTGGTGATGTCTTCTCCATTTGCTAGAACCATGCAAAAAGGTTTCATGATTTGCTACCCCAAATTCTGATCACTGGTGTGGCTTTCGGATAGGGGATGGTTGGTAAGAGTATCGTGATACCTGCTTTTAAAATGGGGCCATAGTTTGCAAGCCCCAAATTCGCTGCATAGATGCGTTCAACAGCAAGTGCTTGTTTGACCCCCTTTGGCATAGTATTTCCAGTAAATGGCATCCACCATATCGCCATCTTTGGTCATATAAAGGTCACTCATAGGTCTTCACCATATTCTCTCAATTTTATTGTAAATTCTTGTTTTTTGGGGGTGCCGTTATGATGAAAAACGCTTTGTTTTTCCTCTACAGAAAGAATGATAAACTTACCTAAGATTTTGCCTTGACCGGTCACAAGAATGTGAGGTCCCATATGCGCTATTTGTCGCAAATATTCGAGCTGTCTGTGACCACCTTTGAAATCTGGATAAATCACGCCTGCTAAAGAAAATTCCGCATTTGCAACAGCTGGCAATTGAAGAGCAGCCTTTCTCCCCAATCGCCCTTGCTCCACCTATGGAACCCCATAAGACATATCAAGTGTTTGGTAAGCTGCTGTTTCAATCGAAAAAATAAAACTACCTAAAGCTAACATCATGGTATTTAATCCGAAAGGCTAGAGGCTATGGCTAAACGTTGCTGTTTTGCATAGCGTTCAAGTGCTTGATTGACAGCGTCTCTGATTTCGTCCTTGGACCATTTGGTACTGAAACATTTAAATTTGCAATGGTTACACTGGCGTCTACTTCAACAGGTTTATGAACTGTAATTGGCTTTGGAGCTTTAAAGGCACCCACTTTATTTGTTGCCTGCATTTGTCCTGTTTCAACGACACTTGTATTAAAACCACTCTTGCGTTTTTCAGGCGTGGTATTTGTAACCACTACTGTATCCAGCATTTTTTTTGCCCGTGCATTGGTTTCATTGGTAAAGGTTTTAATGGTCTGGGTTGAAGTTTTGTTGATTGAAACATTAAAGCCTAGCTTTTTTTCATCCAATTAGGCATCCAGCTGGTTAATTTGCTTATCATGCCGCTAAACCATTCAGACAGGGTTTACCATTTGCTTTTGATGCCGTCTCACAAGTTATCAATGAGATCGGATTTTATCTCCAAAAATACATGCAACTCACGAGCATTTATCGTTTGAACTGTATCCTGCTCAATAATTTGTTCTTTAATTTCTATAAGGGTATTCATAAAGGACTTTTAGTTGTTAGATGTTTCTTAATGACACTCTAAAAGAGCTCTGGGTGCTAAGAAACATGGGCAACTAGCCCGTTCGTTACATTTTCCCCGTAAAGGGTCTTGTATAGTGTAACTATACCCGACAAAGTTATTATATGCGTGTAGCATACAACGAGTCAAAGCTTTAATTGGCGGAGAAGATATTGCTCCAGCAATCCGTTCGCTAGTTGCTTTAAAGTGTTTCTTAGGCACCTGATTCGATTATTCATATCGCTGTAATAATGTCACGCAGCAATATCACTTTTTTCTAAAAATTATAAGCACATCTTTACTTTATTTGTCGACTCACTTTAAATTTTTCGGCTTAGTTTTTTATTTACAGTGGAGGGGGAAATAATGCTCGATACGCTTGATACAATTGCGGTGATCGTATGCTTGTTATCATTCCCAGCGATGGTTGTCGGACTTGTTTTAGTGTGTATAAAAAAATGGCGGAAAAACGGACTGAAAACTCTTGGTATTGGAGTTTTATTATTTCTCGGCTCTGCAATATTAGGTGCGTTTTTTTTTCACACAATTGAACCAGATCAAGTTACATACAATAATGAAATTTTTTCCTCCTCCTCGACTTCATTAATATATGTTGCTACTCAAAATGAAAGCGTGAAACAGGTACTACCTGAGAATACTGATAAGCAAAGTATTCATGTTCAAGACAAAAAGTTAGACGAAAATGATGGTCTAGGTTTTTGGGGATGGTTCAGGTTAATTTTCTTTGCATTTATTGCTTTGTCTATTTTTGTTCATTGGCAAGATAAACGCAAAAAACGTTTTAAAGAAAAAGTTTCAGAGCAGGTTTTAATGCCTCCCCCCCATATCCACCCTTCTTCTGATTTATCAGTTGTTAATAAAATGTTGCCGGAACTTGAAAAAAAACGGTTAGAAAAGAGGGTACAGATCTTTCTCCTTTGTGTTCTGTTGAGTGGAGGCATTGTGGTAACAGTAACTATTACACCATGGTTATTAGTACCCATTCTTATTGTTTTAATTTTTGTTATTATTGCCTATCGTGAGGCGAAAAAGGAAAAAAACTTTGAGCAAGAAGTTGCTCTGTGGCAATCAGATATTCCTCCCTCTAATTTTGAGGAAGCATGTGAAATGTTTCAAGAACTTGACGCAAGTGAATATAATTATCGTTTAGCAAAAAATGAAAAACTGTTGGGAGTTCAAGAACGTGTTACCTTCAATATTGGCGAAAAGGCTCCAGCTTTAGGACGTCTTTTAGTAACAAACCAAGCTATTGTATTTGAAAGCCCTGAAGATAATGAAAGGACTACTTGGGCAGGAATTTCATCAGTCACTATAACATATCAAAGATGTCACATCAGTCACCGTACTGGCTCACCATGGAGTTACCGATTTAGTGCCATTCCAAATCCAAGGTTTGTAGCAGTAATTCGGGCTCTTGGGCAGCCTTATTAATTTTTTAAATACACAAGATAAAGATACGTCCATTTTTTATCTCCCGCAAGATAAGCTTATACATACTAGATTCTGAGGCTTGGACATCTGTGACAGTGAAGTGCTCTTGGGAAGAGGGAGCTTTGCTGTTTTCAGGATCCATCACAATAACACTATCTTGAGGGTTTGGTGGCCCCCCCCCAATATCATTGATACAAAGATCAAGTTCCTTTCTTGCAATTGTGGTAGGGATTCTGCCACCAGCGTCCGATTCTGAATGCTTAATGCCGTAAATCGCTGTGATACGAAAAGATTTCTGGTTGTTCTTTCGCGTGTAGATGATGGGCTGCCCAAAAGTGTTGCGTACATCTTTAACCATTTGATTTAACAGCTCGTGCCATCGCATGTTATTTTGCTCCAATCACTGCTTTAAACAGCATTTCAGGGCGTGTCCAAATGTAAAGCGGATAACTATAGACCTCCGGTTTTACCCATGCATTACGGTCGTGATCAACGATCAACATGGTGTAGAGAGGTTTTCCGACCGTGTTGGCAAAATCCAAGCTTTCACTAGGGGAAAAGGTTTTTTGAAATACACCAGGCGCATCAACAGGAAAGAATTGACATTCATCAGGCTTAATTCCTATGGCGCGCTTTGTTACAGCCTTCACACTCACATTATAGTTGTGAATACTCCGGTAGTTAATGAAAGTGACACCTGCAAAGTTAAAACTGCCAAAGCTGCCCGCGCCAAGAGCGCTTGGTGTTGCAACACCTCCGGCGCTATTGAGTGTCTGTGCTAAAGCTGTGTTTAAATAGGTCTCCCGAATTGTTTTATGGTTTTTCAACTTGGAAAAGAATTCATTTCCACAAAGCCCAATAATCCGTGAACGATCAGAAAATGCTCCTTTTGAAGCCTCAATCATCCTCATAATGACCCGATCAACAGGGGCAGAAACATTGGTTGTCTCAACATTCAGTTTAAAGTCAATGGGCTTTGGTGGTGTGATTTCCCATTCCTTGTACCAATCTACAATCACCGAGCCATCAGCATCAAGGACAACACCTTGAACAGCGCCAAGTTGCATGTTTTCCCATGTCAATTCTATTTCAGAAATCAGTTTCTTTTGTTTTCTGGCAATATATTTCATTGCTGTCTCTAACTGATCTTCTGTGCCAAATTCACGACGGTTCTGGATTTCTTCTGATTTTACGGTATCACTTTTGGCAATCCGTGTTGTTTTGAAAAACCGAAGATTACGCCCCTCTCTATCACCTTCTGCCAAAGGTGCGCCACGTTCACTGGTTTGAATAAGCGAAAATGTATTATCACGTCGTTCAATACCAACCACTGTGGTACTGGTTTCAACTTCCTCAAAAAGATTAAGAGAACTTACAAGACCAGGTTGAAACTCATAGTTTTCAATGGCTCCCATTCAAAACTTGATCTTTAAACTACCTCCCCATTTTTGAGAATGGAGAGGGGAGTTATGTTTTTAGCTAAGCAGCTTCCACAACAGGGCTCTCCAAAGTAGGAGCATAAGCTTGCAATAACGAATTCATGCTATGCGGGAGTTCTGAAGTTCCAAAGCCTTTAAGAACTGCTAGAATCTTTGTAATATTCGGTACTTCATCTTGAGGTTTTAAAATCAAAGCTTTTTCTACCACACCCATAATGTCAACTAGAGTACTACAATTTTTGTTATCTACATATTCACAATTGACAAACTGAAACAAAGCCATTCACAAATTACATAAAAGTTGGTATCTACCTTCATTGCACACCCCCAAAGATTTGTTCTCTCAAACATGCCAATCCTTTTGGTGTAATTTTTGTTGAAGGCAGTATCTTTTCTATAGCATCAGGTCCTTGAATAGTGATAGCAGGATAATCCATAAATCCTTTCTTGATTTTATCCTGATAGGGTAATAATGGACCACTTGGAACACGGCCATACACCCAATCATGTTTATACAAGTAATCTGTTAAGTCCTTTGGTCGTACTTCAAGAATTTTTCCGCTTCAATAAGACCGAACAAACCATCAGAAGGCTTTAAATCCTCAAGCGCGTCTGCTTTGGGTGCTATTCTGCGATGATGCTATCTTTCTGTTCGATTTGATTTTGTAGGTGATTCAAGACGCCAAGTAATGCTTCGGGCTTGGAGTAATCGATTTGCGGTGTCGCTACTTGTTTTGCAAGCTTTTTACATTCGATAAAATACTCTTTTACTTGATGACCTTTATCATTACGCTCGATCATTGAAAGGTATTTTGCCATGTCTAAGGTGAGGTGATATTCCATGCTTGGACGCCCACCTTTTTCTAAATTTTTAGAAAAAACTATAAGTCTATATTTTCTCGAAATTTGCATTCTTTAATACGATTTTTAATCCAGTCTGCAAATTTTGATGTAATTTCCAAAAACGCATGCAAATCACGAGCATTGATGGTTTGAACAGCTTCTCTATCAATAACCCGTTCTTTAATTTCTATAAGAGTGTTCATAGTGAACTCCTATCGATTAGAGGTTTCTTATTGATATTCCAGAAGAATGCTGGGCGCTAAGAAAGGCGGTCGATAGTCCGTCGTTACGCTTTCCCATAAAGAGTATTGTATAGCGTAACTACACCCGACAAATCCATTATATGCATGTAGCATATAATGAGTCAAAGTCCCTAATGTGCGGAGAAGAGATTGTGTCGGTAATCTATCCGCTATCGATTTAAGGTGTTTCTTAGGCACTTGATTCGAAAATATACATTGACGCAATAATGTCGAGAATAAAAATAATTTCCATCTCAAAATAATTATATATTGTACAGTGTGCATATTGAAATCATTATTTATCAATGAGTTAAGTGTACAATGTACAGTTAATTTTAAAATTCTGTCGCTAGCGATAGTTTGCGCAGCCTGCCCCCGTAACGAAGCTAACTCGCTGGGAAGTATCTTTTATATTGATTTTATTGACTTTTTTATAAAAAAACAAAGCATAAGTGATAATTTGTTTTTAAAATTGCAATCAAAGTGTGTAATGCATAAACTTATAAGGATATGGGATAGGTAGATAAAGCTTGAGAACATTATTTAGCTTTCTTATTAGCAGCGTATTCTTGACGTTCAAGTTGTCTCTGTATGTTTTTAGTTAATCTTTCACTGGCATATTGTGCGATAGAATTTGTGATTTCTGGCTTGGACATCACTCCAGCAATTGATGATCCTTCTTGTTTTGCAATGAGGAATTTACCTCCGTCTACCCTTTGAAAAACATTATTCTTCATCTTTTTTTAATCAACACGCTTTGGAAAACTCCCACCCTTGATAAAACCATGAGGCAAGATTTCTTTTTTCCAAACATTGTGTAAGTTACGCCGCGTTTTGTTTTTTTTCTTGAAAAAATTAAGAGGTATCGGTGTTCCAGAGCCAATGATATCTGTCTCGAGAATTTTTGCTTTACAGCGGCTTTAGCCAAGGCGTTTCGCCTTAGCAAGAAAAGCGAACGGAAAAAGCAAACAGAGAATGCTTTAAAGACAGCAACAATACGTCTTGAGGTAGAAAATGAAGTTAATCAAAAAAGTGATGCTGGTGTGCGTTCTGAACTTTCTCGTTTGGTGCGCGGCAAATAGGTCTATTTCTTGTGGTGGCTGCTTGCCCATTTATTTGGATAATCAGTATGTTGCGGTCATCAGTTCAAATCTTGAAAGAGATATTTTGAAGCATAACAAGCAGGGAGCACATTTATGTGGTTGGACAGATGGTCAAGAAACGAAGCACCAAAGATAAAGGTCTTACAGAAACAGAATAACAGCTCCTTCACGAGATGATAGAGATCTATCAAGGTTTAAAGATGATGTCACGCCTCATGAAATTGATTGCCTTTATTGTCTTTATGTTTGTAATAGATTTTTCCCGTTTTGTGGACGCCGTAGAGAATAGCTTCTCACACCTCAAAAAGTGGATAACAAAAAGTTAGATATCAAATCTCTCCTTTAAAAATATGATGAAACAAGAATTTACACAAACATTGTTTGCGTGGATGGGTGGTAAACACTATCTGCGTAAGAAAATTATACCGATTTTAAATAATATTGACCATGAAACCTATGTTGAACCGTTTTTAGGCTCTGGTGTTATTTTCCTAAATAAAAGACCAGCAAAATATTCCGTTATTAATGATCTGAATGGAGAGATTACGAACCTGTTTCAATGTGTTCAAAATGACTTTGATGATTTAGCCAAACGACTAGAATGGTTTGTTTGTTCAAGACAGTTGTTTTTTGAACTTGCGGCGATTGAACCAGAAAGCCTTTCCAAAGTTGAAAGAGCCGCACGTTTTTTGTTTCTCCAACGTTGTGTGATGTATGGGAAAAAAGATTATGTCTCTTTTAGCTTTGGAAGGAAAAAGCCTATAGCATTTAATCCCGATAAGCTGTTATCAAGGATGCGGCGTGTTAGACAGAAGCTTCTTGATACAACAATCTTAAATTTGTCGTGGGAACTGGTTGTCGAGCTATTTGATGCACCCGACAGTTTATTTTATTTAGACCCGCCTTATCTTGTAAAGAAGAAGTGCTACAGCTCTGGGAATTTTGTTGAAGATGATTTTGTGAGTATGGCAAAAGTTCTCAAAAGCATCCAAGGCAAATTTGTCTTGAGTCTAAATGATTTTGATGCGGTTCGAGAGATCTTTAAGGATTTTGACTTTTTAGAATTAGAGACTCTTTGGACAGCGGGTACGGCTAAAAAAACACCCCGAAAAGAACTCTTGATTCGCAATAATTGAAGAAAATCATAAAAAGATTTGTTAGAATCAGAAGAAATATTTCTTCTCTAATAGGACTTTTTATATGGTTACATCTTTTGGTAAAATTTTACGGAAACTTCGCATTGATCACTCCGAACGCCTCTTAGATATGGCTAAGAAATTAGACATATCTGTAGCATTTTTATCTTCTGTAGAGATTGGCAAAAAATCTGTTCCTGTAGGACTGGAGGAAAAGATCATAGAGCTTTATGGTTTAGATCAAGAGGTAGCAGAAATTTTGAGAAGAGAATCGGATGCTTGTTGCACAAGTTTTACAATCAAGACTTCTGATCCGTTGAGGCGTGAAATTGTTGGCATGTTTTCTAGATTTATAGATATTTTTACACAAGAGGATTTAGAAAAATTCAAACAAATACCAGAAGTAATTCGCGAATCAAAAAGAGAGAAAAATGCTACCTTTGTAGAAGAATGTTAAAAAATCCTATTCCCTTAACTTTATTCAGACATCTCTCACAGTAAAAAAGATGTATAAATACAGCAAGTTATAGAATAAGAAAAAGAATCTGGTGGGCGTGACAGGGATTGAACCTGTGACCCCTACGATGTCAACGTAGTGCTCTCCCGCTGAGCTACACGCCCATTCATTGATGTTGCATACACCATATAGAATGACAAACGTCAATGCCTAATTTCGTTTTCTCTTTCAACAGATGCAAATAACTTAAAAAAATACTTTTTAAGCAGCGATAAGGATCTTTTCAACCTCATTGACGAGTTCACGTAAGTGAAATGGCTTAGAGAGAACCTTTGCATCAGGAGGGGCATCACTATTTGAATTGAGTGCTACCGCTGCAAAACCTGTAATGAACATTACTCGTAAATCAGGGTCAATCTCAGTAGCACGTCGTGCGAGTTCGATTCCATCCATCTCTGGCATCACAATATCAGTCAAGAGAAGGGAAAATGGCTCTTCTTGTAAACGTTCATACGCGCTAATACCATTATCGAAATCGGCGACTTCGTAGCCTGCACGTTCTAAGGCTTTTACGAGAAAGCGACGCATATCGTTATCATCTTCTGCGAGCAGGATTCGTTTCATGATTATGTTCCAATGGCTCCATTTGTCAGAGTTTTGCCGCATCAATTATACAATATAGAGTATTTATAAAAAAGACGGTAAAATGCTCATAATTGAAATGAATGGCAAAATGGTTAATTCTTACATTCTTATTCAGAATACAGCATATTCGTTGTGAGTTGGTTAAATTCAAAATATATGTGATTTTGAAAAAAGAAGGGGTTCTCTAAAACTTTTAAGATGATTCATTGCTATCTTTTCTTTTAAATTCGCTGATTATTATCAGAATTTCATTAAAAAAACTTATGAAAACCGTTACTGTAGGGACTTGCTATATAGAGAAATTAGAAGAATATTATGTTAATTTATTGTTTTTTAAAAGTTCTCTTAAGAAATAGAAATTTCATAGTTATTTATTTTTATAGAGATTTGTAATAAATATTATAAGTGCGCTTTATTTTCAGTTTTTTCCTTAAATAGATGAAAACTATTATTTTTCTAGATATAATATTAAATTAACATTTAATAATAGATCAAAAATAGTATTTTGATGTTTTATTTATAAATATCTATCATGTTATATTAAGGTAGATTTATTATCTTCATTTTATTAATTATACAAAATATTTTTTTATTAAGTTATTTTTTATGATGTAAAATAATTTTGTTTAATGTAACGATATACTTTGTATATTAGTTTTTTATTAGAATGCGTGGTGAATATTTAGGTCATGGCTTGCCTGTAGAGGCTAGAAAACGAATCATATGAGTGGTTGGAAAGTAAAATCCATTATATTAAAAAGTGTTTGTAGATCCAACGCTCGTAGAAATTTTCTTTTTTATGGGCGGAGCGGAAATTAAGATTTAGTGTTATTTTACAAATACATTATCGGGAATAAATGCATCAAATACAGCCCAAAATTGCTTTTTATAATTTTCGTTAACCATAATTGTATCCAGTTCAGCGCCTGTAATAGTAATACTTTCTGTCAGGCGTGTGTGTTGGCATAATTGCCGCACTTCAATGTTGTTTGCAATATTGTTTTGATTGGCTAGAATAAAGAGTGTTGGAATTCGTAAATCTCCGTGGAGTACATTTCTCTTCATAGAATCGATCGCATTAAATACCGATGCCATCCATTGGGATGTTGGGGGCTTAATGGAATGGAACGGCACTTTATGCATGTGTTCCGATTTTATATTGTTTTGTTTTTTTTTGTTTAATTTTTTCCCATCTTTCGCTGGTATAAAGCCAAGACCTATATCAGAAAGAAATTGTGTTAATTTATGTTGAAAACCATTCGTTTTATTACCGAATGGAGCAAAAAGGGGAGAAACACAGAGCAATTTATTAAACTGATAATTAATGAGATCTAATCCGCTAAGTGCTATCAATCCACCTATACCATAGGTGAGCATAGAGTAAGGAGGCGGACAATTAGGATAAACAATATTTTTAAGAAATTCATATAAGTCATTAATATCATTATTTATATCAAAACAATGATATCGGCTTTGTTTTCTTATCTTGAAGGATTTTTTTTCTTGATCAAACCAGTCAAATATTGCTGTATGAAAACCGCGTTTAGAAATTTCATTTATTAATAAAAAATATTTTTCTAAAGTACTTGCGTAGCTTTTGAGAATAACAATTGTTCCCTTAGATTTTTCCACCTCAGGATATGTTATCGCAAAACGAATTTCGTGATCTATTGCTATTTTAAGAGTACCATGATGGATATTAGGAGGAGTGGAAGCCCAGTCTATGGGATAAATAGGTGTTTCCAATTGAAATCCTTTACAGTGTATTTGCCGCTTAGTGCAACGTGAGATAATGAGAGGACTTTGACATTTATGTAATGAAGAAAAAGGATTTAAAAAGGGGTATATTGCTTTTTAGATAGTTTTTATCAATTTAGATTCCAAAGAGTTGAAATAAAGAAAAACAATTACCAGATAATATAGTGTGGTTGCCATGATGGGGCCGCAGGTTCACAAGTAAGTTTGCCATTTGGGAACTTTGTGAATTAATTATAAATTATAGTCGCTCTAGAGGAGGGCAATATTATGCGTCAAGTAGATTTTTCACCATTTTATCGTTCCACAGTAGGTTTTGATCATCTTTTTAACTGGTTTGATTCTAGAAGACAACCAGATGAAGTTTCTTCTTATCCCCCTTATAATATCGAGCGTTTAACTGAAGATTCTTATAGAATTTCTATGGCTGTTGCTGGTTTTTCTCAAGATGAAATTGATATTGAAACGCATTGTAACCAGCTGATCGTTAAGGGAAACAGAAAGTCTGAAAATGATGATGAAGAGCGAGAATTCCTTTATCGAGGCATTGCTTCGCGTGCTTTTGAACGGCGTTTTCATTTGGCTGATCATGTTAAGGTTATTGGAGCAGAACTTGGAGATGGGCTTCTTCATATTCAGCTTAAAAGGGAAATGCCAGCTGAATTAAAACCCAAAAAGATAACCGTACAGATGTCACCATCCATTACAAAAAATGATAATAGCGACATTGTCGTGTAGGAAAATTTAGAAAATATAAGACCGAATAATTATAAATTTTTCTGAAGAATAAAAAACGCGAGGCAAAAGGTCTCGCGTTTCGAGTGTGTTTTTCTAAGAACGAAGCTTATTTTAATAAAACAGCTTATTTCGAGTTTGTGATAAAATGTTATTGCACACTATTCTACGTTGAAGAAAAAATTCATGTATGTGCTAATTGAAATGCATAATAATTCACTTTTTAAGTAAGCTTATTTTTTATTTTATAGCATTTTAAAAATGGTCGGAGCGGCGGGATTTGAACCCACGACCCCTTGACCCCCAGTCAAGTGCGCTACCAAGCTGCGCTACGCTCCGAGTTTGTGTAAAACGATTAAATGACTGTTTCTTTAAAGGCAAGAGAAAAAATAAACAGAATAAAATCTAAAATGCTTTTGCACTTAGAGCTTTTGAAAGTAAAAATTTTGGACATCAATATCTTGTTATCAATTCAAGATACGTAACAAATCTGTAAAATTCTTTGTAATCATTTTGTGAAGGGGTAAGATTGGTGGCTTTAGGGGTATGAATTGGAGAAGGAGGGGAGAAAATGAGTACGGGGGGTATATTTTTTCCTTATCTAATCGTTACTTTTCTAAAAAGATAAAGATTTTCAAAAGGAGAGGAGTGAATGTATGGTATTGAAACGTTTTCCTTTGTTTAGAGTTTTTATAGACGAAGTATTTTGTGTTTTATGTGGACAAAAAATTGTAAGTTCTGGATTGTATAATCATAAATCTCATTTTATGGGTACGCGTTTTTATCCAAATAAACAAGGTTAGAATACTTTAATTTAGGTTTTGTTGTTTTTTTTCTAAAATACCAGATACAATATTATAGAGGAAAAACTTTCAAAGTGTTTATTGAACTAAGAAAAGAGTAAACCATGAGCCGTTTTTCGGTAATAAATTTGACGGAAGCAGCAGTGGATCGTGTTAAAGCGATTATGGACGCAAAAGATGCACAGGGTATTCTTGTTGGTATCAAAAAAGGTGGTTGTGCAGGGATGGAGTATACAATTACTCTTGTCAAAGAAAAGGGGATAGATGCGGATGTTGTTGAAGTGAATGGTGCCCGTGTTTTCGTAGCACATGATGCGGTATTATTTTTATTAGGGACGCAGATGGATTATGAAGTGACAACGCTTCGTTCTGGTTTTGTCTTTAAAAATCCTAATCAAGTTTCAGCATGTGGGTGTGGCGAATCGGTGGAACTTCGTCCTGCTACGCAGGATCAATATAAAACAAATTGAGTTGAGCTGAATTATAATTCAGTAATTTTAGAGGGACTTGTTCTTTGAGGTAGAAAAAATCTAATATTTTTATTGTTCATTTTTAGCTTGTTTCCAAAGTGCTTCCATTTCATTCAAGGATGCGTCAGTGAGTGTTTTAGATTGAGTGGATAGCTTTTCTTCAATATAGGCAAAACGGTTTCGAAATTTTATATTCGTTTTTTTTAATGCTTTTTGTGAATCAATCGCTAAGTGGCGTGCGAGATTAAGGAGAATAAAGTAGAGATCTCCAAACTCTGCTTCTATCTCTGAATTTTGTTTATTTTTAATGGCTTCTTTGAGCTCTTCGAGTTCTTCTTCTATTTTTTCAAAAACTTTATCACTTTCTTTCCAATCAAAACCTACTTTAGCTGCTGCTTCTTGTAAAGCAAGTGCCTCTTGGTTTGCTGGCTGGATTTGTTTTACTTGTGCGAGTATGCTTGTGGAGGAATTGTTGTTTTTTTCTTCGCGCAATTTTTTTTGTTCAACCTGTTCTCTTTTTTTTATATATTCCCACTCTTCTTTTATAAATCCTCGTTTTTTTTGCTCGGCATTTCCAAAAATGTGAGGATGGCGTCGAATCATTTTTGCCGTGATTGCATAAACAACATCTTCAAAAGTAAAGCTGCCTTCTTCTTGTGCAATGGTAGCATGATAGATAACTTGTAAAAGAAGATCTCCAAGTTCTTCACAGAGATCCTTTCGGTTTTTTCGTTCAATGGCATCGATGACTTCGTAAACTTCTTCGAGCATATAGGGTATGAGGGATTCAAAAGTTTGTTTTTTATGCCAGATACAACCGCTATCAGAATTTCGTAATGCAGTGATAATTGCAATGAGATCTTTGATGTCTTTTGAGGCTAACATTTGCACTTCCTTTGTAAGCAATAGAGCCTTATGTTAGATGTCCCAACGTCTATGTAACCACATCCATTGTCCAGGATATTCACGGACCCAAGATTCAACAATATCATTTAATTTTTGCGTAGAAGCAGCTATATCGATATCATTTTTTTCATCACGTGGAAGTTCTATATGTTCATATAACTCTAAACGATGACGTCCATTAGGCAAACGAATACAACGTGCTGGATAAATATCACAGTTATATTGTCGAGCGAGTTTTATAATTAAGGGATTTGTTTTAAGAGGTCTATTAAAAAATGTTCCCATGATACCGCGGCGAAATTTTTGATCAACGAGCATACCAACATTTTCACCTTTTTCTAATTTGGCTGCTAATGCCCATGCTGCACCGGCCTTGGAGGGAATAAGATGCCCCATAGAAGTTTGTCGTGCTTTAAGGACTCGTTTGGCAACATAGGGATTATTGGGTGGTCTAAATAATACCGTAACATTAAGATCAAAACTTTGTGCACAAATAGGCAGAAGTTCAAAATTTCCAGTATGTGCGGTGAAAAAAATATGTGGTTTTTTTTCATTTTTTAATCGCTCAAATATTTCAACGCCTTTAACCTCAATGAAACCTGGCTCGTCCGCATGAGGATCAAAATCAAAAATTTTATCAAGAAAAATATATTCGGCTAGAAAACTGCCTATATTTTCCCACATTTCTATTGCAATCGCATGGAGTTCTTGCTCTGTTTTTTCTGGATATGCACCTCTAAGATTTGTAAGTGTGATTTGATGACGATGTAAAAGGGGACCAATTTTTTTTACCAACCAAGAAAAAAAAGAGACTCCCATTTTGGCAGGAAAGCATTTTAGAATAAATAAAGAACCAAAGAGCAGATATGCCCATAACAAGTAGGATATCTTTTTAGCTATAATTTTAATAAGATATATGAGATTTTTAAGAGAAAGCTTCATCATGATTTAATCGATTTTAAGGATAATTTTACCAAAAACATCACGGCTCTCCATTCGTTTTAAAGCTGTATCAATTTCATCAAGCCCAACAATCGTATCAATGACAGGGTGTACAGTTTTTTCTGCCATTTTTTGCATGGCATTTTTCATATTTTCCATACGGCAGCCAAATGAACCGAATATCTTAAGTTGTTGTTGGAATAATTGCATGAGATTTATTGGTGCTGAAACACCAGAGGTAGAACCGCAAGTCACTAAGCGTGCTCCTTTTTTCATACATAACAAAGAACCGTTCCATGTATCTACACCAACATGCTCAAAAACAACGTCAACACCTTTTTTTTGGGTTAATTTACGCACCACACCTTCAAAACGATCTTTACGATAATTAATCACATGATCTGCCCCAAGAGAGTGTGCTTTTGCAATTTTTTCATCTGAACCTACCGTTGTGATAACTGTACAGCCCATGTGTTTTGCAAGTTGAATGGCTGCAGAGCCAATACCTGAACCACCAGCCTGTATCAGGATTGTTTCTCCTGCTTGTAGTTTTGCATTATCGAAAAGCATATGTTCTACGGTACCAAAAGTAATTGGAGCAACCGCTGCCTGCAATTCATCACATTGGGGAGGTGATGGAACTAATAAACGTGCTGGCAAATTGACAAGCTCACACGCAAATCCATCAAGGTGAAAACCGTAGACTCCCTTTACATGACTGCAAAGATTATCCCGTCCTTCATGACAAGCTTGGCATACTCCGCAGGTTTGTGCACCATAAATTGAGACAATCTGTCCAAGTTGGAGATGTTCAACGCCATCTCCTATTTGTATAACCTCACCAGAGGCTTCTGCACCAATGATGAGTGGTATTTTTCTTTTCGCAAAAGCCATGCCACGCCATCCCCATACATCAATATGATTAAGAGCAACGGCTTTTATCCGCACAGTTACTTCACCTAGACTAGGTGAAGATGGCGGGGAAATATTAGTGATTTCAAGCCGGCGATCATCGAAGAGTTGCAGTGCACGCATTACCATTCCCCTTAAATATGTTATTAGGTTAGCGTTATAAAATTTTATTATTAAAGGATTATCCTTTATATGCAGTGATGACAAGACTCATATTTTGACCACCAAATCCAAATGAGTTGGACAAAACTGCATTGACACAGGCTTTACGGCTATGATGAGGAACAACATCTAAAGGGATAGCAGGGTCAGGATTATCATAATTTATTGTAGGTGGAAGTATCCCCGATTGAATGGTTAAAAGCGAAAAAACCGCTTCTATTGCACCAGCAGCAGTTAATGTATGCCCAATCATTGATTTATTAGAAGAGACTGGAATATGCTCTAAAAGATCACCGAATACTGTTGATAATGCAAGATACTCCATTTTCTCATTTTCAGGTGTTGAAGTTCCATGTGCATTAATATAATCAATTTCATTGATGGTTATTTTTGCATCGTCTAAAGCTTTGCGAACGGATTCAATTGCTGGTGATGCATCGGGTTTTGAACGTGTACGGTGAAAATCATCGGCCGTTTCTCCACAGCCAGCTAAAATCCCTAAAACTGTAGCATTACGGTTTAATGCGCTTTGAAGAGATTCAAGAACAAGAGCGCCTGAGCCTTCTGCCATAACAAAACCATCTCGATCACGGCTAAAGGGTTTTGCTGCTTTTTCTGGAGGCTCATTCTGAGTTGAAAGAGCAGATAGTAGCGAAAAACGAATAAGAGATTCTGCTGAAACTGATCCATCTGTCGCAATTATGAGAGCTCTATTTGTCTCTTTCCGTCTAATAGACTCAACACCTAATTGAATTGCTGTTGCACCAGATGCACAGGCAGTGGAAAGTGTAACAGGAAGTCCTTTTGTGCCAAATGTTTTTTGAAGTTTTTCTGCAATTGCACCAAATTGTGTGGATTCAAAAAGCGTCTCATGGAGTTTATCTTTACAGACTTTAAGAAGATTTGCATAAGAAGGCTCATTATTGAATTCTTCCTCTTGATCAAGACTAAAACGTGCTTTCCATTCAAGTTCAACAGGAGGAGCAGCTAGAAAGAGTGGTCCATTAAAATTTTTTTTATCAATAGCAGCTTGTTCTAAAGCTTCTTCAGCAGAAAGATGTGCAAGCTTCTCAGAGAGAGCTGAAGCACCAAGTGTACTTTCTTTAAGAAAATCAATTGTTCCAGCAATATATGTATTTAATCCCTCAACGGGAAAACGTGTTATTTTGTGGATACCACTTACACCGCTTGTTAATTTTTGCCAATTTTCATGTTTCCCTTGTCCCAGTGATGTGACAATGCCTGCACCAGTTATTGCTACAAGTGGACGCCCAAAATGATCATGATATTTCACTATAGAAATTCCCCTTCAAACAGCAGTAAGACGCACAATACCTTCAGCTCTTTTTATACCAATCGTTGTAACAAATATTTCACGTACTTCTTTAGAAAAAGGTTTTTCATGAGGACTTAACGCTGGAAAACCGCGTTTTTTTTCAATTGAAAGTGCTGCAAGAGCTAGAGCTAGAGGAAATTGTGCTTCCCGCATATAACCAAATAATGTTGTAATGCCACGGTAAGATAGATCAGCATTATCAAGAGCATTTTGTTCTGCTTTTGTTGCTTCGTGAGCTCCTGAGGCTGCTGAAATGGCTAAGGCAGATTTAGCGCCCGCAGTTTTTAACATTGTTGCAATTGATTCTCTAAGTGGAATTTTGGTTCTATCTGTTTGGTCTGTAATAATTTGGCTAATTTCAGCATAAGCACGTGCGTTGCGCTTTTTTGCATGTTCTCCACTTTCGAGAACTAGGAAGATACCACCAGAGCCGGCTATGATACCGCCGCCGGGGTGGATTTCACGATCCCACACTGGGCTCCATCCATTATGGGTTAAAAGACCACCAAGTTCATGCGCCAACAACATATCATAACTTTGTGCATTATAGGAACCTCCTACAAGAGCATGGGTACTTTGACCTGATTTAATACGAGCTACAGCAATTTGAAGAGCAGAAAGCCCACTGCCTTCTTCTCCCATAAATGTACGAGATGATCCAGTGACTTTATGAACAATTGAAATGTTTCCTGCCAAAAGGTTTGAAAGTTGTGCCAAAAATAATGTTGGACGAAGTTCGCTTGAAAGAGCAACATTTAACATAGAGGCATGATCGGCAACTGCGCGCGCTTTAGAAAGAATCTGTGTATCAACAGTAATATCACGTTCTCCTCCACTTGCTGCTACAATCATATCCATTGTTGAAGTGAGTTGTTCATTATTTTTCATGCCAGCATCATCAAGAGCAAGACCAGCCGCATAGGTACCAAGACGCTGCCATGTTCCCATTTGCCGTTGATCACTTTTTTTAGGAATTTGTAAACTCCAATCAATTTCAGGCAATTTATGAACAGGGTAGGGTGAAAAAGTTGTACAATCTAGGTTTGGTGTACGGATTGGATCATTTAAGAGATTCCAATGTCGATCAGTTCCTTCCCCCAGAGAGCTTATGAGGCCTATACCAGTGATGAATACAGATTGATCATGCATGGTGAAAAAATTACTCCGCCTGTTTTAAGGCAACGAGATCATCAATTTTTGCACAAAGGTTTTTAAGAACAAAGTATTCTTCTGTTGCAACAGTACCTTCGTTGACTTCTTGTGTCCATTGTTCTAGAGGGACTTTTATTCCGAAAGCTTTATCAATAGCGAAAACAATATCAAGAAAATCAAGACTGTCGATTCCTAGATCGTCAATTGTATGACTTTCTGGTGTAATTGTATCGCGATCAATTTCACTGATTTCTGCAATGATATCAGCAACTTTATCAAACGTGGAAGGCAATGTACGGATTCCTTATTATAGAGTTAGTAAATTCAAAATACATTTAATATTGTTCTTCTAGCCTTTTTTTTCTTTAAAAAAAAGACTTAATCCAGAATATAGCTGTCTTTATCTATAGAGAAAAGAGGTTTACAGGACATGAAATACTATATCTCAATATTTAAAAAACTTTGAAATTTTATTGCGCATTTATTTTACGAGACTATTTTTTCTATTGGCTGCAAGGACAGCAAGGGCTGTTATATTAACAACTCCCCGTGAAGTTACTGAAGGCGTTAATATATGGGCGGGACGTGCTGCCCCGATTAGAATAGGACCAACATGGAGTGCATTTGTGAGGCTTTTAACAGTGTTGAGCGTGATATTGGCTGCATCAAGTGTTGGAAAGACAAGCAAATTAGCTTCACTTTTAAGACGAGAATCAGGAAAAACACGATCACGAAAAACTTTGGAAAGGGCAGCATCAGCATGCATTTCACCATCTGCTTCTAAATCAGGGTGTAATTTGGCAAGAATTTCTGTTGCACGTCGCATTTTACGCGCACTTTCTGTGTTTTTAGAGCCAAAGTTTGAGTGTGATAATAAGGCTGCTTTTGGTGTTATTCCAAATGCTTCAACTTCTTGAGCTGCCAATACAGTCATTTCAGCGATTTCTTCTGCAGAAGGATTTTCATTGACGTAAGTATCTGTGAGGAAAAGAGTACGTTGTTGAGAGATAAGCAAACTCATAGCAGAAAAACGGTGAACATTAGGATCAAGACCGATAATTTGTTCAATCAATTCAAGTTGACGTTCAAAACGTCCTTCTAAGCCGCAAATCATTGCATCTGCTTCTTCACGCATGACGGCAAGGGCAGCAATAGCCGTTGTTGATGTTCTCACTACTGTTTTTGCCATTTCAGGCGTAACACCACGCCTTCCTGTATAATGAAAAAATAAATTAACATAATCACGAAAACGTGGATCATCTTCAGGGTTTGTTAATTCAAAATCTATACCAGGACGAATTCTTAAACCAAAGCGTTTTAATCTTGCTTCTACGACATGTGGACGGCCGATAAGGAGAGGCGTTGCTGTTTGTTCTTCAATGACAACTTGTGCTGCACGAAGGACGCGTTCATCTTCACCATTGGCATAGATAACGCGTTTACGTTTTGCTGTTTTTGCTGCAGCAAAAACAGGTTTCATTGTTAAACCAGAAAGAAAGACAAATCGATTGAGGATATCATAGTAGGCTTCCATATCTTCAATGGGACGAATGGCGACACCAGTTGCCATTGCTGCTTTAGCAACAGCGGGAGCAATACGCAGTATTAAACGCGGATCAAAAGGAGAGGGGATCAGATAGTCTGGTCCAAAATTGGGTGGTTCTTTTGAGTATGCACGTGCTACAACATCTGAAGTTTCTTCACGTGCAAGGGCAGCAATCGCATGAACAGCGGCCATTTTCATTTCTTCATTAATTGCACTAGCACCTACGTCTAATGCACCACGGAAGATATAGGGAAAACAAAGGACATTATTAACTTGATTGGGATAATCAGAGCGTCCTGTACAGATCATTGCATCTGGTCGTATAGAGCGTGCTTCTTCAGGCATAATTTCTGGTACTGGATTAGCCAGTGCTAAAATAAGTGGATTTTGAGCCATTCTTTTAAGATATTCAGGCTTTAAAACACCACCCGCAGATAGGCCTAGAAAAATATCCGCATCATCAATAATATCAGATAAAGTTCGTGCGTCCGTTTTTTGTGCGTAATTGATTTTCCAACGATCCATAAGGGTCTTGCGACCTTCATAAACAACTCCCTCTAAGTCACTAAGCCAAATATTCTCAACTTTCGCCCCAAGACGAACTAAAAGATTAAGACAAGCTAGGGCAGCAGCACCTGCACCTGAGGTAACTATTTTTGCATTTTCAATTTTTTTTCCTGAAAGATTTAAGGCATTTAATACAGCCGCAGAAACAATAATGGCAGTTCCATGTTGGTCATCATGAAAAACTGGAATATTCATTTTAGCACGAAGCTTTTCTTCGATATCAAAACATTCAGGAGCCTTAATGTCTTCAAGATTAATACCACCGAATGTAGGTTCTAAGGTTGATATCGTTTGTACCATTTGTTCTATATCGGATGCATCAATTTCAATATCAAAAACATCAATATTCGCAAATTTTTTAAATAAAACGGCTTTGCCTTCCATAACTGGCTTTGAAGCGAGTGGACCAATGTTTCCTAAACCAAGAACAGCAGTTCCATTGGATATAACAGCGACTAAATTAGCACGGGAGGTATATTGAGCAGCAAGATTGGGATCTTCATGAATCGCAAGACATGGTGCTGCAACGCCTGGAGAATAAGCAAGAGCTAAATCACGTTGATTATCAAGAGGTTTTGTTGCTTGTATTTCCAATTTTCCAGGTTTTGGGTGTTGGTGATAAAAAAGTGCGGCACCGTCAAGTTCAGCTTTTGGTGAACTGAAATCACTATTTCGTTCTCTAGACATTTTTATGATATCCAAGTTAGCGTATGTGTATATGAGATGTTCCATCTACGATAAGGTTTTGTCCACTAATAGATCCTCATTTCTCTGAATATCAAAATGCATGAGCATGAGCAAATTCTTCTGGATCGTAAAACCAGTTTGATGATTCTTTTTGTTTGTGTGCATGAATAATTTCATGGATAGCAGCACATTTGTTTTTCTTTCCTTAATAAAACTCGTAAAAGTTGATTATTTTACAAAAAAATAAAATATTTTCTAACAATTACATTATCAAGCCATTATTTTTTTGCAATGTTTACAAAATAAGGAAAGAACAGAAGAACGGTTCCTATCAATTTCATCCATTTTTTATAAAATATATATTTTATTTAAAGTTTTATACGGAGGTAGAAGAAATTTTAAATAACAATTTGTAATTTATAAATTGTTTATTCCGCTATTTTAAAGGAAACTGGAAAGTTGAGAATGGAAGTTATGTTGTTCAATTGGATTCTTAATAGTGAAAGCTGTATCTTTTATATACTGACAATTATATGTTTTAATAAACAAAGATGTGGCTGAAATGGCTGGAATTGCGGATTTTATACATGAAAATCATATATTTAGCATAACGCTTTTCTTTATAATTTATAATGCATCATTTCGTATGTTGAATGAGAAATTTGAATACAATAAGATTCTTTTATTTAAAATTCACCTAATATAATAAAAAATATTCAATTACATAATTCAAACGAGAGTAATGTGTGGATAAAAAACGTTTGAAAAATAAATAGAAATCTTTCTATGAGCTATTTTAATATAAAAGCATGGAATTTTTTCACAATTAGCAAAAATAATTATTACCTATTTTGTACCTTTATGAAACTATGAAAAATAAAGGAGTTAAAAAAGATAAGGAAATAGAAAACATGCTTATCATTCTTAAGGTGATATGTTGTTTGATAAGTCATTACGCTTCTTTAGGGTGGTTATTGCTTAGGGTATCAAAGAAAACCGCATGCCAATTATTTCAGCCTTTGAAGTAGAAAGCTGTAGTTGAAAGCAAAGTACTCTACGATGAGCCATTAAAACAACTGGAGAGGAAAAAAGTGGAAAAAATATCTTTTTCCACTTTTTTTATTTTTTTATTGAATTCGACCACTTGCATGAGCAAGCATAGTATAAACTTTTCCGGTATCTGATATCAGGTATTTGCGAACTGAGCTGGAAGAACCAGAACTGCGCGATATATCACGTAAGAGCTTTTCGAAATCTGTAACATATTGATTCACTGAACGTTTAAACTCAAAATCGCTCATATATTTTCTCTTAATCATTTCAAATATTTTTTGTCCATTTAAGGTATAAAGGCGTTCTGTTACGATATTTTTTTGTCCACGTTGATAATGATCCCATAGCTCAACAATGGCATTGTGATTGATAGCTTGCACTATACCAGAAGCTAATGAATTAAGAGAGCTGTTTGCAGGAGATGGTTTTGTTTGCACTGATGTTAAAACATTATCACTAGGGGGAGCATCATAAAACGTTTCTTCACGTGAAGCTCTTTCTAAGAGATTTGACACCCATTTATTTGGTCTTTTTTTGCTTTGATCTTGTTGCAAAATAGGCTTGGGTGGTACGATCTTTTTAACGGACTCAGTGGAATTGTCACTTCTTTGATTAAACATTGATGATGCAGGAAATTCTGATATCAGCTGTTTTTTTGCGCTCTTTTGATCATTTTGTATAACACTGACTAGATCTTGTAACGCTGTAATCTGTTCATTCAAAGCTGTGCGAATTGTTTGCGTTGTTTCTTTTGTCTTTTCTGGAAGTTTTTTAACATTTTCATTGATATCATTATTAATCTTTGAAAGCTCTAAACGAACTTCATCAGCGGAGCGACGTATGTCTTCTGCTGCTTCTGAAAAACGCGCCGATGCTTCACTAACAAGTCTATTAAGTGATTGTTGGAATGAATTTGTGGAGTTACGTGCATTCTTATCAGAGCGTTCAAGTGCTGAGTTGAAGATTTTTTCATAATGCCCAATCAATTGATTAATTTCATGAGACTTTGAAACAAGAGCATCGCTTAATACAGAAAGCGTATTATGTTTTTCTTCAAGTGTTGTACTAAGTGAATTTTCAGATTGTTCAAGAACATGAATAGTTTGGGAAAGTGTCTTTGCATGTTCACCAAAACTGCTCGTTATATGACTAATTTGTTCAAAGGTATTCTTTGAAAGTCCTTGCAGAATTTCAACATTATTATTGAGCGCTTGATTTGAGGCTGACAAACGCTCTGCTACTTGGTCCGTGTTGCGGAAAAAATTATTCGCACTCTCATTAAACTGACCATCAATATTTTGAACAGCTGATAATAAAACATTACTATTTTCGTTAAAATTGTAAATTGATTGATTCAACTGTGTTAAGACGGATGAGACATTATTAACAAGTTCTTCTTTCATAACCGTTATTGTTTGAAGTGTTTCAGAGTTAGCTTTGGTTAAGCTATTCACTAAAAATTCATTATGTGCATAAATTCTTTGTTCAGCTTCTTGTGTGGAGAGAGAGAGTTGTTCACCGATATGCTGTGTTAAAGAATCAATTGATTCTGTCGTATTTTGCGCTGCTTGATTTAAGTGATTTGTCAGCTCTGTTATTTTTCCAACATGTTTTGAAATTTGTGTTGCTGTTTGATTTTCTGCATCTTCCAGACGGCTCGTTACATCAGAGAGCTGATATCCTAAATTATTTTTTAAATTTTGCATAGAGTGATGAAGAACATCACAGCGTTCATTAAGAACTTGCTCTATTGCTGTTGTTGATGTGTGAATGGTTTCATTCAATAATGCTTGTGCGTTATGACTGGCTGTTGCGAAAGCTTCGACAGTATGCGCTGTTTGTTCAGACAGAACGGACAGAACTTTTTCACTGGTATCATAAACAGTTTTTTTGACATTTGATACAATGCGATTGCCTGATTCTGAGAGAATATTTTCTGCTTGTGTAGTAACATTTGTAACAGATGAAAGAATTTGTTCACTCGTAGAAGAAAGAATATCAGAAGCTTTTATAATCTTATTATGCAGGTTATCTGTAACTATATTAACAGAGTCTTCTAAGGTTACACGCATATTGTCAACACTGCTTTCCAGCGCTTGTTGAATTATCTGACTTTGCTCATTATTAAGCATGAGAGACGTTTTTAACGTGTCAGAACGTTCCTCAATAACAGATGTTTGCATATCAATGGCTTCACAGATTTGGCTAAATTTTTCAGATAATGTTTCCTCTAGCGTTGTTGTTCGTTCAAAAATTTTGTGTGCACGATCTTCTAGATCTGTATCGAATGATTCCATACGTGTTTCAAGGGTTTCAAAGAAAACACCACTCGATTGAGAGAGAGTATTCTTTAAAATTTCGGCATGGCTTTCAAGGTTTTTGATATGATCTTGAACCGTTTCAGTAATGTTTTTATTATTGGCGGCAATTGCACTCTCAACTAAATCTATTTGTTGTTTCAATGCAACATCGACACGTATATCACTTTTTGCAATGAGGTTGTGGATTGTTTCCATGCGTTGCTCAAGTGTGCGTGCTTGATCGGCAAGAACTTCATTGAGAGAAAAACTATTAATCGCTAAAGAATCACGCAGAGCATCGGCACGGATATCAATATTTCTCGCTTGTGCTTCTAAAGCATCTTGGGTTGTATTGCAGCTTTTTACAATGACATCTTGTAGTTTTTCAGTGCATTGAATGATGTTTGTGATATGATTTTCAGCTTGTTTATCAACGACTTGAATATTGTCAGCCAAAACTTTTTCAATATGAGAAGTATTTTGGGACAAGACATCAATTTGATTTCTTAATGTATCCGCAATTTTATTCTTCTCGTTATCGAGCATGTCTGCCATAAGAGCTCGTTGATCAGAAAGTTGTACTTTAAAATCTTGTGAACGTTCTTGTATGATATCAACAATGGCATTGTCGACATACTGAATTTCTTCTCTCAGACTTTCTTTACTTTTATCAATTGCAGAAAGAATAGCTTCACGTCCATTTGTAAAGGCATGGGTAATGTCTGCTGTTTTTTCTTGGAGGTTTTCATTTATTTTCAAGACATGAGATTCCAAGAAGTTACCAAGTTTTTCAGCATTATCCTCTAAAGCCTGACTGCGTTCTATAAAGGAATCAATGATGGAATCACTATGTTCTTTAAGAGAAAGATCAACAGTTGCTAAACGTTGTTCAAAGGCTCCAATTGCTTGCGAGGTTACGTTATCAAATTTAGAAGAGAGTTTATGTGCTTGGTCGTCGAGCTTTAAGATCTTCTCATCAAAATTCTGTAGAGATTGATTATTACGATCAATAAGAGCTTTATCCAAGGCTTTAAACTTTTCATCGACAGCGTGCAAAGTTTGATCTGTTACTGCTTGTATATGTGTGGCAATTTTAGCAACATGTACTTCCGCTTTTTCAGCTGTTTCATTAAAGGTTTTTTCTATTTGCTTTTCATTATGATCAAATCGTTTTGCAAAACCATCGAAGTTTTTTCCTAATTCATGAAAAAATTCTGTGTTTTTCTGCTGAATTTGTGTTGTTGTTTCGTTAAATTTTTCAACAAGCTGATTTGTTACGCCATCACCGGCATAGGAAAGTTTTTCAACAAGGTCTTCACCTTGTTTTTGTAAAGTTTGAGAGAGAGTTTGTGCAAGCTTTTCAACATTGGTTACAATTTTAGAGGTAACTAAACCAAATTCATCACTCAGTTGTTCTTGGGTTCCTTTAATTGTTGATTGTACGCGATCTGCGTGATTCAAAATGGCGATGCGTTCATTGCTCAATTCTTTGATTAATGTGTGAATACGTGATTCATTCTCAGCATAGGCTTGTTCTAGGTTGTGAACTTCACCTTGTATGATTGCTTCAAGTTCAACAGCACGTCCGAGGGTACGTTCAATACCTTCGTTCATTGCCGCTACTTCTTCACGAATGGTTTGCCCTATAGCAATAGCTTGTTTTTCAGATAAATGTTGTGGTTCACTAAGGCGTTGTGCAGCATTTGTCATAAGAAGAGCAATGTTATGCAAGTCGTTTGAACGTTTTGTTAATTGAGCAACGCCCCAAGATATAAGGATAGGAATTGCTGTGCCGGCTGCTACAGCGAGTCCTGTTGGGGATGTAACAAAAGTGCTGATATTGGATAAGGAGCTGAGTCCGGTAGGTGCGAGCTTATGCGCAATAAAAGCTCCTCCCGTTGCCCATAAAGCACTAAGCGCTGTTGTATACCAGTAGACTCGAGAGGAAGAACGCTGCTTTAATAGTCCAAAATTTACAGGGGTTGTTATATCATCATTTGCAGGAAGAAGTTTTGTAGACAACAATGTATTATGAACAGTTCCACCTGAAATATCAGGTGAAGGTTTTGGAGCAAAAAGCTGTTCAACAACGGATTTATCAACAACAGCTTCGTCATGAATATTAGAAACAAAAGTTGACGTACCGTTTTCAGCAAAGAATTCTTCTTCTGCCATTGCAATTTTTTGAATCAGATCATCGACATTAACAATATTTTCAGAATTATTGGATGATATTGTTTCAAATTCTGTGTCATTGAAATCAAAGTTCATAGCTTTTGTGAGGGCTTCTTCAACTTCAACTTCAAATGTTTGCAATTTGGTTCTGCGTGCCATACTCGCCTCGTACTCTTACAGACGGAAAAGGGATACGTCCTCTTCCACATAATTTCTACATACTAGCTGTTAATTATTTAGAAAGGAATATGCTTAGGAAAAAATTTTAAAAACTTATCAAGATAAAGTTAACGCGGTTTTTTATACCCTGTTTAAAAATGTTATAAAATATAGTAAAAACAATTTATTATTTGAATCTAACAAAAACAAAAATACTGTTTACAACTTGTGTTTATAAAAAACTTTATAAGCCGCTAGTCTTTGAAATAAGGATAATTTAATAGCGGTTATATATACAGTAGGGTGGCGAATACCTCTCTATTAATACCGATGATCGTTAATAAATATTGTTGTCCGTTTACTTTTATTGATTCTAAATGAAGCGATTCATCATCACATATAGTCTGTAATAGCTTAGGATGTATAAAGTATGCCTTTGAATTGTAAGATTATAAAAGAGTAAACGTGGAAAAATTTTTAATTTAATATAGCTTTTCGTAAGTTGCGCTTTATTATTGCCTTAAAGAGCCGTTTTTTCTCTAATTTCAGTTGTTTGTTGCTAAATTTTGAAGCTTCTACGTTGACAATTGGATATTTTTCAGTCGATATGCATGCACGAATATTTTATGCAATCGAGATGAAGGTGTAAGAATAATGGCAGAGCGATCACAACACCTGCAAGATGTGTTTTTAAATACGGTGCGTAAGCAAAAAATTTCCCTTACAATTTTTCTTGTCAATGGCGTTAAACTCACAGGTATTGTAACTTCATTTGATAATTTTTGTGTTCTTTTACGCCGAGATGGACACGCGCAATTGGTTTATAAGCATGCTATTTCTACGATTATGCCTGGACAGCCTGTGCAGATGTTTGAGGGTGAAAGTCCTGAGTAAACATGTCATTTTAAGATAGATCTCTTATCCCATTTTAAAAGTACTTAGATTGCTATGATAAATGAAAATGAGAGATTAGGAGGGATATTTTCGCAGAATACAGGACAGGTGCGCGCACTTGTTTTGATACCAATTTTTCAAGAAAATAGAAGTGAAAGCTCTTTGAGAGAGTGTTCTATATCTTCTCGTGTTAAAGAGTCATTAGGCTTAGCGCGTGCTATACGGTTAGAAGTTGTTAATTATGAAACGATTAATATTGCAACGCCTCGCTCTGCAACTCTCTTTGGAAAAGGTAAAGTAGATGCGTTAACCTGTTACATAGATGAATATTCTATTGAGCTTGCGATTGTAGATCACTTTTTAACACCAGTACAGCAGCGTAATTTAGAAAAATTATGGAATTGCAAAGTTATCGATAGAACGGCTTTGATTCTTGAAATTTTTGGGGATCGTGCACGAACAAAAGAAGGAGTTTTGCAAGTAGAGTTAGCGCATTTGTCCTATCAAAAAGGACGACTTGTGCGTAGTTGGACGCACTTGGAAAGGCAACGGGGGGGGCGTGGCTTCTTAGGTGGACCTGGTGAAACGCAAATTGAAGCAGACAGGCGTCTTTTACAAGAGAAAATTATTCGTATTCGACGCGAATTGGAAACGGTTATTAAAACACGTGCACTTCATAGAGCAAAAAGGAAAAAAACATCTTATCCTGTTGTGGCACTGGTAGGATATACGAATACAGGAAAATCAACTCTCTTTAACCGTTTAAGTGGTGCAGATGTTTTAGCAAAGAATATGTTATTTGCAACGCTTGATCCGACTTTGCGCAAAGTTGTTCTTCCCCATGGAAAAACTATTCTTTTGTCTGATACTGTAGGGTTTATTTCTAACTTGCCAACAAATTTGATTGCAGCTTTTAGAGCAACCCTTGAAGAAGTGGTTGAAGCGGATCTCATTCTTCATGTAAGAGATATGTCAGATCTTGATCATCGTGCACATGCTCAAGATGTTTTAGAAGTGCTTTCAAGTCTTGATATCGATATTGATGATATGGAGCATATCATAGAAGTTTGGAATAAGATTGATATGTTGGATGAGCAGGCATTGAATGTTTTACAAACAAGCGCAAAAACACGATTAAATCCTGCTCTCATGGTATCAGCGCTTAAGGGGGATGGACTCGATCAATTATTAAGAGCCATTGAAAAGCGAATTTTTGGAGAGGTGCAAAGCATTGAATATCTTTTAAAACCTCATGAAATGTCGCTTATCGATTGGTTTTATGAAAACTCTGCGGAAATAATGCAAGAAGGACATGATGATGGGTCTGTTACCATTAGAGCCGTTATTACTTCTGAAGCAAAAAAACAATTAGAGAACATCAAAAAAAATATGAATTAAGTTCTTTAAAGCTATTGCTGAACATTTGTGCTTAAATTTTATGTTTTTATTATCTGAAAATAATATGACAGCAAGTTAAGAGGATAGTTACTACTTTCTCTTAATAAAACAATATGAAGAAGTATTTTGCTGGTTAAAATAAAGATGAGTCTTAAGTGTAATAAAAGACTATTCGTACGTACCGTATGGCGAAGCATTTTGATTGTTTTGCTATTACAAGTGCTATGTATATCTTTGATTTGGTTGTATTATTTTGTCCAGCCCCGTGGTTATCAAGCAACTTTAATATTTTCATTATCTGATTCTGTAGGAAAACCGTTACCAATCAAAAAGCAAGACAATGTTATCGCCTTTTTGTTTTCACAGCCTATGTTCTTCAATGATTCGCAATTTTCTTTAAGTGCTTTTAATAAGAAAAAAAATCATGAAAATATCCGTTTATCGCGTCGTGGTGATTTTATCGATTTGACTTTTGAAGCTGAGACACTTGAAGCAGCTCAACGTGGGTTGGAAACTTGGTTTTCCGCATTTTCACAAGCAATCATAAAACAGAAACAATTCTTGTTAAATGATAAATTAGAAGACAAACAATATGATAATACTGCAATCGTTAATATCGTGCAGGGATTTCGTACATCTGTTGAGTCTTTTATTCAGCAGGGTGTAAAACAAACAGAGCTTCATGATCTTTCTATGCAATTAACGGAAGCAACTTTAAAGCGTATTCATTTAACAAGTTTGAATTCAACGATTAACACGATGCGTGAAAAGGGACAGTCTTTATTGTCTTTATCGTTTATTGCAGGTAATTCAGCAATTGTTGCTCTGGAATCTAAACGTGATCTTTTGGAAACGCAAAGAGCACATATGGCGGTGCAATTGGGGTGGACACATCCTCAAATTAAAGCAATGACTGCGGAATTAGAAACAGTTTCTCATCAATTAAAAAATAAAATTTTACAAATCGTTTATCAAGTTCATTCAGATGAGGTTATTGCAACGGAATTAGAAAAACAGCTCAAAAAAAGAATGAACTTTTTTGTAAAAGATCAATCCCAATCTTTGAATGAAATATTTAACGAGTTTGAAAATAAAATAAAAGCAGCAGTCGATGCACAAAATAAAGCGATGAGTAACTCTGCTCAACGAAGAGAAAAAATTATTGGTTCATATCGGAGATTGAGTGATGATCCTCTTCTTTTACAAAACACAAATATCCACGTGGTTATGCCAACAACGTTAGCACCAATTTCTTTTATGACTCTTTATGGAAAAAATATTTTTGTGAGTGCATTGGCTAGCTTCCTTACTCTTTTACTAGGAATATTGTTATTTTATCCGTGCTTTAAAAGCAAAAAAGATCAACCTTCAGAAGAGGATTTGAGATCAAAAGAAAATGCTCTTAAGAAGAACGAGAGTATTTTAGTCTCTCAAGAAATGAAAAATCTTGAAGCTTTTATTACGATAGAGGGATTATCTGATGTTTTGAAATGGCGTGCTTCGACCATTATTTCAATCATTGGACCAGAGGCTGCACGGACAGCGGCAAAGCTTTCACTTCATCTCACAAAAGAGAACAAAACAATTTTGTTGGTCGATATTTCTGGTCAACAAATAGAGAAGGTCATTGGTCCACATCGCGGACTGAGTGATATTTTAACGGGCAATGCCCAGTTGCATGATGTTATTTACCGTGATTATGATACGGGGGTTGATATTCTTCCTCAGGGGTTAACAAGTGCTATTTCTGCACAAGATTTTTCAAATGACATTTCTCATATATTACAAGAATTTAAAAAAGAATATGACTTTATCATCCTTGAGATGGCAAGCGAACCAAAATATGGATTTGAGCAATTTGCAGAGCTAACAGACTATTATATTTGTAATACTGTTCTTAATGAACAAGAATGGATGATGCGGATGGTAAGCAGCTTTCCAAAGACTGTTTATCGCGTTGTTGCATCATAAACTTCGTAAAAAAGAAATATGTATCACATGTTATAGTAGTACGCTTGTTTTTTGCTAAAGTTATAGTACATACTAAAATACACAAAGATTTGATGTTTAAATTTTAAAATGCATTGTAGTTGGAGAGAAGCGTGGGGCAATCAGAGATGGCAGTAAAGAGATTAAACAATAGCATTTTAACGCCCGTGCAAAAGAAAAATAGAAAACAAATACAGGTGTGGCTTTACTCTATTTTATTGCTTTGTTTAGCAATTGTCTTAGTAGGTGGCGCTACTCGTTTGACGGGATCAGGATTATCTATAACGGAATGGAAGCCAATACACGGCGTTATTCCACCGATTGGTGTGGATCAATGGCAAGAGGAATTTTTAAAATATCAACAGATAGCACAATATAAGCTGCTTAATCCTGATATGACCTTAAGTGCTTTTAAGGTCATTTTTTGGTGGGAATGGGCGCATCGTGTTCTTGGGCGTCTTGTTGGTCTTGTTGCTTTATTGGGGCTCATTTGGTTTTGGGCGACTAAGCGTGTTGAAAAAAATATCTTACTCCCGCTTATTGTCGTGCCTATTCTTATCGCCTTTCAAGGCTTTATTGGTTGGTGGATGGTTGCTTCAGGGATTGGGCAAAGCAATTTAACAAGTGTGAGCCAATATCGTTTGGCATTTCATCTTATAACGGCATGTTTTGTTATTGTTTTTGTTACTTATTTATCTCGAGGACTTGCAGAATATTCAGAAAAGCCAGCAAATCAAAAGGTGCAATATTTTGCGGCTTGGCTTGTTGTTCTCGTCTTGATAGAGATTTATTTTGGAGCTTTGGTTGCGGGGCTTCATGCTGGAAAAGTCTATAATACATGGCCTCTTATGGATGGGCAGATTATTCCTGATGGATTGTTGCAGCTTCGTCCTGTTTGGCTCAATTTATTCGAAAATTCCTTAATGGTTCAATTTATTCATCGGTTTTTTGCTTATTTTTTATTTATTGTCTCAGTTATTCATGCTTTCTATGTACAAAAAAACATTCCACATTCAACCCATTCTCGTCGTGCATTTCTTATCTGTGTTATGATTATTATCCAAGCACTCTTGGGTATTTTAACGCTGTTACATGAGGTTCCGATAAGTTTAGGGCTCATTCACCAAAGTATGGCACTAGCAGTGTTGTGTTTTGCAGTTGCGCACTGGCGAGCAACGAAAGGGGCATATCGCGTTGTTGAATAAAAGTTTGTATTTAGGGAGTTTTAGTCGCTTGAAAGCATTAAGTCGAGGTTCTGGATAGCCGCAGCTGATGCGCCTTTTCCTAAATTATCGAATATGGCGCTGAGATTAAAAATACCTTCACGATCATTTCCAAATACGAACAGTTTCATATTATCTTTATTGGCTAAACACTCTGGATTAAGTCTTTGAAGTGAAGCAGTTTCTTCTTGTGATGCAACTAAAATGGTATTTTGTCCATCGTAATGGTTTGCGAGAATTTCGCGCAAATCAGAACAGTTTGCTGATTTTGTGAATAAATGGCGATGCAGAGGAAGATTCACAATCATCCCTTGGGGAAAACGACCAACACTTGGTATAAAAATTGGGGTTTGGTTGATTTGTCCATAAATTTTAATTTCTGGCACATGTTTGTGTTCAAGATTAAGACCATAGATAAAATAATTGTCCTGAATGTTTTGTTGAGATTGATTTTCCATTTGTAAAATCAACTGTTTTCCACCACCAGTATAGCCGGAGATTGCGTTAATCGATATGGGATAATAAGCGTCTAGCAGTCCTGCTTCACGGAGTGGGCGAATCAAACTAATGGCACCGGTAGGATAGCACCCGGGATTGGTTACATAATGTGCTGCTTGGATGCGCTTTCTTTGTCCTGCTGTCATTTCAGGAAAACCGTAAACCCAGTCTGGTGCAACACGGTGGGCTGTCGAGCTATCAATAATCCTAATGTTTTTATTTTTTTTTAGCCAATGAACTGTTTCGCGTGCAGCATCATCTGGAAGACACAAAATAGCAATATCGGCTTGATTAAGATAGTCTTGTCGCAGATGAACATTATGGCGATCTTTATGAGCAAGAGAGAGTAGTTCTAAATCTGTACGCTTCTCTAAGCGTTTTTGTATTTGTAGTCCGGTTGTGCCATGTTCACCATCAATAAAAACTTTGGTTAGCATTCTTATTTGCCTTGTATTAACTTTGCCTATTATATTCAGCTTTTCACATTATAAATTATTTTTAATCATTAAATTATTGAATTTCTTTAGATTATAGATACCTTTTGTAAAAGGTGTAAACAAATAAGAGTGTAAAAAAAGAAATGTAATCTCATTTTTCATCATTCTTGAGAGGGAAGTTTTTCACTGTTTTTATAACAAAGAGTAAGATAAATATTTGCATCATTATTTTTGAGTGTAAGTGGTTTAAAATGTTTGGTTTGCATGGTTTGCTGTGTTATCGTTCAGTGACTTTATTTTTTTTATGTTAGGAACGTGTTTTATGACTCAGCAAGCAAGTGACGCAGAAAAGCGCTTTTTTAATGATAATTTACAAACTGTTGATGGTGCAATCTTTGATGCAATTAGAGGGGAGTTTGAGCGTCAACAACATGAAATTGAGCTGATTGCTTCAGAGAATATTGTTTCAAGGGCGGTCCTTGAAGCGCAGGGGTCTGTTTTAACTAATAAGTATGCAGAAGGTTATCCAAGAAAGCGCTACTATGGCGGGTGTCAATTTGTTGATGTCGTTGAAGATTTAGCCATTGAAAGGGCAAAACAGCTTTTTGGTGCTGCTTTTGCGAATGTACAGCCTAATTCTGGTAGTCAAATGAATCAAGCTGTCTTTTTAGCTTTACTTCAGCCTGGTGACACATTTATGGGATTAGACTTAAATGCTGGTGGTCACCTTACGCATGGTTCATCTGTTAATATGTCAGGAAAATGGTTTGATGTTGTTTCCTATGGTGTGCGTCAAGAAGATCAGATTATTGATATGGATGAGGTTGAGCAGCTTGCAAAAGAACGTAAGCCCAAACTTATTATAGCGGGTGGCTCATCTTATCCACGGCTATGGGATTGGAAACGATTCCGTGAAATTGCAGATGAGATTGGTGCTCATCTACTCGTTGATATGTCTCATATTGCCGGTCTTGTTGCTGGTGGCGTGCATCCTTCACCCGTTCCACATGCGCATATTGTAACAACAACAACACATAAGTCGCTTCGAGGTCCTCGTGGTGGTTTAATATTGACAAATGATGAGTCTTTATCCAGAAAAATTAATTCTGCAATTTTTCCTGGTCTTCAAGGTGGTCCTTTAATGCATGTAATTGCGGCAAAGGCTGTTGCGTTTGAGGAGGCTTTGCGTCCTTCTTTCAAGAGTTACAGTGCCAATGTGGTCGCTAATGCGAAAACTTTAGCAAAAATATTACAGAGTAATGGTTTTAATATTGTTTCTGGTGGTACAGATAATCATTTGTTGTTGGTTGATTTACGTTCCAAAAATCTAACAGGTAAACGTGCTGAATTGGCTTTGGGGCGCGCTCGTATTACCTGCAATAAAAATGGTATTCCTTTTGATCCTGAAACGCCATCTATAACATCGGGAATTCGCTTGGGATCACCTGCTGCCACAACACGTGGTTTTTTAGAAAAAGAGTTTATTCAAGTTGGTCATCTGGTTTCAGAAGTTCTTGATGGTCTTCGGAGCGCAAAAAGTGATGAAGATAATTATGCCGTTGAAATGGCTGTTGAGAAAAAGGTAAAAGATATAACGAGTCAATTTCCTCTTTACTCTTATCTTAGTACTCGTTAAGGACACAAAAGATGCGCTGTCCTTACTGCCAATATGAGGATACACAGGTTAAAGATTCACGTCCAGCAGAAGAGGGGGCAGTGATTCGCCGCCGTCGTGTGTGTTCCGTTTGTGGTGGTCGTTTTACAACTTTTGAACGTGTTCAGTTGCGTGAGCTCTTGGTTGCTAAAAAAAGTGGACGATGTGAACCATTCGATCGTGATAAGTTAATGCGATCAGTTGATGTAGCTGTACGTAAGCGCAATATTGATCCTGATCATATTGAACGAGCAATTTCTGGCATTGTGCGCCAGCTTGAAAGTTTGGGAGAACCAGAGATTGCTTCAGAAAAAATTGGACATCTTGTGATGGAAGCATTGAAAAGAATTGATGATATTGCTTATATTCGTTTTGCTTCTGTGTATCGAGATTTTCGTAATGCAAGCGATTTTCACGATGTTATAGATGAATTGTCAAAGGGTATCGCGGATACAGAATCTCGTTTTGATGAATAAAAAAGTGCAAGATGAACGGTTTATGGCTGCAGCTATTCGTTTAGCAGAACGTCATGTCGGTCTTACAGGTGAGAATCCTTCCGTTGGTACGTTAATTGTGCGAAACGATAATAGTGCGGGGGCATTTATTGTTGGCTATGGCGTAACAGCTATTCATGGGAGTCCTCATGCGGAAGTGCAAGCTTTACATATGGCTGGTTCTTTAGCTCAAGGAGCGACTGCTTATGTTACTTTAGAACCTTGTGCGCATTATGGAAAAACTTCGCCGTGTGTAAATGCACTTATTGATTCAGGTATTTCTCGAGTTGTTGTTGCGCTGACTGATTGTGACAAGCGTGTTGATGGTCATGGTATTGCTCTTTTGCGAGCAGCGGGTATTGAAGTGGTTGAGGGAATTTTAGCTGAAGAGGCTTTTGAATCTTTATGGACACATTGGTGCATAAGGAAGATACAACGCTGTGCGGTCACTTTTAAAATGGCAATTTCTGCTGATAATGGTGTTGGAAAAAGAGAAAAGGGCAGCGTAAAAATTAGTGGAACACTTTCTCATGCTCATACGCATATTCTACGTGCCCAAAATAATGCTATCCTCGTTGGTATTGGCACTATATTAGCAGATGATCCACAACTCAATTGCCGCTTGCCAGGGATGGAGGTGCGCTCACCAATTCGTATTATTTTGGATGCAGATTTATCTATCCCACTTGATGCAAAAGTTGTCCAAACAGCCATGAAAATTCCTACATGGGTTATTTGTGATGTGGATCTTTCAAAGAAAAGCAAAAAAAATGCATTGGAGCAATATGGTGTGTCTGTTTATTCGGTAGAGATGAACAATGGTTGTGTAGAACCCTTTGCTCTTTTACAGATGCTTTATAAACATGGGATTAATAGTGTTTTATTGGAAGGGGGCGTAAAAACAGGGGAAACGTTTTTAAATGCTGGTTGTGTGGATCATTTGATATGTTTTTATGCACCCGTTATTTTAGGCGAAGGTCGTGTTGAAGCCCCTCATTTTGGAAATTATCTTTCGCAATTTCATAAGGTTGAATCAAGAATGTTTGGAAATGACCGTTTTTATAAATGGAGGCGTAAAGCACTATGTTCACAGGGATTATAACAGACATCGGTTGTGTTGAAGATGTACAACCTTTAAAGCAAGGGCTGCGTTTAGATATTTCTACGCGCTATGACATACAGAGTTTAGAAATTGGTGCATCGATTGCGTGTTCAGGGATTTGTCTGACAATTGTAGAGCGGGGGGTACAACAAGCGACTGCTGGTTGGTTTGCTGTAGAAGCATGGGAAGAAGCATTGCGTTTGACTAATCTTGCACAATGGACAAAAGGAACTTTTGTTAATTTGGAACGTTCGCTTCGATTAGGTGATGAAATGGGAGGACATTTGGTTTCTGGTCATATTGATGGTTTGGCTGAAATCATTGATCAAAAAAATGAAGGGGATGCAATTCGTTTTTATTTAAAAGTTGCAAGACAATTTATGCCTTTCATTGTCAATAAGGGATCTATTGCACTTAATGGGACATCTTTGACTGTTAATGGTGTTGAGGATTGTGTTTTTGATGTTCTTATTATTCGCCATACACTCGAAATGACAACGTGGGGACAAGCTAGAATTGGAGATCGGGTCAATTTGGAAATTGATCAACTTGCTCGTTATGCTGCGAAACTTTTTGCTTTAAAAAGAGAAGATGAATAAGCCAAAACTCTATTGATCGTTTTCAGAATTTTATGCTTTATAACTTTGATTTTTTTGATTCGTTTTTTGTGGAATTCCATTATGATGAAAGAGATACGTAAAAAGCCTCACGTATTGATTGTTGAAGCACGTTTTTATGAGGGGATTTCTGATGCGCTTTTGAGAGGTGCAGTGAATACTTTGCAAAAAGCTGAAGCAAGTTATGATGTTGTAACGGTTCCTGGAGCATTAGAAATACCAAGTGCAATAGCTTTTGCTGAACAAAATAACATATCTTATGATGGTTATGTTGCTCTTGGTTGTGTTATTCGGGGCGAAACATATCACTTTGAAATTGTTGCTAATGATTCTTGTCGTGCATTGATGGATTTAACTGTTCATCAGCATTTGGCTATTGGAAATGGTATTTTGACTGTTGAAAACGAAGAACAAGCATGGGTGCGTGCAAAACTAGATGACAAAAATAAAGGTGGTTTTGCGGCTGAAGCTGCTTTATGTATGATCGCTCTAAAAAAGAGATTTGGAGATAATCGTTAAATATGGCTGATATAAAAAGCAGACATTTTCCGCGTTCAGCCAATAAACGTGGAGCAGCAAGACTCGCTGCAGTTCAAGCCCTCTATCAAATGGATATCGTGGGTTCGGGGGTGATGGAAACAGCAGCTGAGTATGAAGCTTATCGTTTGGGAAAAGATATCGATGGAGACCAGTATCTTGAAGCTGATTTTCAATGGTTTTTGGCTATTATAACGGGTGTTGTAAAAGATCAAAAGCAGCTTGATCCTCTGCTTCATCAACAGCTTTCTGCTGAGTGGTCTCTTTCACGTCTTGATTCTATATTGCGAGCAATTTTACGAGCAGGTTTATGGGAGTTGATCAACCGTAAAGATGTTCCTGTTGCGGTTGTCATGAATGAATATGTTGACATAGCGAAGGCTTTTTTTGAAGGTGATGAGCCAAAACTTGTTAATGCAGTTCTCGACAGTATGGCAAAAAAAGTCCGCCTATAAGAGCTAAAAATCCCTCTATTATTAGGTCTGGTAATATCAGACCTAATAATATTGAGACGGTATGTAGACTATATGATTTAGTTATGGGGTGGCAAATTCGCAGGGCCTTTTATAATTTGAATTAAGAAAGGATGTTCTTTTGTTACAGTTGGTGTTGTTTGTGTAATAAAATCAAATACTTGACCGTCTTGTAATCCGTAATTAGCAACTTTTGCAACCTGATCATTTTTATTGAAGTAAATGGCTAAAACTTTGCGATCAATAATCTTTGTTTTCATAAACTGCATCCCACGATAGCGTGTCTGTGAGATGTAATAAAAAACTTCATTATCATATTTTGTTTTTAATGAAGGGGTTCCTAAAGTTAAAAGAACTTGCTCTTGACTTGAACCAATAGCAATAGAACTTAGAGCATTTTTATCAAGAATATAGCCCTCTCTATAAATTTGGCTCGAACCTGAAGAATCGAGAAGACTACACCCAGCAAGCATTCCTATACTTGCTATTGATAAACCAATCAATAATTTACGTTTGATTAAGGCTATTATGTGAGGCATTTGAAACAATGATATCTCCCTTTATACTGAGATGTAGGACAAGAAGGCAACCTCAAGTTTTTTCTAATTTTAACTTAATCTACCGTAGCTTACACTGAGTTTCCCTGTTATAAAGCAAATTATGCCATATAGAATTTCTTTAGAAAAGAAAAAAATGCATAAATACTTGAGATAAATAAAAACACAGTGTTTTATGCGTTTTTATGTTTGGGAGTTGTCAATGAATGTTCAAAATGTTCCTCAAATGACATTTGCTTTGGCTTATCCAATATCTGTACGTTCTCTACCTGCTAAAGGTATAAGGGTTCATTTTTGTGCAAACAAAAAAGAATGTAAAAATTTAGCTCAGAACCATGATTTAATTGAAGTAAAATCTTGTGAGGGAAATTTCCATATTTTCCCGTGGAAAAAACGCGGAGTACGTATAAAAGGTCTGTTGCAAGCGCGCATACTACAGTTATGTGTCGTTACATTAGAACCATTAGAAAATATCCTTTGTGAAAATATTGAGGTTGTTTTTGTTCCTGAAGATTCAAATTTGATGAAGCCAAAAACATCAGAGGATACAGGAGAATTGTTTTTAGATGTGAAGGGGCTTGATACTCCTGAAGTGTTTTATGATGATAAAATTGATATTGGTGCAATCATGGAAGAGTTTTTTGAGTTGTCTATTAATCATTATCCACGTAAAGAGGGGATAAAGATGGATATGGTTGAAAATTTAGAAGAAGCAGAGCAAAAATTCTCGCCATTTTCTGTTTTGAAAAATTGGAAGTAATTGTAAAAACATAAAAAAAAATATCTATTGTATGCTAAACGGTATTTTCTACGGAGCGATTTTTGCAAGATTTGCTTTGTGAGTGTTCAGGAGCCGAAAATCATAATATGTGTTTAAAGATGTAAATGAAAAGATGTGGGATATGCAAGCGTGATTAGAATTTCTGTGGATGTCATGGGCGGTGATTACGGTCCAGAAGCAGCTATTGCAGGAGCAGCAATTGTACAAAAATATTTATCAAATATTTATTTTCTGTTTTATGGAATAGAGGAGGACGTTCGTCCGGTTTTAAAAAAATACCCTTGTTTGGATTCTGTATCGCGCTTTTGCCCTACAGAAAGTTATACACGCATGGATGAAAAGCCAAGCCAAGCACTTCGTAATGGACGTGGTAAATCATCAATGTGGTACGCCATTGAAGCGGTAAAAAATGGTGAAGCTGATGCTTGCATTTCTGCTGGTAATACGGGTGCACTCATGGCCATGTCTTATTTTTGTTTGAAAATGCTAGCAGAGGCTGAACGTCCTGGTATTGCGGGTATCTGGCCAACACTTCGCAGTGAGAGTATCGTTTTGGATATTGGGGCAACAATTGGTGCCTCTGCTAGTCAGTTGGTTGATTTGGCGGTTATGGGAGCGGGTATGTTTCGCGCTTTATATCACACTGAAAGACCAAGTGTTGGGCTTTTAAATGTGGGGGTGGAAGAGGTTAAAGGACTTTATGAAATAAAAAAAGCAGGAATGATATTGCGTGAAGTGCAATTAGAAGGATTGGAATATAAAGGATTTGTTGAGGGCAATGACATTGGAAAAGGAACAGTCGATGTTGTTGTAACAGAGGGGTTTTCTGGTAATATTGCTTTAAAAACCGCAGAAGGGACCGCGCGACAGATAGGAGAGATTTTAAACTCTGCACTGCGCAGTTCTTTTTTAACATCTCTTGGTTATTTTTTATCGCGGAGTGCTTTTCGTACGCTGAAACACAAAATGGATCCCGAGAGGGTGAATGGAGGAGTGCTTTTGGGGTTGAATGGTGTTGTGATCAAAAGCCATGGGAGTGCTAATGCTAACGGTTTTGCTTCTGCTATCCGCGTTGGTTATGAGATGGTTAATAATGGACTTTTGAAAAAAATAACAGCTGATTTGCGACGGTTTCATGAGAATAAAGAAACACTTTTTGATCAAGAAGGTGAAGAGACAGTGAATGGAGAGTCCTTATGATAAGCTCTTATAATAGAAATGAAAAATTTGAAGAAAAGGTAAGAGCTGAATGATTCGGTCAATTATACGTGGTGTAGGAAGTGCTTTGCCGAAGAGAAGTTTATCAAATGATGAGATTGCAAAGTTTGTTGAAACGTCAGATTCATGGATTGTTCAGCGTACAGGAATACGCCAACGTTATATTGCCAGTGAAAATGAAACAACTGTTTCTTTAGGAGTTGAGGCTGCGCAAGCAGCACTTACAAATGCTGGTTTAACAATAAAAGACATTGATTGTATTATTTTAGCAACGTCCACTCCGAATCGTACTTTTCCTGCTTCTGCTGTTGAAATTCAGCGTGCTTTGGGAATGAGTCATGGATTTGCTTTTGATATTCAAGCTGTTTGCTCTGGTTTTATTTTTGCTTTAACGACAGGAGATTCTTATTTACGGTGTGGAGCGGCTAAAAGAATTTTAGTTATTGGATCCGATACATTTTCTCGGATTTTAGATTGGGAAGATCGTACGACATGTGTTTTGTTTGGTGATGGTGCGGGTGCTGCTATTTTGGAAGCACAAGAAATTGAGGGGGGGATTGCTTTTGAGCGTGGTATATTGTCTGCGAAATTGCGCTCTAATGGTGCTTATATAGATAAGCTATATGTTGATGGTGGACCTTCAACAACACAAACGACAGGCTATTTGCGTATGGAAGGACGAGAAGTTTTTAAATATGCTGTTGGTATGATAACGGATGTGGTTGATGATTGTTTTGCAGCTGCAGGTATGGATTCTTCACAACTAGATTGGTTCGTACCTCATCAGGCTAATAAGCGCATTATTGAAGCATCTGCTAAAAAACTGGGAATTTCACTAGATAAAGTTGTGATTACCGTTGATCAACATGGTAATACGTCTGCGGCATCAGTTCCGTTGGCTTTAACAACAGCTGTTTGCGATGGAAAAATAAAAGAAGGAGATCTTATCATGTTAGAGGCCATGGGAGGTGGATTTACATGGGGAGCAATTCTTATTCGTTGGTAAATTATGGCTACTTGACCATATTTCAAGAAAACGTATAAGTCATTTTGTAATTTTTAATATTTTAATAGGTGGTTATAATGACAAGTAAGACAGTAACGCGTGCAGATTTAGCGAGCGTAGTTTGTAAAAGAGTGGGCTTGTCACATACTGAATCAGCAGCTTTAGTCGAATTGGTTTTGGATGAGATTTGCAACTCACTTGTAAGAGGTGAAGCGGTTAAATTATCCTCTTTTGCAACTTTTCAGGTTCGCAGTAAAAATGAACGTGTTGGACGCAATCCAAAAACAGGTGTTGAAGCACCTATTCCGCCGCGACGTGTTGTGACGTTTAAGGCTGCCAATGTCCTTAAACAGAGAATTTTAGATTCGCATCGTGCAAGACAGAAAAAATGATTCTTATAAATGAATGCCATGGTATGTTTAGTATTTGTTAAAAAAATGATAAAATAAAGGTCTTTGTTTTTTAGAAAAAGACAGTTGTGTAAGTCGTCAATGATGGTCTTATTTTTGACTAATCTTGTTGAGAAATTGAGACAGAATGAGTCATTGTAAAGTAATTTATTTTGTTTTAAATAAGGTGTTGCAAAATGGATAAAAGCTCTGATGCTTTTCGCACAATTAGCGAAGTAGCCGAGTTATTGGAGCTGCCGCAGCATGTCTTAAGATTCTGGGAAACACGTTTTAGGCAGATTAAACCAATGAAACGTGGGGGAGGAAGGCGCTATTATCGTCCGGTCGATGTTGATTTGCTCAATGGTATTAAGCAGTTATTATATGATCAGGGTTATACGATAAAAGGTGTGCAGCGCCTTTTAAAAGAAAATGGTGTTGCTTTTGTGACTGCATTGGGTAATGGTGATCTTGATGCTATGAATGTGGTCATAGAGAAGAAACATGCAGGACAGACTTCTGAAAATGCTAGCAATAAGCCTAAGAAATCTTCTTTTGGGCTTTTGAGTTTCATGAGGAATGAGGAAGAAACATCTGTCGGTTCTGTGAATCTTTATAAAGATAAATCTGATAAAGCATTGTTGCAAGAAATCCTATTTGAACTCATTGAATGTAAGCGTGTTCTTGATAGAGCACGATAGCAATAATATTTTTTGTTTTATATGTGTTGCTTTTTTAGCAAAACATGTGTTTTGAAATTGTTTTACAAATCAATATCTTGCGTCTAGCGTAGCAATGTGTTTCGTAGATATTTAGATGTTTTATGGGGGTGCTCAGAGTTTTATACGTTCAACGAATAGTAATGTATCGTATGTGTATATTTAACGAGTTTTTTATAAGAGTTTTTAATTTGGTAAAATATAAAGAGGGGAAAGAATAAACGCTGAGTTTTACCATTTTTCTCTGATTTGGCTTTATAAAAGTTAAGGCAATATCTCATCAGTGTAGATTGCGGGATATAGAATGCTATTGGTTTACCAATTTATGTGCTTGTTTTTAAGAGATGTTTCTTAAGGCTCCTTAAGCTTATTTTACCATGATTCCTCGTGAATCATATAATGCTAAACCTGTTGAGTAGCGCTATTTTTACACCTATGAAAGAGCAAGTCGGCATCATCATTATAGTTTAGCTTGCTCTCAATGATTGCAACAATCTTAGCACTTGAGGCAGTTTATTGTGAGCATTTTAAAGTCCTTTCTCAATAATTTTTATCCACACACTCATTCCGCTTATTTCGTGCAAGCGAATGATTTTGATAGATTCAACATAAACATATTTAAAATGAGAAAGCCCTATGATATTCAAAATCTTATTTAATATGAATAACGATATATTATCATTATAAATCAATATCTTGTCTTTTTTATAAGGGCTTATTTTACGAACAAGACATATCATTGTTCAGCTAATTTTACATATTTTTTATTAATAAATATGATCTTGTTTTCCGTCTTCTTGCTTGATGTTGCTATAATTATCGTAATGATCTATCCATGATAATAGCGCCATCTTTTCATTATAAAGATTAATGTTATTATTAATATTCAATTGTCTATGATTTTTGCATTTAAACAGCTCATAGCTTACATTCAACTTTTTCACCAATCCACCTTGTAGAGAGTGATCACGTGATTCTTTCTGGTGATAGATAATTGTGCATGAAACAAAAACGCACTAGAATATCAAATCATTTCATTCTGTACAAAAATTGAAGATTTATAGTAAAAAATTAACGTATTACCATCTTCTGTGATGTTATGCATTTATTACACGCTGCAAATCCGGAGGTGTTGCTTCATTTGAGAGTTGCTTGATCACATCTTCTACAGATAAAAGGGTTTTATTTGTACTTCCTAAGCGGCGCATATTTACGCTGTTTGTTTCAGCTTCACGTTTACCACATACCAAAATTACGGGAACTTTTTGTAACGAATGTTCTCGTATTTTATAGTTAATTTTTTCATTGCGGAGATCCATTGTTGCGGAAAGCCCAATAGCTCTAAGTTTTGCCGTTATTTTTTGGGCATATTCATTTGCTTCGGATGTAATTGTTGCAACAACAACTTGTTCAGGAGCAAGCCAGAGTGGCATATGTCCAGCAAAATTTTCGATTAATATACCAAGAAAACGCTCCATTGATCCAAAAATAGCGCGGTGGATCATAACAGGTTGACGTTTTTCTGAATCTTTATCAATATAGAATGCACCAAAACGTTCAGGGAGATTAAAGTCTATTTGTGTTGTTCCACATTGCCATTCACGACCGATAGCATCCTTTAATGTATATTCAAATTTTGGACCATAAAATGCTCCTTCACCTGGAAGGATGCTTGTTTTGATTTGTCCTGCAAATTTTGTTTCAATCGTTTTAAGAACAGATTCCATGATACTTTCTGCATGATCCCATAATGCATCAGACCCAACTCGTTTTTCTGGACGTGTTGAAAGCTTAAGACTGATTTCTTTAAAACCAAAATCAGCATAAGTTGATAAAATAAGATCATTAATACTGAGACATTCATCGGCTAGTTGTTCATCAGTACAAAAAATATGCGCATCATCTTGCGTAAAACCACGCACACGCATAAGACCATGTAAAGAGCCCGAAGGCTCATAACGATGAACAAGTCCAAATTCAGCAAGTCTAATAGGCAAATCACGATAAGATTTTAAACCATGTTTAAAAATTTGCACATGACCAGGGCAATTCATTGGTTTAAGGGCATAAACATTCCCACGATCTGAATCTTCCGCTGCTGGAATTACTTTGAACATATTCTCCTTATACCAGCCCCAATGGCCAGATATTTCCCAGAGTGACCTATCGAGAACTTGTGGTGCATTAACTTCAGCGTATTGATGATCATCAAGGCGTCTACGCATATAGTTGATCAAATTTTGGAACATTTTCCAACCTTTTTTGTGCCAAAAAATCATCCCTGGCCCTTCTTCTTGAAAATGAAATAAGTCCATTTCACGTCCCAAGCGGCGATGATCACGTTTTTCAGCTTCTTCTAGCATATGGAGGTAGGCTTTTAAGTCATTTTCATTTGCAAATGCTGTTCCATAAATTCTTGTGAGCATTGGATTATTGGCATCGCCACGCCAATAAGCTCCTGCAACTTTCATTAATTTGAAAGCATTCCCAATTTGCCCTGTAGATTGCATGTGCGGTCCGCGGCAAAGATCAAACCATTTTCCTTGATAATAAATTTTTAAATCTTGATTTTCAGGAATGCTATCAATAAGTTCAACTTTATAAAATTCCTTTTTCTCAGAAAAAATTTTTCTGGCTTTTTCACGAGACCAAATTTCTTTTCTAAAAGGCTTATTGCGTTGGATAATTTCACGCATTTTCTTTTCAATGATGGTGAGATCATCTAATGTAAAAGGTTGTTGGCGTGCAAAATCATAATAGAATCCATTTTCAATGACAGGACCTATTGTTACTTGCGTTTCAGGAAAGAGTTCTTGCACTGCTTCAGCAAGGACATGGGCGCAATCATGCCTTATGAGTTCAAGAGCACGTGAATCTTCTCGGGTAATAATCTCTACTTGACCAGATTGTTCCAATGGATCCGATAAGTCTCGCGTGATACCATCAAGACTATAGGCAACTGCTTTTTTTGCGAGTGATTTAGAAATGGATTCTGCTAATTCCAAACCAGTCATTTCAGGGGGGTAATTACGTTTTGAACCATCAGGAAAAGAAAGAGAAACAGAGCAAGACATAAAAACACCCTTTTAATCCAATTCCGCTAACGATTGCGGATGGTTTTGTGAAAATTGAGTAAAAAGCTTATAGACTGATTTTTTATCAATACATACGAAAAAAGAAAAGGATTATTTGTTGTGTTTGTCAGAAATTTTCCAGTAACGCCAAGGTTTATAAAAACAGCAAGAATTTCCAAGAGAAATAGGTACTGGATCAAAGCCATCTGTTCCAAAGGGACCACAACGTATGATACGAAAGAGTCCCATCCATGCACCAGCCCAAAGCCCATGGCGTGCAATCGCTTCATATGTATATTCTGAACAAGTTGGGGCATGGCGACATTGATTGCCTATAAGACTTGAAAGTGTTATTTGATAGAAACGTATTAAGAAAATACCCAATAACCGTCCAGGTGTTTTTTGCCAAGTGCCTGTGTAATTTCGAGTCAATTTTTTTTGTCGAGATTGTGATTTGAACATTTATTTTTCTTCAATTTTTTGAATGCAGTCTATCGTTGCATCAAAGGGTAGTAGTGTTGCTGCATGGCGCACTTTATAGTCTTTAATGGGCTGTAAGCAAGAAAAATCCTCAAATGGAGCTTGAGGAGAAGGACCATTTTGCGTTAGCATTTGATAAATAACTTCACGCAATATTTTAAGATCTTGTGTTGTTTGTCCGATGATATGAGATGCTAAAAGTGAAGCCGATGCTTGCCCTAGCACACATGCGTGTATTTCATGGGCAAAATCCGTAACAATACCATTTTCCACTTTTAAATCTACAGTGATTGTCGAACCACAAAGGTGGGCATGTTTTCTTGATGTTGCATCAGGATTATTAAGACGCCCAATTTTGTCTATATGTGCAGCATATTTAAGTATTTTATCATTATAGATATTATCAATCATGCGCTATGACCTGAAATTTTGAGAGTCGTGATTGTTTAAACTTTTAATTCGCTTATATAGAGATTATACAAAATGAAATAGGTATGGAGCAAATGCTTTGTATAGAGCAAGCTTGGAGTTTTTGAATGCGTAATATTGTTAAAGAAGACGCGAAGGATTCTTTTTTATCTGAAGAAAAGCGTCCGAGTATTGAAGAGGTGGAAGAAGCGATTCGTACATTACTCTTATGGATAGGGGAAAATCCAAATAGAGAAGGGCTTTTAGATACTCCAAGACGTATAGCCAAGGCATATCGCGAGCTTTTTAGTGGTTATAGTCAATCGGTTAAAGAAACCTTAGGTACAGTTTTTGAAGAGGTTTCAGGATACAATGAAGCCGTAATCGTAAAAAATATACCTTTTTATTCACACTGTGAGCATCATATGATCCCAATTATTGGGAAAGCACATATAGCATATCTTCCTAATGAAAAAATTGTTGGCCTTTCAAAAATTGTACGTGTTGTAGATATTTTTTCTCGTCGTTTACAAACACAAGAAGCTATGACAGCGCAAGTGGCCCACGCGTTAAAAACGTATCTGAAGCCTCATGGTGTAGCAGTATTGATTGAGGCCGAGCACATGTGTATGGCTATGAGAGGAATCCAAAAACAGGGCTCTACAACAATTACAAAAAACTTTCATGGTTATTATGAAAAAGATCAAGCTGCACAAGCACACTTTATGATGATGATTCAAAGATCGTAGTAAAGTCCATATTTTTAGTAATCTCTATTAAGTTATAAATTGTCCGGATAAAAATAAATTATGAGAAAGAGAAAATTGGCTTGTACCTTTCTTTATGATTTGTTAAAGGCTAAAAACCAAAATGTTTTTCTTCCCACGTGCGGTCGTGGCGGAATTGGTAGACGCGCAGCGTTGAGGTCGCTGTGGGGCAACCCGTGGAAGTTCGAGTCTTCTCGACCGCACCAGTTAGCAGTGAGTCTCTCTGTAATGAGATGAAGTTATGTAGAGAGAGGGGATTTAGGGGCATTATAGAAAAATCTTTTTTGTATGTTATTTGTTGATGTGTTGCTAATAATGTTTCATTTTTTATTACTTTATCTGTGCATTTGAAATGTTATATTTTTATAGGGTGGGGGTGAAGTTGCAGTGAGAAGTATAATGATTTTGAGATATTTAACACTTCTTATTTGTATTTCTTTATTGTCAGCATGTAGTGATTCACGCGCTGTGCTTTGGCATGGAGTGCATGCAACTCCTTCTATGACTGCAGTAGAAAGGGAAGTTGAAGGGAATCCAGTTTCTCCAAAAGCCATCATTCCAGTTTATGTTGCAACAAGTCGTATGATGCAAAATAATTACGCTCAACCTTATGGTGCAGAGCGATCAAATAAAGTACATTACAATCGCGTTGACGTAGGAATTCCTCAGCAACATATAAAGGGAGTTGTTGAAATAAATGCGTATAAACCTACGCATGATAAGTATTTTGCAGCAGTAGCATTGCAAAAATACGATAATAAAGAACAGTTTAAACAGCAATTAAATGCTGCTTTAGAAAAAAAGCCAAAAGGAAAAAGAGAAATTTTTCTTTTTATCCATGGGTATAATAATAATTTTGCAGATGGTACATTTCGTACAGCACAGTTTACACACGATTATTCTTTAAATGTTGTCGCTGTGCATTATTCTTGGCCTTCTGCCGGATCTGTTCCTCTTTATATTTATGATCGTGACAGTGCTAATTTTGCCCGTGACGGATTGATAGAGCTTTTAACACTTATTAGTGAAACCAATGCTGATCAGATTTCGGTTATTGCGCATTCTATGGGCAATTTTGTTATAATGGAAGCATTTAGAACTTTAGCCTTACAGAAAAAATATAAGCCTATTCGTCGTATTACAAGTTTATTAATGGCGGCACCAGACATTGATGTTGATGTATTTGAGCGCCAACTTAATGATATAAAAAAACTCCCGCAGCCAACAGCTATTTTAGTATCCAGAGCGGATAAAGCTCTCGCGGTTTCAGGACGTCTTACGGGTGGACATCATCGTGTTGGCGATGGCTCAGATATTGAAATGTTGCGTAAAAATGGAATAGCTGTTCTTGATTTCTCTCATGTGGATGGGGGAGCACACAATGTCTTTGCATCTTCGCCAACATTGATGGCTCTTTCTCGAGAAGGTTCTTTGGCTTCCACAATTATGCAAGGTACAGAATTGTCACCTAGTCAAGCCCTTCTTGCTGATGGTAGTAGTGTGTTGGAGAAAACAACACATCTTATCCTTTATACACCTGTACGTTTTCTTTCTCCACGGATTCCACGTTGATAGTGAAAAGAGAGAAGGGGACATCGAATAATACATTGGAGGTAATATTTTTTAGCACTTTCTTTAGAATGGCTTTGTAAAATGGAAAATAAATAGCGGGATGAATGTAAAAAACAGTCATTAGGTGAGTTTGTGATGATTGCACGGAAACGCTATGTTAATACGCCTACAGTTGTTGATTATTTATCTCATTCCGCAATTAAGTTGTTAGATATTCATGCTATGCTTGTGAAGGTGAGAAAAGGTGATATGGGGGAAAAACCAAATTTATTGCGTCAAATTGATTCTACAAAAAAACAGTTAGATGAGATAAGCCATGCTCTTATTTTAGAATATCGTAAACGCCAAGAAAATGAGCGTTTTTTAAAACAAATTCTGCTATCCATTTCCGATCAACTTTTTGCACTTAACAATGGTTTTAAGGAAACAGGACGTCTTTTTTTTCAAGAAGTTAGAATACTTCAATCTCAGATGCAATGTTTATATGAGGGAAAGGAGAGGCTGCATTTGTTGAATAGCCAAGAATCTTTTTGTTCTCCATCAAAGATTGATGAAGTCATTAAACAGTTACAGAAAGCACGAGAAAAGCTTATTCTTGAAAGCCCACATCTCTTTGAAAAAAGCACAAAAGCTAAACAGTAAAAGTTCTTTTAGTTGAGCAGATAGATAACTTGAATTTTACAGTAAAAAACGCTGTTAGATAGAAGGCTATAATCTTTAAAGAAAAGAATTTGTTTTAATAAATGAAACACATGTATTTTATAATCACATTCTTTATCGCGTTAAAGCTTTAAAAGACTTTGGTTATATCTTTGGTAAAGTTAAGGCTGATGCATTAGGTGGCTTTATTGAAGAAAATATTTGTGGAAAGAAATTTTACAAAAAACTTTCTGATTCTTTTAATAACGGCTCACCGGATAATTTTGCCAATGTTATGGAGTTGTTAGTATATTCACTAGAAACTTAAACTCTAATATTTTCCTTGGGAGGAATTGGCTGAATTTAAAGCATTAAAAAAGAAATTTGATAAAAATAATACGTTTTTTAAATTCACGCCCAGCTCTACCTTCTCCTGAATTTAAAAAGGATCGGAAAATGAATAAGCTACACGTAATTAAAAAATCATATGGTGCCCCCAGAGAGACTCGAACTCCCGACCCCCTGATTACAAATCAGGTGCTCTACCAACTGAGCTATAAGGGCGTAACCATGTAGGAGTTAGCACAAACTCACAAAAAGGAAAACAGAAAATTATCAAATTTTGTACATATTAAAAGAAAACTATATAACAAATAAAAAAATAACCAACTTATTTCCTCTTTTACCACTTTTTACAGCAAGGTTGGAATTATCCTTATGTTGATATCTTATAGAATCTTTTATAAGAATTTACCATTTTGCTATCGAATTACGAATCTGAAGACTTTGATTGATGAGCAAGGTATTTTTCTAGCCAGTGAATATTATAATTACCATCAGCAACATCTTGATTATTAATAAGATCGCGAAAAAGAGGTAGTGTAGTTTTTATCCCATCGACGACAAATTCATCTAAAGCACGCCGTAAACGCATCATACATTCTAAACGGGTACGTCCATGAACAATCAGCTTTCCAATCATACTATCATAATAAGGGGGGATGCGATAACCTGAATAAGCACCTGAATCAACACGAATCCCTAAACCTCCAGGTGTATGAAAATGTGTAATGGTTCCAGGTGATGGCGTAAAGTTAATAGGATCTTCTGCATTAATACGGCATTCAATGGCATGACCAGAAAAACAGACATCATCTTGTGTCACTGAAAGCTCGCAGCCTGATGCAATATGGATTTGTTCATGGACTAAATCTATACCTGTAATTGCTTCAGTTACAGGATGTTCGACTTGTAAACGCGTATTCATTTCAATGAAATAAAATTCGCCATTTTCATAAAGAAATTCAATAGTACCAGCTCCACGATATCCAAGTTGGGCACAGGCATTTGCAACAATACTACCAATTTTTTTTCGTTCAGTTTCATTAAGTGCAGGTGATGTAGCTTCTTCCCATACTTTTTGATGCCGTCGTTGAAGTGAACAATCGCGTTCTCCTAAATGAATAGCATTTCCCGCACCATCACCTATGACTTGAATTTCAATATGACGGGGTTTTTCTAAATATTTCTCTATGTAAACAGCGTCATCACCAAAAGCAGCTTTCGCTTCTGAACGCGTTGTTTTGAGAGCTATAGAAAATTCTTGTTCAGAATGAACGACTTTCATACCACGTCCACCACCACCGGCAGAAGCTTTGATAATAACGGGATAACCAATTTCACGAGCAGTGCGTAAAGCATCTGATTCTTCAGTGACTGCTCCATCTGAACCGGGAACTACAGGAATACCAAGTTTTTTGGCGGTCTTCTTTGCTTCGATTTTATCGCCCATGATTCGGATATGAGTAGCTGTTGGACCGATGAATGTAATATCATGGGCTTCTAGAACATCTGCAAATTTTGCATTTTCAGAAAGAAAGCCATAACCTGGATGAACAGCATCAGCTCCTGTAATTTCACAAGCAGCAATAATTTGCTGAATACTCAAATAAGAATCGCGAGCGGGAGGAGGGCCAATACAAACACTTTCGTCAGCAAGACGAACATGCATTGCATCTGCATCAGCGGTAGAGTGAACAGCTACGGTTTTTATGCCAAGTTCTTTACATGCACGCAAAACGCGAAGAGCAATTTCTCCCCGATTAGCAATGAGGATTTTTCGAATCATGGTTGCCCCTCGCTTTATTCAACAATAATAAGTGGTTCACCAAATTCAACAGGTTGGCCATCTTTGACAAGAACAGTGGTTACCGTGCCTGAGCGTGGTGATGAAATTTGATTCATTGTTTTCATGGCTTCAATAATAAGTAATGTCTCTCCTTCAGAAACATTTTGTCCTACTTCTACAAAAGGTTGTGCACCTGGTGAAGGTGCAAGATAAGCTGTTCCAACCATCGGAGAGGTTATTGTGTTTTTTGATTTATCCTCTTGGATAGATTGTATGGGAGATTCAGTTGTTGGGACCGGAGAAGATGTTACAGAAAAAGTAGGAGTAGAAACAGGAGCATAGATTGCTTGCTCAGAAGAAGTTAAGGTATTTTGGCGTGAGACACAAATACGAAGCTCCCCTTGTTCAACTTCAATGTTCGTTAAATTGGTATCATTCAAAATTTCAGCAAGATCACGAATAATTTTCGTATCAATTGCGGTTTTTGCCGAATCCATTTTTTTTGTTGCCATTTTATTTCTAACTCCTTGATCAATGAAGATCGTCATTATCTCATTTTATGACCGAATATCTCTAGATTAGGGATGAGATCTTTTGAGGCTTTAAAGATTTTTATTTCCTTTAAATCATTATACTTTGCAATTTAAACTCGTATCTGCTTTACGCAAAATTGCACTTATAAGCCTGTTATCAAAAAAGAGAAAGCATAAAATTACCTCATTTACAGTATTCGTCCTAAAACTGATCAGGTATTCACCGTGTATTGTCTATCGCTTGTTTTAGAGTATCTTGTCTGGCTGCGCCAATGAATATTTTATTACCAATGATGTAAGAAGGTGTTCCCGTAATATGAAGTTTAGAGGCAATTTGGATATTTTCTTTAAAAGCGTTTTGTAGAGTCGGATCTTTTATTGCATTACGTAGTTTTTTCTCATCTGCTCCTAATGAAACAGCTACTTTAATAGCTTTAGCTTCATTTGCGCGACCCTGATACATTAAAAGCGTTTTGTGAAACTGAGGATATTTCTCTGGGAATTGTTTTCGAAATGCGTAGGCAACAGTATGGGCTGCCATAGAATCAGAGCTTAAAATTGGTAAATCCTTAATAATAACCTTTAAATCTGGATATTCTTTTATCAAGTCTTCTATATGTGAATAGGAACTTTTACAATATCCACAGTTGTAATCAAAAAAATTGACAAGCACTTTTTTACCATTTGGGTTTCCCAAAACGGCGTCATGAGGAGAATGAAAAATTTCTTTTTCTAATAAATGGATGACAGAAGTTTGTATTTTATTTTCGTATTCATTCTGTTTTTCCAGCTTATCTTGAAGAATAAGCTGCATTTCAATCAGAACTTCTGGATGAGTAAGAAGGTACTCTCTGACAATTTGTTGAATATGATGAGAATCAGTATGTGGTATCATTTTTTCTTTAAGCTTAGATAAAAAGCTAGAATCTTCCAAAAGTTGTGTTTTAAGCTTTTCTAAGCTTAAATGATTTGCTGTTTTTGAGTGTGATGTTGCGTTTGATAAAGAAGGTAAAAAGATTAAAATACTCGACATAACTGGGACTAAAATTTTTGAAAGAGGTGTTATTTTCGAATTTTGAGAGTGATGAGTCATCTGTATACCTTCATATTTCCTAGTGTGTCATTGAGTGAACTATATGAAAAGCGTTATCTATGTGCAATAAAGCATTTAGCTATAGTGTGTATTTAAGAATGAGAAAAAACATTAATTTTTCTCTAAAAAGACTTCATATGATGAACCTTGGCTTGGCAAGAATTATTTTTTGTAAAAGATAAAAAAAATCTCTTTAATTTGTCAAATGTTGTTTTGATGTATAAGGGTATCAAAAGCTTTTTGTGCGTGTTTATTTTAGGAAAAAGTACGTTGATAATACAATGAAGAACACTTGTATTATTTTTTCCTATTGCTTTATTGAGTACTGAGAAACAAAATTAAATAATGAAAAGTGAAATTATGAAAACCACAACACATTATGAGCTGTTTATCATTGGGGGAGGGATAAACGGGTGTGGATTGGCAAGAGACGCAGCAGGACGCGGATTTAAAGTGGGATTGGCTGAAATGAACGATCTTGCATCTGGGACCTCAAGTGCGTCAACAAAGCTTATTCATGGTGGGCTTCGTTATCTTGAACATTATGAGTTCAAGCTTGTTCGTGAAGCATTGAAAGAACGCGAGATCATTTTACGTATGGCTCCACATATTGTGCGTCCTTTGCGTTTTCTCCTTCCTTATCATAAAGAATTGCGCCCTGCTTGGATGTTGCGTTTTGGACTTTTTATTTATGATTATTTAGGGAATTGGAATCAGAAATTATGGCGCAGTAAAACAATTAATTTTTCAAAAAAATTTTGCTCTACACTGAAGAAAGAATATCAGAGAGGTTTTGAATATTCTGATGCAAGAGTAGATGATGCGCGTTTAGTTATTGGCAATGCTCGTGATGCAGAAAAGTGGGGAGCTGATATAAAAGTACGAACAGAAGTTCTCTCTTTAAAAAAAGAAGACAATAAATGGCGTATCGTTCTTCAAGACAAGTTAACTAGTAAAGAATATAGTGTCACAGCTTCTTATGTCGCGAATATGACAGGACCTTGGATTGATCATGTTTTGGCAAGCATATTAGACTGTAAAGAACATCCACCAGTACGACTTGTTAGAGGTTCTCATATTTTGGTTCCCAAGCTTTATACTCATGATCGTGCTTATATTTTTCAAAATGGTGATGGGCGTATTATATTTGCTATTCCGTATCAAGAAGAATTTACCTTGCTTGGAACAACAGATTGTAATTATCAAGGAGATCCGGCTGACGTTCATATTACTGATACAGAAATTGATTACATTTGTGCAGCAGCCAGTGAATATTTCATACAACCAGTGTTGCCTGAAACAATTGTCTGGTCTTACTCTGGAGTTCGTCCACTTTATGATGATGGAGCTTCAAAAGCACAAGAAATTACGCGCGATTATGTTTTAAAAGAAATGGGAACAGGAACAACACCCAAGATTCTTAATCTTTACGGAGGAAAGATTACAACTTATCGTAAGTTGGCTGAAGATGCGATGAAATTTGTTGAAAAAGCTCTTGGTAAAAAGGGAGCGTCATGGACGGCTAAGACAGTACTTCCAGGGGGTGATTTTCCCTATAATCAATTAGATATAATCGAAAATAAGATTGCTCTTTTGATGCCAGATTTAGATGCTTTTACACATCGCAGACTTGCACGCTCTTACGGTACGGAAGCATTGGTGATATTTGCACATGGTAAGGCAAATAGAGGAAAAAATTTTGGACATGGGCTTTATGAAGTAGAAGTAAAATGGTTGATGGAAAAAGAATGGGCTAAAGCATGTGAAGATGTGCTATGGCGTCGTTCAAAACTTGGTCTCCTATTTAATGAACAAGAGGTTGATACTCTTTCTTCCTATATGCAAAGCCAACAAGAGATTGAACAACGTTTATGATCATTTCATTTTACAGATTTTATCTGCAATATTGTAAAATATTTCTCTTCAAGAGATACTGGTGTCAGTCATACATATTAAAAAGACAATGATTGTCTATACCCTAATTTTATTTTTTTTTGCAAGAATCATAAAATGGCAAAATTAGATAGAATATTTAGGATCAACTTTATCTATCTTATAAAGTGAAATCCAAGAATATTACCAAGAATTACTCATTGAGAAAAACTGATTTATAATTAGATTCGTGTAGAATAAGGATTTTTGTTCTTTCTTGAGGAGAAAATAAAAGTACCTTCTGTAGCATTTATTTGCACAATAAGTTAAAAAATCTAAAGAAAATTAAATCTATTATGAAAAATTGTACAATGTTTTAGTTTATCGTTCATTATCTTAAACGCTGTGCTAAATCATGTAAGGATAGAGGCTTGATGAGCGTAAGAAGAACTTGTAAATGAGTTTTTTATATTATAGTGAAAAATTTTTTCATGTTTATATACCTGAACGATAATCTATGAGAAATGCCATATTGTGTTTTATTATGATTGATTGTAGTAAACCTTTATATCAATTGAAGATAATGGGCTGTTATTATACTCATGATAGTATAAGGGAATAAAAATTTACGTAAACTAAAAGTAAGTATTTTTCTATGTATAAAGAGAGAGAGCTATAGGGATATGAGAGTAATACCCTCATGATATTTTACAACCTTCCATCGCCTGTAAAATTTGCAGTAGCACCAATGTTGGATTGGACAGACCGACATTGCAGGTTTTTTTATCGTCTTTTAACGAAAAAAGCACTCCTTTATACGGAAATGATGGTAGCAGATTCTGTCATTCATGGTGTTCGCGAACAATTGTTGGCTTTTAGCGATAAAGAACGTCCAGTTGCATTACAATTAGGGGGGGCAGATCCGAAAAAGTTAGCAGAAGCTGCACGAATTGCTGAAGATTTTGGCTACAACGAAATAAATCTCAATGTCGGTTGCCCATCAAATCGTGTTCAAGCAGGTGTCTTTGGGGCTTGTTTGATGCGACATCCAGACATTGTGGCAAATGCCGTGGAAGCGATGAAACGAGAGGTTACTATACCAGTAACTGTCAAATGTCGGATTGGAGTGGACGAACAAGATGAAGAGTTAGCGTTAGATCTTTTGGCTAATCAGGTTTGGAATGCTGGATGTGATGCGCTCTGGATACATGCACGCAAGGCATGGCTACAAGGATTGAGTCCGAAAGAAAATCGCAATATTCCGCCCCTTAATTATGAAAGGGTTTATAAATTAAAACGTAAATATCCCCATAAATTCATTGGGATAAATGGTGGAATTAAATCGATTGATGAGATCAAAGAACACTTAACTTTCTGTGATGCTGTCATGCTTGGTCGCCAAGTTTATCATGATCCAGCTTTGTTAAAACATATTGATTTTGAACTCTATGATGAGGCTCAAAATAATCTGAGTGAGAGTGATCTTATTGAGGTTATGTGTGATTATGCGGCTCGACATATTGCATCGGGAGGGCGGCTTTCTCATGTGACGCGTCACATGATTGGTTTATTTCATGGGCGGGGTGGGGCACGTCGATGGAGGCAAATATTATCAAATGACGCAACAAAACCAAATGCAGATATATGTATTTTAAAAGAAGCTTTTTATGCTCTCATTTAATAACAGCCTGACAATTAACATATGTTAAAGTTGAGATCCTTTGTGTTTTGATTTCTTTATGATCATTTTGATCCCTTCGATTTTATAAGTTTCTGAAAGTTTGCAACTTTTGTTATAGAAGGAATGTTAGAATTTATATATTAAACAACATGCTGATTGCTCCTATTTAATAGAGAAATAAGTTAAGAGCATAACGTAAAAATAGTAATAACATATTGATAATATTTTAAATCTTTCATGTTCGTTATTTGATTAGAAAATAGAATATAGAAATCATTGCTTTCATAATATTTAACGTTTTAAAAGCACTGTTTAAAAAAACAATAAATTATTCATATCCTGTGTATATGACGTGATTTTCATAAACATTGTAGATTTTAAAAGGTATCCTTATGACCGCTAGTCCATTTGATGATTTTCGTGCTTTGCTTACAAATTTACCTGTTGCTGATGAGTTTTCTATAATCTTGGCAAAAAAACGGCAAAAAAACTTAACAAAAGAGCAAGGAACATTGGGAAAACTGGGAGATATTGCTGTTTGGTATGCGGGATGGAGGGGTACAGAAAAACCTATTGTAACGCGACCTTTGGTCGCTATTTTTTCTGGAAACCATGGTATAGTAGAAGAAAATGTTACACCATTTCCACAATCTATGACACAAAAGATGGTGCAAAATTTTGCATCTGGTGGAGCTGCTATCAATCAAATTTGTATTGCTTATGATCTTGGATTAAAAATATTTGATTTAGCATTGGAATATCCAACAATGAATATTACGAAGGATGCCGCAATGGATGAGCGGAGTGCAGCTGCTACAATGGCATTTGGAATGGAATCCATTGCGGGTGGGACAGATCTTTTATGTATTGGAGAAATGGGAATTGGAAACACAACAATAGCTTCAGCTTTATGCTTAGCATTGTTTGGAGGAGAAGTGGAAGAATGGACAGAAAATGGCATGGAATCAGAAGATGATTTTTATCAGCGTAAAATCGCAGCGGTCAAGAAAGCCATTTCTTTACATAAGGATTATTTTAATGATCCTTTTGAGATAATGCGTCGCTTAGGAGGACGTGAAATTGCTGCTATGGTTGGTGCTATTTTAGCAGCAAGAATAGAAAAAATACCCGTGATCTTAGACGGTTTTGTGGCAACAGCAGCTGCCGCGGTCCTTTATAAAATGCATCCAAAAGCTCTTGATCATACCCTTGTTGGACATGTTTCTTCTGAGACAGCTCATCGTAAACTTTTAAAAAAAATTGGCAAAGAACCACTTCTGGATTTGGGGATGCGTCTTGGTGAAGGGACAGGAGCAGCTATGGCAGCTGGTATTGTCAAAGCTGCTGTTTTAACACATGCACAAATGGTGGTTTTTTAACAAGAAAGTTTGAATGCCTAAAAGATAATGAGGCGATCTAAAAACTCTTAAGAGTTTTGTTCATGCGTTTTGTCGTGTAATTTAATATAATTAAGTGGAAGTTCCGTTGTATATTTAATCTGTTCCATTGCGAAAGAAGATGAGACATCACGGATGTCAATTTTAGAAATTAATTTTTTATAAAAAAGATCATAAGCTTCAATGTTGGGCACAACAACACGCAATAAATAGTCAATATCTCCACTCATTCGATAAAATTCAATGACTTCACGGAATTCTTGTACAATTTTTGAAAAACGCTTAAACCATTCATGACTATGTGTGTTTGTGCGAATAGACACAAAAACAGTGACATGCGCATTTACTTTTTCTGGAGAAAGAACGGCAACACGACGTTGAATGACGCCATCTTCTTCAAGTTTTTGAATTCTACGCCAACAAGGAGTGGTCGAAAGTCCCACTTTTTTAGCAATATCAGCAACAGAAAGTGTCGCATTTTCTTGCAAAAGATGTAAAATTTTTCGGTCAAGACGATCCATATTTTTTCTCAGTATTTTAATTTATAAAAATTTACGCACTAAACGACGCAGATATACAATAAGCTCATCGTTAAACCATGGGTTTTTCTGTAACCAAGAAGTATTTCGCCATGATGGATGAGGCAAAGGCATAACATTATAGCCTTGAGGTTGGGGGATGGAAAGAATATTTCTCCAATCACTAACGGTTGCTGAAACAGTTTTATGTTTTAATTCTGTAATATGCCACTTTTGCGCATAACTGCCAATAGCAAGAACAAGCTTTATTTGAGGCATTGCTTGAAATATCTTTTCATGCCATATTTCTCGACATTCACGCCTTGGTGGTAAATCAGCTTTATTGTTGTCGTAACCTGGAAAACAAAATCCCATAGGAACAATAGCAAAAAGAGATTTGTTATAAAATTCCTCTTTCGTTACCCCCAGCCAATCACGCAGCCTTTTGCCAGAGCGATCATTAAAAGGGATAGAAGTTTCATGGACACGCAATCCTGGTGCTTGTCCTGCAATTGCAATCGAAGCCGTATCGGATAAATAAACGACGGGATTTGGTTCGTGAGGAAGAGGAGGAAAATAATGTGGTTGTTGGATACAAACACGACAGGAATAGATTTTTTTTTCAAGTTTAATAATCTGATTACATCGTTTCATTGGTCAATGAAATTAAAAAATATTTTTCTTATTCAGTGCGAGGATTTGCTTTGCGCCATTCTCGCGGTCGTTGAAAACTTGATGCCCATATTCCTTTCTTTTTCTTTCTAGCTTCTTGTTCTTCTTTAGGGTATTCATAATAACTTACAGCCCAACCATTATGTACAAGCGTTGCATTGATATTGCTAACGTGTTTTGTTTTACATGTTGCAAGAACACGACTGTATTGGTCTATTTTATGCCAGTGACATGTAACAGTTTGATTGTCTAGTAGTTGTTCTAAATATTTTTTAGCCTCAAGTCCACAAGGGTAGCGTTCCTTCTTTTTTCCACAAAATTGGTGGAGTTCAGGAGCATCAATTCCAACCAGTCGAATCTTAATTGAAGAAATCATGATAGAATCGCCATCAATAATTACTGCGTTTCCTTTAACAGAGTTTTGAGAAGAAAACTTTTCTTTTTGAGGCAACGGCTGATTCTGCTTAAAATAAATTGACATAAAAATAAGAATGCTAGCAGCAACAAAAATATTGAAACCAGTGATTTTTTTTAAGCTCCTTAGATTAAAATGAGAAATTTTTTTCATGAAACCAAGAAACTGCTAACATTATTATAATGCACTCTATTTTAGTATTGCTTATAATTCGTTCGAGAAATTTTATTCATATGACGAAACAATGTCTCGTTTTAATGACAAAATTTTCGTTAGATAATCACAATAATCACAATAATCAAATATTCATGTAGAATATATGTAAGCAACTTAAATAATAAATCAACTTATTCAAAACCGTACAAAACATACAAATTTTAAAGTAAACTTTTTAAACTTAAGGAAACAAAAAACACCCCTCAAAAAATAACTTTGAAGAGCAATATTCCCACATCTCTTTTGGAGTATAAAATCTATCAATTCAATGATAAGTCTATTTATTTAATTTTTGTTTCTTTAAATTCAACGTGCTTTTTTACAACTGGATCATATTTACGCTTGCTCATTTTATCTGTCATTGTACGGCTGTTTTTCTTTGTTACATAGAAAAAACCGGTATCTGCAGTTGATAAAAGCTTGATCTTAATGGTTGCTGCTTTAGCCATAATGTAAGAACCCTATTTATACTGATTATACTGAAAAAATATTATCTTGTTATCAAAACCTATTTCTGATGTCATCAGATTTTCCAGCAACACTACGGATGTTCTCAAAAAAGTCAAGAGCTGATTAATTTTCTCATAAGTTGGACAAACACCAGAGTGACATATAAACTAAAAAAAACAGCCATAGCTATTGAAAAACCGAAAGGATTAAAGATATCCATGGATTTTCCGATAACGGTCGGCCCGATAAGCATACCAATTCCATAGCAAAAAATAAAAGCAGAATTAGCAGCAGCAAGTTCTTGTCCCTTGAGACGTGCCCCTAGATGTGCAAGGCCGATTGTATAAAGGCTCGCTGATACACCACCAAGAAGGAACAGATCAAGCATCAGAATCCATGGATATTGAATGATCCATGGTACCATGAAAGTTCCCACAAAACCTAAGATAGCGCAACTTATCAGCGGATAGCGTCGATCTTTGGCATAATCGCTTATAATGCTGATAGGAATTAAGAGGAAAACATTTCCGAGCGCAAGGGTTGCTATAAATTGTGCTGCTTCATTCTCATTATAACCAATGGATAAGCTAAAGGGTGTAATAAGAGTTAATGCGCCCATTTGAATAGCACCGTAAACAAGTACTGCCATCATTGCGCTTGGAACGTGAAAAAGATAACGAAAAAATGGTGTATATTGGCTTTTTTGAAATTCTGGACTTAATTTCCAAGCGGCAAGAATTGGGATAGCAGCCAATATAATAAGACTATAACCAACAGCAAAAGGAATAAATCCTCGTGTTCCCACTTTTGCTAATAGTGTTGGACCTACCGCAAACCCTAATCCTAGGACAATAGCATAAATGGAAAGAACCAAACCACGTCTTTTAGGGGGAGCATAACTGTTGATCCAAAACTCTGACAGGATAAACATAACTGTCATAGTAAAATGTAATATAAACCTTAAAATGAACCAAACCCATATGGATTCAAAAAAATAGAATCCTAAAAAACTTAAAGATCCTATGGCCATCATAAATAATATCGTTTTAGAAATGCCTAAGCATAAGGCGATTCGAGAAGTAAAAATAGCTGCAACAATTGTGGCAAATCCACCAACAGTTCCACTATAGCCGATCATACTATTGGAAATACCTTTCTCTGCCATAAGAAGAGAGACAAGTTGTGTTCCTATTCCCAATGCTGTTCCAACGGTGCCAATAGTTACAATAGCTGCAATAATTGCACGCAAAGAATTGTTTTGAGAGTCAAAAGCTTTTTTTTTCATGAGAATGGCTTAAGATACTTTTGTTGATTTAAACAATAAAAAGATGAGATGAAATGAAAGGGAGCCAAAACTATTCTTTGCAGTTTTTCTCATTCCCTGAGTATAAAAAACTGCAAAATTTTTATATGGTTATTATAAAGATAACAATAAAATTTATCCTCTTGTATACTAAAGAAAAAAGATTGTACACATAAAATAATAAAAATATTACATAATATAAGTCATTTCTTAACTTGAATTTATTCATTATTTTATTATTCATGTTCTATTTAATGGAGGACAAGAAGCTTAATTTTTTCTTTTCCCATAAAAAGTGTGCTTTTGTTTTTTTAATTTGTTTTTATGGTAGGATGTCGGTGAAAATTTTATTGGACGAGGTTTTGTTAAGAGTTCAAAGGATAAAGCGCCAGCAAAAGGTTGTACCGTTATAAGTTTTACTTCTACAACATCACTGAGCTGATAGCCTTTATGGCTACGCTGTCCTATAAGAACATGTTGTGCTTCATCAAAATGATAATAATCATTTTTAAGTGTAGAAATATGGACAAAACCATCTGTATTGAGTTTATCAAGTGAGATAAAAAGACCTGCTTTTGTAACTCCGGAAATGCGACCTGTAAAAATACGGCCGATTTTATTCGTTAAATAGTGAGCAACAAGCCGATCAATAGTTTCCCTTTCAGCCATCATTGCACGGCGCTCGTATAAAGAAATTTGCGTAGCAATTTCTGCAAGATTTTGTTCTTGTGTATTTGTTAATTGATCATTTCCTAATTTCAGCGCTTTAATGAGTGCTCGATGAATAATAAGATCAGCATAACGACGGATGGGGGATGTAAAATGTGTATAGTTATGTAGGTTTAAACCAAAGTGGCCGATATTTTTTGGATTATACTCAGCTTGAGATTGTGAGCGCAGAATAACTTGGTTGATCAATTCTTTTTGTGGTGTATTCGTCACTTTTGCCAGAATGCTATTAAGGCGCGCTGAGGTAAGTTCGCTTCCGCGGGAGAGTGGTATCCCCAAACTTTGAAGAAAGCTCCGAAGTATTTCTTGCTTAGCAAGAGAAGGTTTTTCATGAATACGATAAATGAGGGGCTGGTGATGTTGTTTTAATGTTTCAGAAGCTGCAATATTGGCTTGTATCATAAACTCTTCAATTAAACGATGCGCTTCTAATTGTGTTTCACTCACAACATCTTTTATGCATCCGTTTTGATCAAGAATAATCTTTTTTTCTGCAATTTCTAATTCTAGTGGTTGGCGACGATTTCGCGCAGCTTTAAGGCATGTATAGGCTTCCCATAAGGGTTGCAAAATGCTCTCAAAAAGAGCGGCTGTTTTTTCATTTATATTACCTTCAATTGCCAATTGTACTTCTTGATAAGAAAGCTTGGCTCTTACACGAATCATAGTACGATGAAAACTATGTTTTCGTTTATTACCGTTTGCATCAAAAATCATACGAACGGCTAAAGCTGGTCTTTCTTTTCCTTCACGCAGAGAACATAAATCATGAGAAAGGCGTTCAGGTAACATTGGCACAACGGTATCGGGAAAATAAACAGAATTTCCACGTTTCAATGCTTCTTTATCTAATGCGCTTCCTGTTTTGATATAGTAAGAAACATCTGCAATGGCCACAATAATAATCCAACCATCATTATTTGCTGGATCCTTATCCTTGGTTGCATAAACTGCATCATCATGGTCTTTTGCATCTGGTGGATCAATTGTAATAAATGGTAATTGTCGCCAATCTTCACGATTATCCATATTGGCAGCTTTGATATGTTTGACTTGCTCAAGAACACTTTCAGGAAAAATATAAGGAATTCCTTTCGAAAGAAGCGCTATCATTGAGAGTGTTTTTTCACTCTTAATATGCCCTAAAACATTCTTTATTTTTGCGCTCTTTAATCCGTAACCAGTATTTTTTTTAATTTCGACTTCAACGAGATCACCAATTTCAATCTTCATTTCTGGAGACATTTCAACAATGAGTTCATTGGTTTTGCGGTCTATAGGATCAAGGCGCCATTGATTATTTTCAAATTTTCGTACAACAGCAAATGCGCTTTTGGGAGATACATCAATTTTACGAATAATTCGTCCCGAATAAGGGGGGCTTGAGCTTTCAGAATTTTTATTTCGAAAAACTTTTACAAGAATATGATCTCCAACACCAATGCTACTTCCTTTTATGTGATGAAAAGAGTGTATTTCAATATTGGGCTTTGGAGAATCTTCCCATTCAAGAGGTTGTGCAATAAAACTCCCATCTTTATCACGTCCGCTAATTTTTACTAAAGTAACAGGAGGTAATTTTCCTTTGTTTATTGCTCTTTTGCTTTGTTTAGATATAAGATTTTGATCCTTTAACTCACGTAATATATCTCTAAGCCAAATACGGGAATCGCCTTTTAAGTTAAAAGCTTTGGCGATTTCTCGTTTACTTGAGTGGTTAGGATTCTCATTTATAAAGGAAAGGATTTCTTCCTTATCGGGAAAATTTTTCTCCTTGAATGAAGAGAGATATTTTATGTTTTTTTCACCTTTAGCCAAAATTTATGTCTCTTTTATTTTTGCTTTTGTTTTAGAAGAAGCTCTTTTTGAAGTTGTTTTTTTACTTGATGCTTTAGCCGATATAAGTTCTAATGCCTCTGGCAATGTTACACTAATGGGATCTTTATCTTTTGGCAATGTTGCATTAATTTTACCCCAATTGACATAAGGACCATAACGCCCGTTGCGCACGGTAATGGTTCCTCCTTCCGGATGCTCTCCTAATATTGCCAATGCTGCAGGTGTTGCTCTGCTTTGCTTGGTTTTGTTTTCTTGTTGCTCTGCCAATACTGTAACAGCGCGATTGATACCAATATCAAAAACTTCATCTGCATGAAGAAGGCGCGCAGATTTTCCGTTATGGCTAAGATAGGGACCATATCGTCCAATCGTAGCTGTGATTGTTTTTCCAGTTTCAGGATGAATGCCAATTTCACGGGGAAGGGATAGTAAGGCCAAGGCTTTATCAAGGGTTACGTTTTCTGCCTGCCATTCTTTTGGTAGTCCTGCACGCTTAACTTCTTTGCTTTCACCAAGTTGAATATAGGGACCAAACCGACCATTACGAAGAGAGATATCTTTTCCTGTTTCAGGGTCAATACCAAGGATAACAGGTTCATCATTGCGCACAGCTTCATTCTCTTCTCCAGTATCTGTACCGAGTTGGCGTGTGTACTTACATTCGGGATAATTAGAACAGCCAACAAAAGCACCATAACGACCGAGTTTTAATGATAATTGACCATTTTTACAAAGAGGACAGGAACGCACATCACTTCCATCTTCACGTTCAGGAAAGGCGAGAGGTGCTAATGTTACATTTAAAACATCAAGAACATTGGTTATACGGAGTTCTTGGATATTGCTAATAGATGCATTAAATCCATCCCAAAAATCTCGCAATACGTCTTTCCAAGAAAGTTTTCCATCAGAGATAAGATCCAGCTTTTCTTCAAGATCTGCTGTGAAACCATATTCTACATAGCGATTAAAAAAATTTTCAAGAAAGGCTGTAACAATACGTCCCTTAGCATCGGGAATAAGCTTTCGTTTATCAATTACAATATATCCACGGTCACACAATGTCGCCAATGTGGAGGCATAAGTTGAAGGACGACCAATTCCTAACTCCTCAAGCTTTTTAATTAATGAAGCTTCAGAATAACGAGAAGGGGGCTCTGTGGTATGCTGTACAGATTCAACTTTTTCTTTTGTAAGTGCTTCACCAGTGTTTATTTGTGGTAAACGTGTTGTTTCATTTTCTTCATTATTTTCTTCGTCTCGTTGATCGGTGTAGACGGAAATAAAGCCATCAAAGCGAATAACAGATCCTGTTGATCGTAGATTTGCACGGTTTTCTCCTTGCTGTGCTTCAATTTCAACAGTTGTGCGTTCAATTTCAGCAGAACGCATTTGGCTGGCAATAGCACGCTTCCATATCAACTCATAGAGCTTTGCTTGATCGCTATCGAGAAAATTACGGACTTGACTAGGATTGCGTTGAAAATCTGTTGGGCGGATCGCTTCGTGTGCTTCCTGTGCATTTTTTGCCTTTGTTGAATAAAAACGTGGTTTTTCAGGAATATAGTCTTTACCGAAAGTTTCATGAATAACTTTTCGTGCTGAATCAATAGCCTCTGGTGCTATTTGCACACCATCGGTACGCATATAAGTAATAAGTCCTGCCGTTTCACCATTAATTTCAATGCCTTCATAAAGCTTTTGGGCAATTTGCATAGTGCGAGAAGCTGAAAATCCTAATTTTGAAGAAGCTGCTTGTTGTAGTGTGGAGGTTGTAAATGGAGGAAGAGGATTTCTCTTTGTAGGTTTTGCTTCAACACTGAGTGTATGATATTGGGCTTTCTCCAACATAAAGCGAATTTGGTCTGCTTGTTCTTGAGATTGAATATCAAGCTTGCCTATTTTTCGTTGATTAAACATTGTCAATCTTGCTTGGAAACTATCATTTCGGATGGTTTTTAATTGTGTTGTAACGGACCAATAATCTTCTTTGATAAAATGTTCTATTTCTGATTCACGATCACAAATAATACGCAAAGCAACCGATTGAACGCGTCCTGCTGAACGTGCACCAGGGAGTTTCCGCCATAAAACAGGTGAAAGTGTAAAACCAACGAGATAATCAAGTGCGCGACGTGCAAGATAAGCATCTACAAGTGATGTATCAATATCACGTGGATTGTTCATAGCATCAAGCACAGACTTTTTGGTGATGGCATTGAAGACAACTCTTTTAATAGGTTTATCTTTTAAAACTTTTTTTTGACGAAGAACATCCAGAATATGCCATGAAATAGCTTCCCCTTCACGATCAGGGTCTGTTGCTAATATAAGGCTATCGGCTTCTTTAACGGCTTTTGCTATTTCATTTAAACGTTTAGCGGCAGAAGAATCTATATCCCATTTCATAGAAAAATCTTGATCCGGTAAAACAGAACCATCTTTTGCAGGTAAATCACGAACATGTCCAAATGATGCGACAACTTTGTATTGAGACCCAAGATATTTATTAATTGTTTTTGCTTTTGCTGGAGATTCAACGATAACGATATTCATAATTTTACCCAAATATTGAAATAAAAAACTTTTTTATAAACGCCTTTTACGCGAATAGCTAATGACAATTGCTTAAGAGAACATAAAAAAATATTAGCCATATAAAAAACATGAATATTGTACAACTTATGATTGTTATTATTAGAATACACCCTATATAGAATTACACGATTTACTTTCCACTGTTATTACAAAAACATACGGCGAAATACTAAGATAACGTCTATTGAGAGGTAGGAGGGGAAATGCTCAAGGATAGAGGATTATGTTTATAAATCATTTAAAAGTTATCCAATATATTACAGACATGTCTAAGCAAATGAATCAGATGGCGCGTCAGGCGCATAGTCCGCTTTTAGCATTGCTTTTGGATATGGTTGCCAAAGAAGGGCAAAGCATTATTAATAGTGCTGAGGCTCTTGGGGAAGATCAAGATTCGACAATGACACACAACCACCAGAGTGTCGAATAAGCTTTCCAGCAAGGTCGAGTTCTACCAACAAGAGGTAGAGAGTTGGAAGTGAAACACCTGTGTGGGTACTGAGTGTGTCTAAATCGATTGGCGTTGTTGAAAGAGCGGAGAGAACTGCTGCACGTGCTGCATCATCACCTGCTAAAGAGGGGCTGCTGTTTTTTTCATTTGCTAAATTGAAATTCTCCTTTTCAAGTTGTAAAGAGGATGGTTCCTCAAAAAAATTGAGTTGCGAATTTGGAAGCGGTGAAATTAATGGCGTAAGTGTTTCTATGATGTCAGAAGGATGTGTGGTGAGTAGAGCACCGTCCTTGATAAGATTGTTTGTACCAACAGATCTTGGATCAAGTGGTGAGCCGGGAATGGCAAAAATTAACCGCCCCATTTCAGCTGCTTGACGTGCGGTAATTAAGGACCCTGAGCGCAGAGCTGCCTCTACAACCAAGAGACCAAGTGATAGAGCTGCAATAATACGGTTTCTTCTTGGAAAGTCGATAGCACGCGGCTTCCAAGAAATGGGCATTTCGCTGATGATGGCTCCACCGTTGGCGATAATATCTTCATGCAACTTTTTATTTTCAGGAGGATAGATATGATCAATTCCCCCAGCCATGACTGCAACAGTTCCTGTTTTTAAACTTGCTTGATGCGCAACGCTATCAATTCCACGAGCGAGCCCAGAAATTGTTACAAAGTCTGCTTCTCCGAGAAAACGCGCAAATTGAGCCGTAAGCTTTTTTCCCGCAGCTGAAGCATTTCGAGAACCTATAATTCCAATAGAAGTTTTTTGAAAAATTGAAACATTACCTTTGATAGCAATAAGCGGCGGAGGGGCTTCTGTAACCTTAAGAAAAGCTGGATAATCTGGTTCTCCCATACCGATAAACCGAACACCTAATCTTTTAGCTTTTTGTATTTCTTTTTCTGCATCTTCTAAGCTTGCTATTTTAATAGATACAGAACCACCACCTTTTCTGCTAAGCTCTGGCAGCGCTGCCAGAGCAGCCTCTGCTGTTTTATAATGATCAATGAGATTGCGAAAACTCACTGCTCCAACATTTTCACTACGCAACAACCGTAACCAATTTAGACGTTGACGATCAGTGAGCAGGATTCCTTTATTTATCCCCGTTTTGAGTCCCAATCTTACTTTCTTCCCCAGTTAATAATCTACCGATATTTGCGTAATGCTTTATATACACAAATATGCTCATCACAATCAGCATAAAATAGAAATAAGGATCGGAAAAGTAAAAAACAAATATCGCAGTTATAACAACAGAAATGAGTGCGGATAATGAGGAATAGCGTGTGAGGAGAAAAATCGTTATCCATACAATAATAAAAATAATTGCTGCAGGCCAATAGATTCCTAAGCAGACCCCTAGATAGGTAGCAACACCTTTGCCGCCTTTAAATTTAAGCCATATGGGGAAAAGATGTCCTAAGAAAACAAAAAAACCTGCTAGAGAAACAAGGATACTATTGTCTAGCGGATCACTAAAAAACTTTATAACGAAAACAACGATAGTTCCTTTCAACATATCACAAAGAAGTGTTAGAGCAGCAAGTTTTTTATTTCCTGTTCGTAAAACATTTGTAGCTCCAATATTGCCGGAACCAATTGTTCTCACATCGCCAAGTTTGGCTAATCTCGTAAAAAGAAGACCAAATGGAATCGAGCCAATGAGATAAGATATGAGGAAAATAAACCATGGAGTGGACTGAAAAAATATTTCTGCTTCATTCATTAAGAATCTCATTAAGTTTGTTGATCAAGTTTAAAAACGGTTTTCCCTTTCACAAAGGTCTGGAGCACGCGTCCTTGAAAACGTGCATTCTCAAAAGGGGTATTTTTTGAACGTGAATAGAGCTTCTCTTTCGAAACAACCCATGGTTCTTCAAGATCAACCACAATAAGGTCTGCATGAGCACCTTTCTTCAGTGTTCCTGCATTGAGTCCAAAGAGCTTTGCAGGCGCCGTTGACAAAAGTTCAGTTATCCGTAGAAGAGATAGGCTCTCATCATGGTAAAGGCGTAAGGCTGCACTCAATAAAGTCTCCATACCAATAGCGCCAACCGCTGCGTCATTAAATGGTAAATGTTTTGTATCGTTACTCTGAGGATCATGAGAAGAGACAATAACATCTATAGTCCCATCCTTTATTGCTTCAATCATTGCTATACGGTCTTCTTCTGTACGCAATGGGGGCATTAAGCGAAAAGAGGTGTGATATTCACCAATGTCATTTTCATTGAAAGATAAATGATTAATAGATATACCCGCTGAAATTTTCTCACTGCGTTTTTTACCTAAACGAAGTGCATCAGCAGAGAGTGCTGTTGATATTTGAGCGGCATGATAGCGTGTTTGCGTTAATACTGCTAATCGCAGATCCCTTTCAAGTGGGATAACTTCTGCTTCGCGGGGGATGCCAGAAAGACCAAGCCAACTGGCGAGCAGTCCTTCATTCATCACACCTTGTCCTGTAAGATCTTTATCTTGCGTTTCATGCATCAATGGAACATCAAAATCACGCGCATAAGTCATTGCACGTCGCATAACAGATGAACTTTGAAGCGTTTTTTTTCCTTCACAAAAGGCAACAGCACCTGCATCTTTTAGTAAGCCGAATTCTGTTATTTTCTGTCCGTTGAAACCTTGTGTGATTGCAGCAACGGGATAAATATTGACCGATGACTTTTCTTGTACTGTATGCCTAATAAATTCAACAAGTGCCACATTATCAATGACTGGACGCGTATCTGGCATTATGAGGAAAGAAGTAATACCACCTGCGGCGGCGGATTGACTTGTTGATGCGATTGTTTCACAGTGTTCATTCCCTAATTCTCCAACAAAAACGCGCGCATCAACAAGGCCAGGGAGAATTGCTTTGTTTTGTGCGTTAACAATTTCTGCTTCTTCTGGGAAACCCTGATTCAGAGCTTCTTTTCCAGCGGCTATAATCCGTCCATTTTCAACAATAACTGTACCAATTTCATCGATTGCGCGCGAAGGATCAATAATACGAGCATTTTGAAAAACAATTGGTTTTATCATTTTTTTTCTCCACTGATCTTTGCGCGTGAATCTAATAAAGCCTCCATGACAGCCATACGCACTGCAATTCCCATTTCTACTTGTGTATGAATCATACTTTGTGGTCCATCTGCTATGTCAGATGCAATCTCTACACCACGGTTTATTGGTCCAGGATGCAGAATAATGGAATCATTTTTGGCATAGGCTAAATTTTCTTTATGTAAGCCAAAATAATGGAAATATTCATGCGTAGAGGGAATAAAAGAACCTGTCATCCGTTCATGCTGTAAGCGCAACATCATGATAACGTCAGCATTTTTAAGGCCTTCTTTCATCGTGTTAAAAACCTCAACACTCATATGAGCGATTTCTGCGGGCAAGAGTGTTGAGGGAGCAACAACACGAACACGAGCACCCAAAGCATTGAGACTCAAGATATTGGAACGGGCAACACGTGAGTGTAAGATATCTCCACAAATCGCAACAGTTAATCCTTCAATACGACCTTTTGCCCTTTTAATGGTTAGAGCGTCTAATAAAGCCTGTGTTGGATGTTCATGAGCACCATCACCTGCATTAATGACACAACAATCAACTTTTTGCGCTAATAAAGCTGCCGCTCCTGCACTGTTATGGCGAAAAACCAGTATATCCGGCTTCATCGCATTGAGAGTTGTAGCTGTATCAAGTAATGTTTCTCCTTTTTTTACAGATGAGTTGCCGATCGCAAGACTCATCACGTGTGCACCTAGCCTTTTACCCGCTAATTCAAAAGAAGATTGTGTTCGCGTAGAGGCTTCAAAAAAGAGATTAATTTGAGTCCGTCCATGCAAAGTAGATTTTATTTTATCAATCTTGTTAGAAAGGATAACATTTGCTTCTGCACGATCAAGCAATGTATTAAGATCTTGTACACTTAGATCTTTAATAGCTAAAAGATGTTGATGAGGGAAAAGTGGAAAAAAATTATCTTGAATCATAGCATTCTTCTTTATCTCTCTCTAAACAGGTTAAACAAGCATTTGTTTGAATATGATAAATGTTTCTTAACTCTAAAAAGACAAATAGTCTATGATATGAATGGTTTGAATGTAGGAATATACCTATGAGTGCTGTATCTGCGCAAAATAATCGTCGAAAAAATACATTTCTTAGCGATACGCTTATGTTTCGTATTGCCTCTACTTTGCCTAAGTTTTTGTTAGCAAGTTTTGAAGAAATAGGAGATTTTGCAGCGAGTCGAGAAGCATGGAAACTCTCTTGCTTGGCGAATCGTTATAAGCCTTTATTGTGTTATAATGATGAATGGGGGCAACCGACGGAAAAATTAGAGATTCATTCTTCCTATCAAGCTCTTCAACAATATTCTAGACAAGCTGGTTTGGTTACCTCACTTTGGGAAAATACGAGCTCAGAAAATGGAGTACGCTATCAAGCGCGTGCGATTCGTTTAGCTTTATCTGCTGGTTTAGAAACAGGACATTTGAATGAAGTTATCATAACGAGTGCAGCTATTGCTGTTTTAATTAGTGATATTGAGCTTTTCAAAAAATGGCAAAATGTACTTTTATCACGCCAATATGATTCCTCATCAAAGCCTATTCATCATAAAAAGGCTGCTTCTCTAACTTGTGCATTTGATGATATTGAAAAATACGCTTTTAATTTTCCAAGCGTTAAGAAGATTTCTTTCGATGAAAGTATGGAACGTGATCTATATCGTTTAAATGTTGTAAAAACCAATGTTATTAATCCTACTGCTGACGGATATCTTGTTAGTGCAGATTTAAATGGTCATTTAAGTTGTTTTTTTATTCCACGCATACAAGAAAATGGCGCATTAAATGGATTTATATCGATTCGTCATTTAATTCAGCGTTCTGGAGAACTTTTAACACCAGAGGGGGTTGTTGATTTCCAAGGCAGTTATGGTTGGCTTTTGGGAAATGCTGGAGAAGGGCTTAAAGTTATTAAAGATATCGAGACGATGATGCGTTTCGATCAATCAGTTATATCGGCAGGTGTTTTACGAGCAGCTCTTCAATTTGGCATAGACTTTTTCCGGAAAAAAATGCCCAATCAACCTTTACCACCACTGACAGAACGTATTTTTGCAGATATTGCATTAGATATAGCTGCTTCACAAGCATTGGTTTTGCGTTTAGCGAGAGCATTTGACAATGCAGCAAATGACCGTTCTGAAGCAGCTTTTGCCCGCATTATGACACCTATTATTGCTTATCACGTAAGTCAATTGGTTGTGCCTATTATTGGCGAAATTATTGCACAACTTGGTATTGAAAGTTTTATAGAGAATAATCCATTATCACAAATGTTGCATAATGGGCCTGCACGAATTGTGAGAAATAGTTCTGCTAATCAATTGGTAAAGGATGCCATTCTTATTGCTGAAAAAGCACCGGGACTGTTTCAGAAATTGTTAGAAAAAATTGCTCTTGATATTGGACCAGCGGGACCACGAGCAATTGAAATTATTAAGTCAGCAGGTGATATGGCATCAGCAAATGAAGGTGCAGGAAGGTTTTTTGTTGAACAGGTAGCCTATGCAGCAGCAGCAGCAGCATTACGTTCTACAGACATAGAACATGTTGCAAATGCCTATATGGAAAGCCGTCTTGGGGGACAATGGAGATCTTCCTACGGGATGCTCATTGCACGATATAATGCAGGGCATTTGCTCAATGTCCTCTATCCTTCCATATGATGAAAGTTTTGAATTCTATTGAGAGCACCTTGCAATATAAAAGCAGCGGCTGCCGAATCAATTCGGCTTGCTCTTTTAGCGCGCGATACATTCATTTCTAGAAGAGAACGCTCTGCAGCAATTGTTGACAAACGTTCGTCCCAAAAAACAAATGGAATTTTTGTATAAGCTTTCATATTGCTCACAAAAGCTCTGGTTGCTTGAACACGAGAACCGCTGCTCCCATTCATGTTAAGGGGTAAGCCAATGATAATAACGCCTACATTTTCACGGTCAAAAATTTTAACAAGTGTGTAAGCATCTTCTGTAAATTTTTTTCGCTGTAGTACAGGACGCGGATTTGAGACAGTCAGCCCCATATCAGAAATCGCAATTCCGATAGTTTTTGTCCCTAAATCTAAGCCTGCTATTGTTTGTCCAGGCAAAAGATGTGTCATAACTTCGTTTATATTAATAACGGTCATAAGGGTATAATGCGTTTTTTAATGTTTCAGATCTAATGGTTATATTCTTCATTCATGTTATCTAATATTCTTGCGCTTGCAAGCTCAGCCTTGTATAGCCAGAATAAAGATTAATAAAAACAGAAAGGCGTAAATAGTATGTCTGTTGATCAAGAGACCGTCAAGCGGGTCGCACATTTAGCGCGGATTGCTATCCACGATGATGAGATAGAACCTGTGACAAAAAAATTCAATGCTATTTTAGGTTTTGTAGAGCAATTGAATGAAGTTGATGTCAGTGGAGTTGAGCCATTAACATCTGTGATGCCGATGACTCTACGAATGCGTGAAGATAGTGTTACAGATGGCGATAAAGCAGCAGATATTGTAGCCAATGCCCCTGTTACAGAAGAAAATTTTTTTCTTGTCTCAAAAATTGTTGAGTAACTTTTTATATTTTTGAAATTTGAGAACCAATATGACCGATTTAACAACCCTCACAATTGCGCAAGCTCGTGATTCTCTAACAAAGAAAAATCTCAAAGCAACAGAATTAACGGAAGCTTATTTACAAGCAATAGAATCAGCTAATCCAATTTTGAATGCTTATGTAACAATAACAGCAGAACAGGCAATGAAAATGGCTGCTGAATCAGATAGTCGCTTAGCGAGAGGGCAGGGAGGGCTTTTAGAAGGAATTCCTTTGGGGATTAAAGATCTTTTTGCAACCTATGGTGTTCATACTCAAGCCTGTTCACATATCCTTGATGGTTTTAAACCGCATTATGAATCAACTGTCACGGCTAATTTATGGAAAGACGGTGCTGTAATGTTAGGAAAACTTAATATGGATGAGTTTGCTATGGGCTCATCCAATGAAACATCATATTATGGTCCCGTTATTAATCCGTGGAGAAAAAAAGACTCGAATGAAAAACTCGTACCCGGTGGTTCTTCGGGAGGATCTGCTGCCGCTGTTGCTGCACAAATTTGTGCCGGTGCAACTGCAACCGATACAGGTGGCTCAATACGTCAACCAGCAGCTTTTACTGGAACTGTAGGAATAAAGCCAACTTATGGACGTTGTTCACGGTGGGGCGTTGTTGCATTTGCTTCATCCCTTGATCAAGCTGGACCTGTTGCCAGAGATGTTCGTGATTGTGCTATCTTACTAAGATCAATGGCCTCTTTTGATGAAAAAGATTCTACTTCCGTGAATTTACCAGTTCCTGATTATGAAAGTTATCTTGGTCAATCAATTAAAGGAATGAAAATTGGTATTCCAAGAGAATATCATATGGATGGAATGTCTCCAGAAATTATTGAGCTTTGGCAAAAAGGCATAAGTTGGTTAAAGGAAGCAGGAACTGAGATTAAGAACATTTCTTTGCCCCATACAAAATATGCTTTACCTTCTTATTATATTATAGCTCCTGCAGAAGCCTCTTCTAATTTAGCACGTTATGATGGTGTGCGTTTTGGTCTACGCGTGCCTGGAAAAGACATCATTGAGATGTATGAAAACACGCGCTCTGTTGGTTTTGGTGATGAAGTCAAGCGACGTATTTTGGTTGGGACTTATGTTCTTTCATCTGGTTATTATGATGCCTGTTATCTAAGAGCTCAAAAAGTAAGAACACTCGTAAAACGTGATTTTGATCAATGTTTTGCTTCAGGCATTGATGCTATTCTAACACCAGCAACACTAACACCTGCCTTTGGTATTGCTGATGAAAAAATAAAAAATGATGCTGTAGCAATGTATCTTAATGACATTTTTACGGTACCCGTTAATATGGCTGGTTTACCAGGAATCTCTGTTCCTGCAGGTCTGTCATCAAATGGTTTGCCTCTAGGATTGCAATTGATTGGTAAACCTTTTGCTGAGGAAGTCATTTTTCAGATAGCGCACATTATTGAAAAAGAAGCAGGGATATTCAGTGCAGAAAAATGGTGGATGTAATAATCAAACTTCATAAAGGAGCATTTCTCATTGAGGATGAGAAATGCTTTTTTAAAAGGTGGAGGGATGAACTCTATTTCCTCAATTCGTAGTCTTTATCCACCAAGATAGGCTTCTTTAACACGCGAATCAGAGAGCATAGTTTTACCTTCACCGTGAAATAAAATATGTCCTACCTCTAAAATATAAGCATAGTCAGCTATAGAAAGCGCAGCAAATGCATTTTGTTCAATAAGAAGAACAGTTTTTCCCATCTCATTAATTTTTCTAATAATCGAAAAAATTTCTCGAACGAGAAGCGGTGCCAACCCCAACGATGGTTCATCTAATATGACCATATCAGGATTGCTCATGAGTGCACGACCCACAGCAACCATCTGTTGTTCACCACCTGACATTGTTCCTCCTAACTGTTTTGCTCTTTCACGTAGACGCGGAAAAAGATCAAATATCCATTCAATATCACGGGAAATTCCCTGCTTATCATGACGAATATAAGCGCCTAGATGAAGATTCTCTAAAACAGTGAGATGGGGCATGATACGGCGTCCTTCAGGACTTAGAGCAATACCTAATCGCAAAATCTCTTCTGGTGATTTTTTAATAATAGATTTGCCATTATAGGTAATTTTTCCATAAACAGAGCGATTAAGTCCTGTAATAGAACGTACAATACTGCTTTTTCCTGCACCATTAGCTCCAATTAAAGTGACAATACTTCCCTTTTTTATGGACATAGAAAGATTTTGGACAGCTTTAATGGCGCCATAATGAACGTAAAGATTTTTTATTTTAAGAATATCCATAAACATCTCCGCCAAGATAAGCTTCAATAACTTTAGGGTTATTACGAATTTCATCTGGTGTACCATTGGCAATGCAACAGCCATATTCCATAACCAAAATATGTTGGCAAAGTCCCATAACCACTTTCATATCGTGCTCAATAAGAAGAATTGTAAGATCAAAGTCTTTTTGCACTTTTGCTATGAATTTTCTAAGATCTTCACTTTCTTGTGGATTCATGCCAGCAACAGGTTCATCAAGAAGAAGCAATTTGGGCTTTGTGGCTAACGCGCGTGCAATTTCTAGACGTCGTTGCACACCATAAGGTAAAGCTGTTGCCGATTGATTGGCAAGGTGATCAAGCTGTAGCTGCTCAAGGAGCTCCAAGGAATTTTTATAAACTTCCTTCTTTTCTTTCATTGCTTTTGAAAAAAATAGAGCTGAAGAAAACCAAGGATATTTTTGTCGAACATGCGCTCCTACCATAACATTCTGCAAAACCGTTAACCCTGAGAAAAGACGAATATTTTGAAATGTTCTGGCAATATGGCGTCTACAGATAATATAAGGAGGCGCTCCAGAAATTTTTTGCTCATCAAAAAGAATGACGCCGCTTGTAGGAGCATAAAATCCAGAAATCATATTGAAAACTGTTGTTTTTCCAGCGCCATTGGGACCAATTAATCCAGTAATACTTCCTCGTTTAATTGCCATATTAATATTATTTACAGCAACTAATCCGCCAAAACGCATTACAATATTATTGAGTGAAAGGATGGTGTCGTTCATAGCTTTCCCTCAGTATTAGAAAGCTTTTTGCGTGTCAAAAAGCTATAAATTCCATTCCATGAGAATTCTCGTTGTCCCATCAACCCTTTTCTCCAAAACAAGATAATTACCAGCAATAAAAGAGAAAAAACAACCATACGAAGCCCTGGTGTTTCTGGAATATGTATGAAACCTAAGTCAAATGGACTTTCAATAATACGAAGCCATTCAAGCATAACTGTAATAATAATGCTGCCAATAATGCTTCCTGTAATTGAGCCGAGACCACCAGCAACTACAATCATCAAAATATTAAAAGTTAGAAGAAAATTAAACATTTTTGGATCAATGGTTGAAATAAGAGCAGCCATTAATGCTCCACCTATACCTGCAAAAAACGCTCCAACAGTAAAAGAAAAACTACGGTAGAAAAAAGCGTTAATTCCCATAGTTTTCGCAGCAATTTCATCATCACGAATGGCACGTAATACGTTACCAGTATTGCTTTGCAGTAAAAGGACAATAAAGAGAACAGTAAATGCTAACCAACCATAGTTCCACCATAATGTTGCATTTTGAGGTATTCCCTTGATACCTAAAGAGCCATTTGTAAGCGATGTTGCGTTCGTAATGACAATGCGAATAATTTCTGCAAAACCCAATGTTGCAATTCCAAGATAATCACCACCAAGACGTAATATTGGCAAAGCAATCAATAAACCTACAACTGCAGCACATATACCACTTATAACAACAGCGACAAAAAAAGGTAATTGCAGATGATACAATGGTTCAGCGATAGGCTCCAGAATCCACATCATTTCTTTTTGTTCAGGGGAAAGAAGTAAAATTGCGCAAACATAAGCACCAATAGCCATAAATCCAGCATGTCCAAGAGAAAACATACCTGTGAAACCGTAAATCAAATTAAGCGAAATTGCTAATATCGCATTAATAGCAATCAGATTTATGATACGAAGCGTATAGTCATTAAAATGGCTATCAGCATAAAATAAAAAACCTATGAGAACTAAAACACTTATACAAGATAAAACAGTTGTCACTGACTTTGCCATTAGATTTTCTCCTGACTTTTTTTACCCATTAATCCTGTGGGCAATATCAATAAAATCAGAATCAATAAAATGAAAGCGAAGGCATCTCGATATCCAGATAGCGCGGGGAAAAATGCGATAATCATAATTTCAATAAACCCTAATAACAATCCTCCCAACATTGCTCCTGGTATCGAACCAATACCTCCGATAACAGCAGCGATAAATGCTTTGAGACCAGGAAGAACGCCCATATAAGGCTGAATTTGAGGATAACGTAAAGACCACATAATACCTGCTATAGCGGCAAGAGCTGAGCCTATTCCAAATGTAAATGCAATAACTTTATTGACAGACACACCCATCAAACGCGTCGTTTCAATATCATGGGAGATTGCACGCATAGCAAGACCCGGTTTTGTTTTATGGATAATCCATAACAGTAAAACAATAAGAATCAATGACACAACGGGAACGATCAGAGACATGGGAGCAATTCTAATGATACCATCTGCTCCTGATCCTAAATGCCATAAAAATGGTGTTACAAGAAAATCTGGTTGTTTTACACCTTTCGGGACACCACTAAAGAGTACAGTAGAAAGATTTTCAATAAAAAAAGAAACACCAATTGCACCGATAAGTGCCGAGATACGCGGAGCATGGCGCAGAGGTTTATAGGCAAGTTGATCAACAATAATACCCACTGCACTTGTAATAAAAATGGAAAAACAAAGAGCTAAAACCCAAATTGGGGTGAAATCTTGTGGAGAAATTTTAAAATAATAAACAAAACCTAACGCAAGGATTAAAAAAACAGCAATCCAATAAATTGAAGGGCGCCTTTTAAACCCTATAAAGACCGAATAATAAATAAGAGCCGCCAGAAACAAAAGAAGAAGTGCTGCCCAAGCAGGCATAAAGCTAATTGTGGAAAAGAAAACAAAATATGCTCCCAGCATGAAGATATCGCCGTGAGCAAAATTAATGAGTCTCAGTATACCGTAGACCATGGTGTAACCAATAGCGATAAGCCCATAAAGAGATCCCAATGCCAGTGCATTAAAAAAATACTGGATGAACATTTCAGTGCTCATCTCTCATCCTTCCACATTTGTTAATTTACATAGGATAACAAGAAATTTCTAAGTTTTTGGTTGAGAAAAAGATCCTCAACCAATTCTTGCATTTTAATAAGTAAAACTTTTTAATTAAAAAGCAGGCTTAACCTCTTCTAAATAAACACGTTTTCCATCCTGTATTTTAATGATACCAATAGGAATCTTAGGGTTATGATTTTCATCCATTGACATATCACCGAAGGGGGTTTGAAAATCTTTTAATTTGCTAAGAGCGATAGTAATTTTTTCACGATCAGCGCTACCAGCATTTTCAATAGCCTTCATGAACATCATATAACTCGTATATCCCAAAACAGAATTGATATTCGGCTCTTTGTCAGGATATTCTTTTTTCCATTCTGCTGTGAATTCTTGCGCAGCTACTGACATATTTGGCATATCCTCACTATAGGGAAGTGTCGTATGTAAGAAACCTTCTGAAGCTTTTCCTGCAATCGCAATGGTTTCTGGATTATCCATAGCATCTCCACCCATAATTTGAAACTTTGCTCCTAATTCTCGTGCTTGTTTCATAATGATAGCACCCTCAGAAAAGTAAGATGGAATGAATAAGATGTCAGGTTTTTGCGCGATAATTTGCGTAAGAACAGCTGAAAAATCCTGATCTCCGGAATTATAGTTTAAATTTGAGACAACTTCACCACCTAATTTTTTGAAAGCACGCATAAAGTAGCTTGCAAGACCAATGGCATAATCGTTTGAAATATCTTTGAGGATAGCTGCTTTTTTTGCGTGTAAAGTTTGACTTATATAAGTCGCGATTCCCACCCCTTGATAGGAATCAATAAAACAAGCGCGGAAATAATATTTTTTACCCTGTGTAACAAGAGGACTCGTTGAGGAAGTGGCAATGGTTGGAGTCTTTGCTTTTTCAGATATTTCACCACCTGCCAACGAAAGTGAGGAACCATAGCTACCAATGATTCCACTTACTTTTTCACTTGCTGTTAAACGCATAACAGCATTAGCCGCTTCTACTTTATCAGACTTATTATCAATAATAACAAGTTCCACTTTACGTCCTAAAATTTCTGGAATTTTTTTATGGGCTAATTCTATACCTCTAATTTCAAGCTGACCTCCAAATGCATTTTGACCACTTAATGGAAGATAAACACCAATTTTGATAGGTTCACTTGCATAAACATTTGCTGTAAATGCCATGAATGCTGTGATTGTCGTAAGGATTTTTTTCAATTGCATTGCGCATTTTCCTTAATTGAATTGTTGTTTTTTCACCTTATATTGAACTTCTTCATCATGCAAGTTACACATTTATGAAAATATCATTATGTAAAAAAACCTTTCATATAACCTCTTTTGTAGGGCACTCCTTGTAAGATATGTAAAGCTTACAATCAAATAGTTTTATAAATATTCATGTTGATATTCTCTGACATTAACATAGAAGATACGACAATATGGGGAAATCTTATCTTGGGGCTTGCGTGTTGATACAAGAGCAATGTTTACTTAAACCTAGAGAATCAATATCGTACAATTTATAAGCTACAGGATCACGTTATTATGACGAGTAAGGATGCATTAAAAGATTGTCCCCTATCTGAAGATAGTATAGGTGCTTGTGGGGAGATTATCGAAATCAGTGGTGTCATTAAGTGGTTTGATGGTAGTAAGGGGTATGGATTTATTGTACCTGATTTACCTCATTTCCCCGATATATTATTGCATGTTACGGTAATGCGAAGGGATGGTTTTCAAACAGCTTTGGAGGGAGCAAAAGTTATTTGTGCTGTGGAAAAAACTGAAAGAGGATTAAAGTGCGTTCAGGTGAAATCCATAGACTGTTCTTCAGCAATTCATCCATCAGAAGTTCCAGCCCGTACCCATGTTGTTGTTACTCCAGAAAGTGGACTAGAACGTGCAATTGTTAAATGGTTTAATCGTGATAAAGGATACGGTTTTCTTAGCCGTGGCCAAGGAACAGAAGATATTTTTATTCATATGGAAACGTTGCGCCGTTTTGGTTTAGCAGAGCTTCGTTCCGGCCAAGTTGTTCTTGTACGTTTTGGTAAAGGAGAAAAAGGTTTAATGACAGCAGAGATTTATCCGGATATAGGCATTCCTTTAGCTACGCATTAAATTTCACGAATAAAAACAGTATGTCTTCTGTGTTTTTAAAGGTGGTTATTTCGTAAATTTCTATAGAGGTAGGTTTTTAAAGAAAATATGGCTCTAGTAAATCCATAAACCAAATGGGGAAAGTTGCGCGTATTACGTTGAAAGAAACTAGAAAACAACAAGGGAGCAACCCTCTTATTTTTTTTGACTTTTAAACTCTGGTACTTTTTATTTTAGAAACAAAATTTAAAATTTTTCTGTAGTGGAGACAAGAATGTTAAAGCCTTTTAAAAAGGGGCATATTGTTTTACTGGTAATGCTTTTTATGTTAGAAATGCGTGTTGTTGTAGCAAAAAAGCCCATAGAGATTCCTGTTCATCCGATTCCTTTAGAAATACATACAAAGCAAGGTACGGTTTATTATAAGGTAGAGATTGCTTTTACGCCGTCTCAAGCAGCAGCTGGTTTAATGTATCGGACTGATTTTCCGCGCGATCGTGCAATGCTCTTTAAGCAGCTAAAAAGTTCTCAATCGGGAGATGAACAGAAAATTTTTATGTGGATGGCAAATACGCCTTTACCTTTAGATATGATTTTCTTAAACTCTGAGGGAATTATTGTATCGATTATTGAAAACACTTCTCCATTTTCGACAAATACCATTTCATCGGAAGTTCCTGCAGCTTTTGCACTTGAGATTAATGCTGGTGAAGTTTCTGAAAAAAAGATACAAAAAGGGCAACGTGTTATTCATCCTGTACTTTGTGGAAAGTGCAATAAAAAATGACCGCTGAAGATATTCGTTTTTTTGAATATAATGGTTTGCGATTTGCTTATCGAGAAGAAGGGCAGGGCGCGCCTGTTTTGTTGATCCATGGTTTTGGATCTTCTGCACGAGTGAATTGGTATGCAACGGGTTGGTTTCGCATTCTCACTGAAGCAGGATATCGTGTTATTGCTCTTGATAATCGCGGTCACGGAGATTCAGTTAAAAGTTATGATCCTGTCTTTTATACACCTCAAGCTATGGCTGGCGACGCAATAAAGTTACTACAGCATTTAGAGATATCTAAAGCCCATGTTATGGGATATTCTATGGGGGCTCGTATTAGTGCTTTCATGGCTCTTTTGCATCCAACATATGTACACAGTGTCATTTTTGGTGGTTTAGGTATTGGTATGGTAACGGGAGCGGGAAATTGGGAGCCTGTTGCTGAGGCACTTTTAGCAGAAGATATTTCTACCATTACCAATACGCGCGGTTTAATGTTCCGTAAATTTGCAGATCAAACGAAAAGCGATAAACGTGCACTGGCTGCTTGTATCATTACATCAAAACAGGAGTTAACGGCGTCTGAAGTTTATAAAATTAAGCAACCTGCACTTGTTGCCGTTGGTTCATTAGATGAAATTGGCGGTGCTGCAGAGCCATTAGCAGCTTTATTGCCTTGTGGTGAAGCTTTATCAATTCCTGGTCGAGATCATATGCTTGCTGTAGGCGATAAAGTTTATAAAAAAGGTGTTATAGATTTTCTTTCTCGTTATCCTATAAGATAAGCATTCTTCATAGGCCTTAGTATTTATAAAAATACTCAGTATTTTTATCTCGTATAAATTGAAAAAAGCTTATTTAAAAATTTTTCTATTGTGACATAAGTTTTTATAAAAAATAGAAAGAAAAATAAACTTTTATTAGCTTATTTTTTATATTTTTTAGAGATGTAATTTTTCTAAGGCTAGATAATTATACTTTAAAATTTATTAAAAAGAATTATTTTTGAATGATGTAATAATATTTTTTGCTAAAAAATGTAGTTTTAAATAAAAAAAGTATTGTTATTTGTATTTTTTATAAAAGAAAAAAAATTATAAATTATTGATCAATTTTTCTTACGAATATGCATTCTAAATGCAGATGCTAAAATTGGAGATAAAGTAAAATTATTAAAAATATACAGTTTTTTGCCATTTTTTAATCTATACGGGTATATTTAATAATGATAGACTCCTTTTGTAAAAGCTCTTTATGAATGTATAAAGGACATTGTAGATGTATGTAATATTAAGTAAATATTCAGGTTAAGCTTTTTTACTGACTTTACAGAATCATGGGAGTGTCTTATTTGCGCGACACGCAATTATTTTAGTCGTTTCAAAAAAACAGGAGAGCATAGTGAATGCTGATGAAATAAAAAAACTTAATAATTATTTAAAAAATATATTCCAAAACTCAGCATTGCAAGTCAGAGCACGGCCTAAAAAGAGTGATTCTTGTGAGGTTTATATGGGAGATGAGTTTTTAGGCATTATCTATCGAGATGAAGATGAAGATGAGCTCTCCTATAATTTCTCAATGGCTATATTAGATATTGATTTAGAAAATTGATTCGTTATTCATAGTTAAATGAATCTTTTTATCCCATAAGATTTATATAAGTTTTAACGCTTTAAAGCTCGTATGGTTATTTCGTGCAATAATAAGATGGTCATGGATAATAATGCCTAATGCATTTGCTGCATCTTTTAATCTATATGTCATTGTTATATCTGCATCAGAGGGGGTGGAATCGCCAGAGGGGTGATTGTGGACTAAGATAAGTCCTGATGCAGATAACTCTAAAGCTCGAGAAATAACTTCACGAGGATAAACAGGTGTATGATCAATGGTTCCAGTTTGTTGCACCTCATCAGCAAGTAAGCCGTTTTTCTTATCAAGAAACAAAATACGAAATTGTTCACGTGTTTCGTGAGCCATAACAGCTTTACAATAAGCTAACACTTTATCCCATGATGAAAAGATATCGCGTTTAAACAATTGCGCACGAGCAAGACGTCCAGCAACATCTGAAATAATTTTTAAATCAATTGCAGTGGCAGGACCACATCCTGGAATTTCTTGAAGTCGGTGAATATCCGCTCCCAACACATCAGCTAATGAACCAAAACGTGCTATCAAATTTTTAGCTATGGGTTTTGTGTTTGCACGGGGTATTGTGCGAAAAAGCAATAATTCAAGATATTCATAATCTTCGATTGCATTTCCTTTTGACTTTAAATAACGCTTCCGAAGACGCTCACGGTGTCCTTGATAATGTTTATGGAGCTGTGCGTTTTTCTGAGGGGCTTCACTTTTTCTTTCTGATACTGGGGTGAGTGGAGAACTCGATGTTAATGCAAAGTGATCACTTTGAGTATTTTCCTTTTGATTTAATTTTTTAGCCATAACATCTCTACATTGCGTTAGGTATGCGAATTTGGAATATAAAAAATATTTTTAGGAGATTGTGTAAATATTTCATACCCTTCATTTGTGACACCAATTGTATGTTCATATTGTGCTGTCAGAGAGCGGTCACGGGTAACAGCAGTCCAACCGTCAGATAAAATCTTAACTTGTGGTTTACCAAGGTTAATCATAGGCTCAATTGTAAACATCATACCTTGTTTTAATTCTATTCCTTCTCCAGGATTTCCATAATGGAGGATATTGGGTGCATCATGAAAAAGCTGCCCAATACCATGTCCACAAAAATCTTTCACAATTGAGCATCGTTCAGATTCTGCATACTGTTGAATGGCTGCACCAATATCACCTGTGGTTGCTCCAGGCTTAACAACAGCGATTCCTTTCATAAGACTTTCATAGGTTATTTTTAGCAGGCGTTCTGCAGCACGCCTGATTTTCCCAACAGGATACATTCGGCTTGAATCTCCATGCCAACCATCAAGGATAAAGGTTACATCCACATTTACAATATCGCCTTCTTGCAAGGGTCTTTTATTGGGAATGCCATGACAGACAACGTGATTGATAGATGTACAGCATGAATGGCTGTATCCATGATAATTTAGATCAGCAGGAAGTGCTCCTCGCTTAGCACCAAAAATGAATACAAAATCATCAATTTCTTGCGTTGTAACGCCTGGCTTAATAATATCTGTAAGTGCATCAAGGCATTCTGCAGCAATGCGACCAACTTCACGCATTTTAGCAAAAGCATAATCATCGAAAATGCGAATCTTCCCATTAAATTTTAAAGGGCTTTTATTATATTCAATATACTCAGTCATTGTTTTTTCTGTTTTCTATTTTTACTCTCTGAATCGGAAAAATGCCTTCTACACTTACGTGACACTTTACAGCATAACATTCTACTCCTGATTTTAATGCTAAATCAAATTTACGTCCATAGAGTGGATCAAGATCATGACAGATTGTAAAAGCTGCGCAATCTTCTCGTTGAATAATATAAAGCATAGCAGCTCTTTTTCCTTGTTGTACAACTCCTATGAGCTCATCAAGGTGACGTGCTCCACGTTTTGTTTTACTATCAGGAAATTCTGCTAATCCTTTTTGACGAATAAAATGAACATTTTTGACTTCTAGGTAACAGTCAGGAAGAATGTCATCACGTAAAAGAAAGTCAATTCGTGATTGTGTTCCATAGCGTTGTTCTTTTAAAATTGTTTTATATCCACTTAATTCTGGTAGTAATCCGTTTTGAATTGCTTCTAATGCAAGTTTATTGGGTAAAGCAGTATTAATGCCAACCAAAGTATTATCGGCTTCAATAATTTCTAATTGATAGGCATATTTTCGTTTGATGTTATTATGATATGAAAGCCAGATATTGGAGTTGAAAGCTGTTAATCCAAGCATTGATCCTGTATTAGGTACAGACACGGTGAGGACATGCTGATCATCTTGTTGAACATCCGCAAGGAAACGTTTATAACGACGGATAAGCTTTGCAGGAAAAAGTTTGGGAATAAAGTGCATATCCCTTTTTTAGGATTTATGATTTCATAATTCAACTGAGATTATGATTTGTAGGGGCTATTCCCTATAAAAAAAAAGATAAAATTGATGTAAAAAACGCTACGATATCCTATATAAATTGTTATAAATTCCATCGTTCACTTTAATGGCTTTTAGAATTTATTATCTTTGAGTGAAAAGATAACATTGTCTATAATTTATTATTAAACAGCATTAGAGTACTGTGAAGAAGGTTTCGTAAAAAATAGTGGAGAGGGAGATAGTTAAGTGAAACTAGGTAAGATTGATGGCTGGAACGAATAAGAATCGTGAAAATTTAACAAATGGTCCCATTATTATTTTAGTTGAACCGCAGCTTCCTGAAAACATTGGTATGGTCGCAAGGGCAATGGCAAATTTTGGGCTTTCTAAGCTTCGGTTAGTCAAACCTCGAGAAATGTTTCCAAATGAAAAAGCTATAGCTGCTGCGAGTAAAGCTGATCATGTTATTAACAACACTGTGATTTTTAATACATTGCGTGATTCAATTGCAGATTTACACTATGTTTTTGCCACAACAGCACGTGAAAGATGTGGATTTAAAACTGTAAAAAGTGCTGTCGAAGCAGCAAGCGTATTACGTCAGCGTGAAAGTATCGGACATAAGACAGGTATTGTCTTTGGAAGAGAGAGATGGGGATTAGAAAATGATGAAATCAGCCTTGTTGATGAAATTATTACTTTTCCAGTTAATCCTGCTTTTGCGTCACTTAATATTGCGCAAGCAGTTCTTTTAATGTCTTACGAATGGATGAAAACAGGTCTAGAGAATGTCAGCGATACGGCATTTCGTGCCGCAGAGATGGAACCTGCAAATAAAACAATATTGCATGGTTTTTTATCTCAGTTAGAAGAGGCTTTGAATATCCGTGGGTATTTTAGACCCCCAGAACGCAAAGAAGTAATGCTTGCAAATTTGCGCTCTGTTTTTACGCGCGCTAACTTTAGTGAACCTGAGGTTCGTTTATTGCGAGGCATTATATCTTCTTTGGATCATTTTTCGCCACAATATCCACGGGGGAGTAGAGCACCTGAAGAGCGTGATCGTAAAAAAATTAAAAATAAGTGTGAAAACTAATGGATGAACGACCTGTTCTTTTTTTTGATAGCGGTATTGGTGGTTTAACAGTGTTCAGGGAGGCACGTATTCTTATCCCTGAAATGCAATTTATCTATGTTGCTGATGATGCAGGATTTCCTTATGGAAACTGGAAAGAAAATATTTTGAAAGAGCGTATTTTAAAGATTTTTACAAATCTTTTAACACGCTACAATCCAGCCTTATGTGTGATTGCTTGCAACACCGTTTCTACACTGATGATGGCAGATTTACGACAGAATTTTTCTCATGTCCCTTTTGTAGGAACGGTTCCTGCAATTAAATCAGCTGCTGAACAAACAAAATCTGGTTTTATTTCCGTATTAGCTACTCCTGGAACAGTGAAACGTGCCTATACAAATGAATTAATTAATTCTTTTGCCGGACAGTGTCATGTTCAGCTTGTGGGAAGTAAAAAGCTGGCTGGATTTGCTGAAGATTATTTACGGGGAAAATCTATCGATTCAGAAGAGTTAAGAAAAGAAATCCTACCATGTTTTGTGGAAAAAAATGGACAATATACTGATGTTATTGTTTTAGCCTGCACACATTATCCTTTTTTGATTAACTTCTTTCGTGAACATGCTTTATGGTCCGTTGAGTGGATTGATCCGGCGAAAGCGATTGCCAAACATATCAGATCATTATTACCACTGTCGGAAAAAGTACACGATCAATATATAAAGAAATATCAAGATTTTGCGTTATTAACATCGAAAAATATCACTTCTTTAACGGAGAATTTGTTTAAAGGATTTGGCTTAAAACTCATGAAAGGAGTTGACTTTGGGTTGTAAGACCAATAATGATGATCTAGCTATCTTTTCAAGAAAATAGCATTAATTGACGTGTCCCGTGGATAACTTTGCATATTGATATGTTAAGGTATTCTGTCAGTCTTTAGTATTTAAAGGCAGAGGAGGGCGCGTTTCCTTGGGGTCTTAAGATCTCGTGTTTTATTTTATAAGGAAATGCGATGAGTAAACGCGAAACAACAAAGTATAAAATTGACCGTCGTATGGGAGAAAATATTTGGGGTCGTCCGAAATCTCCTGTCAATCGTCGTGATTATGGTCCAGGTCAGCATGGACAGCGTCGTAAAGGAAAACTTTCTGACTATGGGGTGCAGTTGCGCGCTAAACAGAAATTGAAAGGGTTTTATGGAGATATTTCAGAAAAACAATTTCATAAAACCTATGAAGAGGCTGCTCGTCGACGGGGTGATACTGGTGAAAATCTTATCGGTCTGTTAGAATCACGTTTGGATGCTGTTGTTTATCGTGCAAAATTCGTGCCTACGATTTTCGCTTCTCGCCAATTTATCAATCACGGTCATGTTAATGTAAATGGTCGGCGCACAAATATTCAATCTTATCGTTGTAAACCTGGTGATGTTATTGAGGTTCGGGAAAAGTCAAAACAACTTGTTTTAGTTTTAGAATCAGTGCAATTGGCAGAACGTGATGTCCCTGATTATATTGAAGCAGATCATAAACAGATGAAAGCAACCTTTACACGTATTCCTGCTTTTGCAGATGTTCCTTATGCTGTGCAAATGGAACCTAATTTGGTTGTTGAGTTTTATTCTCGATAATTTTTCTGCAAGAGAAGTTATTTTTCTCTTCTATTATTATAACTTCAAGATATTGTGTTATTTTTACAATCTCTGAAGTTAATAAGTGCTTTTTGTAAATGGTTCTATATTAAGTTTATTGCTATGTTTTATAGTCATAGACTTATATAGTTCCATTTCTTTTTTGTGTATCTAATTTATAAATTCAAAAAACATAAATGTAAGCTTGCTTTAATATTTGTTTTTATCTTTGCAAAACGAGCTGTTTATTGTGCAGGATATGGTATTATGAATGATGTTTCAGTTGAATATCAGGCAATAGAAGAAAACGAAGGGAGAGATGATCCTTTAATAAGCGAAGCAGATAGTTGTCATCCAATGTTTCGTGTTGCTCCTTCAAGCGTAGAATTTAATAAATTGCGCAAACGACTTTTGCGTCATATGCGACAAGCTTTGGATGATTTTTCTATGCTCTCTACAGGAAAAAAATGGCTTGTTGCTTTATCGGGTGGAAAAGACTCTTATGGTTTATTAGCGCTTCTTTTAGACTTAAAGTGGCGAGGTCTTTTATCCGTTGAAATTCTTGCCTGTAATCTTGATCAAGGGCAACCTGGATTCCCTAAGCATATTCTTCCAGACTTTTTAAGTTCTTATAAAATTCCATATCGTATTGAATATCAGGATACTTATTCCATTGTTACAGATAAATTGGCAGAGTCGCAGACATATTGTTCACTTTGTTCTCGATTACGACGTGGTAATCTCTATCGTATTGCACGTGAAGAGGGATGTTCTGCATTAGTTTTAGGTCATCATCGTGATGATGTTTTAGAAACATTTTTTATGAATTTGTTTCACGGTGGCCGATTAGCTGCCATGCCTGGAAAGCTTAAAAATGATGAAGGAGATCTTTTTGTGTTACGTCCTCTTGTTTATGCAGCTGAGGAGGATATGGAAAAATTTTCTCAAGCAATGCAATTTCCGATTATTCCTTGTAATCTTTGCGGTAGTCAAGATGGTTTACAACGTAATGCAATGAAAGAAATGCTGAAAAATATCGAAAGGCAAATGCCAGGACGTAAAGATACGATGATTCGTGCTTTAACAAATGTACGCCCAAGTCATTTGCTTGATAAGAAATTCTTTGATTTTAAGACCTGTTAATAAAGATTAGATATTTAAAAAAATAAGTTCAAAGAGTTTAAGATAAGATACTTATTTATAATGATAATTTATTTTTTTCATTTAAATACCGTAAGATTGTTTTGTTTCAAATTCTCTTATATTGCATCCATAAAAAAGATCTGCCGGCACATCACAAAGGAAATTCTTGTGTGCATAAGACACTATTGAAAAAAGTTTCCTTTCACTAACTAATGACTGTCGCAATATGAAAAATGGGAAAATAGTACGATTGTCGATTTTCTCTTTTGTTAAGTAAAAATTGTGAACCTTGTGTTTTTTTCTTTTGCGTCGCCGTCACCTCATTTAAGGCATTAAATTAAGAGAATATATAACTGCTTGGTATTTGTGGAGTGTATAGCAAACATTCAGGGCGAGGGTTGTTCGTAAATTCTCATGAAGTGAGTTATATAAGTGATCAAGTTCGATTGTGAGTAGCCGATCTTTTTATAAACCAATGCTGATAGAAATCTTCATCATTGAGGACAGGGAAGAAGTTAAATTTTCAAACTGCTACACCATAAAGATCATAAGCATCCGACTGTTCAATTTTAACGCTGACAAATTCACCAACACGCAACGGGCGTCGTGATGATATATGGACAACACCATCTATTTCTGGAGCATCGTATTGACTACGTCCTTTGGCAACTTTTCCTTGACTTTCATCGATAAGCACTTGGAGTCTTTTTCCAATTTTTTTCTTTAAAAGATGTGTAGAAATTTGTTGTTGTTTTGCCATAAAACGATGCCAGCGATTTTCTTTCACCTCTTCAGGAATATTTTCTAATCCCAAATCATTTGCGGCGGCTCCTTTTACTTCTTCATATTTAAAGCACCCAGCACGTTCAATTTTTGCTTCTTCTAGCCATTCTAGGAGTATATTAAAATCTTCATTCGTTTCGCCAGGAAAACCAACAATAAATGTTGACCGCAAAGTAAGATCTGGACATATTTTTCGCCATTTTTCAATTCTACGGTTTGTTTTTTCTATGAGTGCAGGACGCTTCATATGACGCAAAACAGCTGGTGATGCGTGCTGAAAAGGAATATCCAGATAAGGAAGAATTTTTTTTGCAGCCATAAGTTCGATAACTTCATCAACATGGGGATAAGGATAAACGTAATGCATACGTATCCAAATACCCATATTGCCTAATTCGCGACAAAGATCAAAGAATTTTGTTTTGATTGTACGATCTTTCCAAGAATTTTCGAGATATTTTAGATCAATACCATAAGCACTCGTATCTTGTGAAATAACTAAAAGTTCTTTTACACCCGCTTGCACGAGTTTTTCAGCTTCACGAAGAACATCGCTGATGGGACGTGAAGTGAGATCACCACGCAGAGTGGGGATGATACAAAAACTACACTGGTTAGAGCATCCTTCAGAAATCTTTAAGTAGGCGTAATGGCGAGGTGTTAAACGAATACCTTGGGGAGGAACTAAATCAAGAAAAGGATCATGAACAGGAGGAATTGCTGTATGAACAGCTTCTATAACACTTTCATAAGCTTGCGGTTTTGTAATAGCCAATACATTAGGATACGTTTGGCGAATAACATCAGGATCAGCACCAAGACACCCCGTTACAATAACTTTTCCATTTTTTTTGAGAGCTTCATCAATATTGGCTAATGATTCTCTCCTTGCCGAGTCAAGAAAGCCACAGGTATTCACAATAACGACATCAGCTCCTTGATGTTGACGTGAAATTTCATACCCTTCAGAGCGAAGGCGTGTAATAATTCGCTCAGAATCTACGAGTGCTTTTGGGCATCCGAGGGAGACAAAACTAATACGAGGTGCTACCATGATGATCCTACAATTATTGTGAATGATTGAGTTACACTTTTATAACTGAAAAATAATGTTCTTTATTTTTATACCTATGCAATAAAATCTGTTACAAAGTTATTTGATTTTTTTCTACAAAATTTTATGTGTTTTTATGCATGCATACAATTTTATCTTATTGTATCATAAAATTCTGTCATTGAGGACGATGATATAAGGTTGCTTCCTTCAAAGCATTCAAGTTCTTTTATAAAGTACGTGGTGAATATTTTAAAGCTTACTTGTCGCGCCTTGCGTAAGTGAAGGATAATGGAGGGAAGGGAAAATGAAATCCGCTCGATAAGGATCTGGACTGTTTATAGACCGAATTGGGGCATCCTTTGGCTGTGGAGAGGAAGTCAACTGCGTGTGGCACAATAAAAAATACTCAACAACTCCTTACTGCGGTATCTATCGCGTACTATAAGGTTTATTTTTAATATTTGCGAATAAGTCCGGTAAGTTTGCCCTGTATTTCTACACGTTCGGATTCGTAAGTACGTGCTTCATAATGAGGATTTGCAGCTTCTAATGCAATAGAAGCACCTTTGCGTCGATAACGTTTTAATGTGGCTTCTTTTTTATCAATAAACGCAACAATAATTTCACCTGTTATTGCTGTATTTTGACGTTTCACAATGATCGTATCTTTATCAAGGATACCAGCCTCCATCATAGAATCATCTTTAACTTCTAATGCGTAGTGCTCACCTGTATTAACCATATTACGTGGGAGAGAAAGAGTGTTTATTTGTTGCAGTATAGCAGAGGCGGGCACGCTCGCAGAAATACGTCCCATAATAGGAATGGTGATATTTTTTTTTTCTTCTTCATCAAAGTTGTCAAGGTTACTCAAGTTTTTTGATATTTCCCTTTTATTTTTTTCTATCATACTGGGAGAAATTTTACGTGCTAAAGAAAGGTTAAAAGTTATTTTCTCAGGGAGTCGAATCACCTCCACTGCACGAGCGCGATTGGGTAAACGACGTATAAACCCTCGTTGTTCTAAGGCTATAATGAGCTTATGAATACCAGACTTTGAAGAAAGTTCTAATGCATTTTTCATTTCTTCAAAAGAAGGAGGAACACCAGTTTCTTTTGTGTGGTTATGAATAAACAAGAGTAGCTCATATTGTTTACATGTTAGCATTCAATATTCCAATCCAAATAATAAAAAAGGAGTAAAGTAAAAATACATGTATATATAACACTTTTACAAACTTTTTATCGCAAAATCAAAATTATTTTCTTTAATTTTGATCTTATAAGTTAAGTTAATGAAGCAGTATGTTTATTTATAGACATATTTAAATTATTATTTATATAAAACTTACTTTAATCATTTTATGAAATTATTATTTATATATTATATATCTACATTAATATTAAACAATGTATAAAAATACTTTATAGCTCTGACTGAATTATCCAACACTAAATTTTATGATATTCTTTTCTTCTAAAAATATATCTACGTATTTTGTAATTTCTTGATATAAAAAAGTTAATTAGAAGGCATTTTATATATTTAGAACACTCTATGGGTATTTAGATCATTTTGCACACTGCATATTATTTCTGCTTTTTTAAGTAAAATTATCTACAGCTATAATAGTGAGCATAATTTATAGTCATTCGGGATACTTTCAATGAGACTGAATTTTATGTCTGTTTTATTCTATAGGATAAATTGGCTTTCGTTATATATTCATTATGCATGAATAAAAATCATACCCTTAAAATGCCATTGTTGCTCATTGTCCCATTTTCAGGTCTAACGTACCAACCGCTATATACTATTTTGCTGAACCCTAATGTTGAGATAATTTTTGGTTATTGAAAGGAGGTATAAAAGGTATTTTCATTTCTTTTTTATAGTTTTATTCTCTCACTCAAGTGATGAAATGATAAATTATTATAAATCAATATGTTATATTATAAATCTGTATTCATATTTGAAAATTGAAAACTAAAATATAAAGATATAAAAATAATATTATAGTAAAAGGTATTTTTTCTCTATCCATTATGCTCAACACCCCATGTGAGGAAAGGGGGAGTAATTTCTTATAGTTTTAGCGCTTCGAATCTATGCAATATTTTGCAATGAAATTGTTCCTTGATTGAAACTTCAAAAAGAAGATTAAAGAGTACCTATACAATGATGAAAAAAGGAGGGGGAAACGGAAAATTATTGATAACTGAAGAAAATAATAATATTTTTCTTCAAAAGGTGTTGACCAAATGAAAAGTCAACCGTATGTTCCCTTCACTTTCTGCAAATTAGATAGTCTACAAACTAGATAGCTTGTGTGAGAGCGCGTAGCTCAGCTGGTAGAGCAACTGACTTTTAATCAGTAGGTCCAGGGTTCGAATCCCTGCGCGCTCACCAATTTTAAATAATATCAATAGACTATACAAAAATTTAAGAATCTTTCTCGTTTTGATTCTTTTTGAAGTTTTTTATTGATTCTATAATCAGTCATTTTCTATCAGATGTTTTGGAATAGAGCGATGCTATGCTGTCTCCTGTCCAAAAAAAAGAGCTTTAAGCTTACGATACGCTTGTACCTGCGTTGGCAGCACATGTGGTTGCTCCTTTTCTCAATCCATAGATTGATTTTTTAATACCTAGTGCATTACATGATTCGCAAAACAAGTTGCTAAAATCACTACTTATTCACAGTTTATATTATGAAATGATTTTTCTATAAGAAATTGATTTGTTTAATTTTTATTCTTTTAAACATCTACTATAGTACATTTATTTCTTACGAAAATCATAAAAAGGTTAACAATGTGTTAATTTCTTGATAGAAGGGGACAATTAAAGAGTGGTATATGCGCGAGGGAAATCATTTAAAAACGTAAATTCTTCCGTCGCGTAAAAAAAGCGTGACAGCGTGACGTGGTTTTTACAGTAGTACTTAACAGAAATAAGTGGACTGAATAGATGCCTTCAAATAAAAAAAAGAAATTTACTTTTATTATTAAACCATCACTTCAATTGTTTTCTATGATCGTCATTTCTCAGTCACTGGTATCTTGTTGCGCAAGCCAAACTATGAATTTTTCAATAAAAGATTCCTATCATAATAAACCAATTGACGTGAACACTTCTGTACTACCTCAACAAGTATCCAATAAGAAGAATCAATCGGAAGAAAGAAAGCGTGGACGAGCTGTTGTTGGTAAACCTTATCAAATAAAAGGAAAGTGGTATTATCCTCAAAATGATCCGACTTATAAACGTGTTGGCGAAGCATCATGGTATGGTTCAGATTTTCATGGGCGTTTAACTGCCAACGGTGAAATTTATGACATGAATCTTTTGACTGCTGCTCATCCCACAATGCCTTTACCTAGCTATGCTCGTGTTACTAATTTGAAAAATGGATCTTCAATCATTGTTAGAGTGAATGATCGCGGACCTTTTATGAAAGACAGAATCATTGATTTATCAAGGCAAGCTGCAGCAATACTGGGGTATGTAGATAGGGGGGTTGCAGATGTTAAGGTAGAATATATTGCTGAAGCACCCGTTGGCTATTATGATGGTGCATATTTAATGGCCTCTTATACTCCTGGAAATGCTGCCTCGTATTCATTAGCGTCAGAAAATGTTTTGAAAAAAAGAGAAACTGTTTTGTTAAAAGAGAAGCGCAATACAGGAAACAAAGAAGGATTAGCTAAATCAGCTGCTGTTGAACAGGAACAACGTAATAAAACTGTTGCAGTTAAATTGCCAGAAATTGGTCCTATCATGGTTGATAAGCCGATGCCATTCGATCAAGTTGCTTCTATAAATAAGCTAAACAAAAAAACAAAGGTCAATTGGCTACAACTGTTTTAAGAAAATATGCGTTGATTTTTTATCTATATAATTCTCTAGTAAAAAAGGTAAGAACTTACGGATTTAGTGGAAGGTTTTCATCTTAAAGCGCGTTGTCCTTTTAAAAAAGCGTGGTTGGGTGCTATTATAAATTCAGTACGAACTTTCCACTCCATTACTGGTCTATTCGTCGTTTTATGATATTTCTTGCTTTAATAAAGCACGCACTTTTCTTGCTGTAATAGCTTTTGCTAGACGAGGGGGGATTATTGTATCGGTCTGTTTGTGTAATCTCCAAAGCAACTATACAATCAATTTGATAGGAATAAAAAGCTTAAAAAGTAAAAAAATATTTTCTTTTGATTCGGTTTTGCAGCTTTCCAAAAAGCATCCACGGTAATATCTTATGAAGAGATTATGCATTATTTCATGCTTTTATTTATCATGTTCTTTAATGGAGTAAGTCTCCTCACGAGAAACAGAGCGTCTCAAACAAAATACACTTACACTGCCAATTCACGTACTTATTTAAAAGGGAAATATTTCAACACGTTACAAGCCTATTTTACGATAGCGCCTATGAATGGTATGATTGGTAACGCCTTTAGACATCACTATCTTACACTTATGAAGATATAAACCGACACCATCGTACACTTTGCAAGCCTCCAATGTTTTGTGCGATAAATTTTGACACTTGAAAGGTTGATGAGAGGTATTTTTACTCTCTTTTTTAATAATTTTTATCCATATACGAACTTTACTTATGATGCGTAAGTAAGCGAATTTTATTAAATTCAATATGAGAAGAAATATAAAGAAGAAATATTACAGTATTTTTAATAATATATAAGTTAAAATATTATAACTATTTATAATAAACAATGTACTATAAATATAAAACAAAAAAATTAAAAATATTTTTGTTTTTTATACTTTAAAATATTAAACTAAACTTAGGTATAAGATAAAAAGTGCATCATATTATTTTTGATAACGTTGAATAAAAATAAAGTCTTTTCTTGAGTTGTCAATAATTCCTCAATTTGCGGAAATAAAAAAGTTTTTTCCTATATAAGATTCTTTATGTTGATCTTTGGGATGGGAGGAGAAGCTATGTATACAACATTAAGGATCTTATTGACTTTATGGGGGATATTGGCATTTGACATGTGGGGGAGAGCAGAAGGTTTTCAAATTTCTGCATCACAATTGTTGTTACTCGATGATGATACAGGGACAATACTTTATGAAAAACAAAGTGATATTCCTTTTTTTCCTGCTTCATTAGCAAAATTGATGACAGTGGAAGTCGTATTTCATCACTTAAAGGAGGGATTGTTAAAGAGTACGCAGAAATTCAAGGTTAGTGAAAATGCTTGGCGTAAAGGTGGAGCACCTTCCGGTACAACTACTATGTTTGCAAAGATAAAGACAGAAATCAGTGTTTCTGATCTTTTACGTGGTTTAATTATTATGAATGGAAATGATGCTGCTATTATTCTTGCTGAAGGAATATCTGGACATGAGGCTCATTTTGCAAACCTGATGAATCAGCGCGCAAAAATAGTAGGATTATCTCAGAGTCATTTTGTTAACGCAACAGGGTTACCCGAAGAGGGACAATTTGTAACCGTGCGTGATATGATTATATTAGCACGTCATATTGTTCAGGAATATCCGGATTATTATGCACTTTATCGTGAGCCTCATTTTACGTGGAATAATATTTTTCAACGTAATAAAAATCCTCTTATTTCTAAGGAAATTGGTGTAGAAGGATTTGGTTTTGGCTACAGCGAAAAAGAAGGTTTTTCAATGGTTGCCACCATTTCTAAAAATCATCGACGTCTTTTTTTAGCAATCAATGGTTTACAAGATGATAAAAAATATACAAAAGAAATAGAACGCATTCTTCAATGGGGAATGACAGCATTTGATCTCAAAACGATTTTCACAAAAGAAGAAACGGTTGGTCGTGCTTCTGTTTATGGTGGTAAGGAAAATTTTGTTCCACTCATTGTTAAAAAACCAATAAGTTTTATGCTTTCGAATGAAAAAAAAGTAAATGTTAAAGCAAAAATTAAATATCATGGTCCATTGAAAGCTCCTATCATTTCTGGGCAATCAGTTGGCGTTCTTCAAATTTTAGAAGATAAAAAGGTTCTTCTGGAAAAACCAGTTTTTGCCGGAATGAATGTTCAGGAAGGAAGTTTCTTTGCAAAAGTAAAAAATGCATTCTATGAAATAACAATTGGATGGTTACGGAAATATTTGTAGTTACGTGCTAATAAGGTTAAGGTCATACGTGTCAGGTTATTTTATTACATTCGAAGGAGGGGACGGGGTAGGAAAAACGGTGCAGATTTCTTTACTTGCTGAGTCTCTCTCACACCAAGGTTATGATGTTGTCACAACACGAGAACCAGGGGGAACGCTAGGAGCAGAAGTAATCCGGCATATTTTGTTGTCAGGGCAGGCGCAACAGTATGGACCGTTGATTGAAGCTGTTTTGTTTACAGCCGCACGTGTCGACCATGTTACCGAGGTTATCGCGCCTTCTTTGCAAAAAGGTAAAATCGTTTTATGTGACCGCTTTATTGATTCTACACGCGTTTATCAAGGACTCAATGATACAGTCAGTTCTTCTCTTCTTGCTGTTTTAGAGTGTATTGCACTCAATGGTATCTTGCCCCATTTAACATTTTTATTAGATATGCCAGCAATGTGTGGTATGAAACGTGCAAATTTACGAAGAAAAGAAACAGAAGAAATTGATTATTTTGAAAAAGATCAGTTGGAAATTCAAGAACAAAGGCGTCAAGCTTTTCTTCAATTGGCCAAACAGGAACCCCATAGATTTCGAGTCATTGATGCCACTGGCTCAGTGGAAGCCGTTGCACATCAAATAAAAAATATTTGTCATCAGGTATTGTTGGATCAGCTTTCATGAGTAATGTAAATATCTTACGCCAATATGATGATATTGATACAATTTTATCACCATCCCAGAATGATGTTGTCTTTGGTCATGAGGATGTTCGTCATTTTTTGACACAAATGCTTAAAGAAAAGCGTTTGCATCATGCATTATTATTTGAAGGAGAATATGGGATTGGAAAAGCTACATTAGCCTTTCATCTTGCTTGGAACATTTTAAGTTCTCAACAGGGGGCTTTCTTGAAACCCGATCCTTATTCTACTCCATGGCGCCAAATTACACAAGGAAGTCACCCTGGTCTTTTGTATATTTCACGTCGATTTGATGTAAAAACGCAAAAGTTTAAAACAGGAATACTCGTTGATGATGTCCGTGATATTATGCATTTTTTAAGCCGAACATCGCAAGATAATGGATGGCGTATTGTTATTATTGATTCTGCAGATGATATGAATAGAAATGCAGCAAATGCAATTCTCAAAATACTTGAAGAACCACCTTCAAAAACGTTATTTGTTATTATCGCGCATTCTTCAGGAAAATTGCTTCCAACAATCCATTCACGGTGTCAAAAAATTTCTTTTCGTCCGTTAAATAACGATGAAATGAAAAAAGTTATTACACATATTTTCGCCAATCAGAACTTACCTGATGAGAAAACAATTGAAATAATTATTAAAAAATCTAAAGGAAGTCCTCGAAAAGCTGCTTTACTTATCTGCCATGGCGGTCTTGAAATTATTAGAACAATTGATGCTCTCTTAGAGAAACCTGTTTGTAACGCAACGATTGTACATACTCTTGCACAAACATTTTCATCTGTTTCTTCTACATTCCAATTTCAACAATTTTGTGATGAAATTCTTAATAAAATTCAAAAAAAAGCTATCATGCTCGTTGAAAAGGGTGACTTATTTCTCTCAAAAAAATATGCGGAAAAATGGCAAGAGATTCATCAAGAAATAGAGGAAATACAACTGTTTAATCTAGATAAAAAGCAGTTTGTTATTAACTTACTTTTTAAAGTTCATAAGATCATTCATGAGGATTAGTTTTTCCGTGACAATACGATGAATCGACGTTATGTCATTATATCTTTTATTTATAGCGTTTTACAACGAGTATGACATGCGTGACACATATTACATAACAACTCCCATTTTTTATCCTAATGGTGCTCCACATATTGGACATGCCTATAGTGCAATTGCAAGCGATGTCTTAGCCCGCTTTCAACGATTAAACGGAAAAAATGTATTTTTTCTTTCTGGTACAGATGAGCATGGTCTAAAGATGCAACAAACCGCAGCAGCATTAGGCATGACACCTCAGCAACTTGCAGATCGTAATAGTGCTGTGTTTCAAAAAATGCTTGCAGTATTAAATTGTTCTAACGATGATTTTATTCGTACGACAGAAGAACGCCATTACCAAGCTTGTCAAGAAATTTGGAAAAAGATGGAAGCAAATGGCGATATTTATCTCGGTCGTTATACGGGGTGGTATTCGGTTCGCCAAGAAGCCTATTATGAAGAAAAAGATACGGAAATTGGACCAGACAACATCCGCCGTGAGAAAGAATTAGGCTCTCCAGTTGAATGGAATGAAGAAGAAAGTTATTTTTTTAGACTTTCTCATTATGAAAAGGCTCTTCTTGAATATTATGAAAAACATCCTGATTTTATTGCTCCACTTGAGCGGCGTAATGAAATTATAAGTTTTATAAAATCAGGTTTAAAAGATATCTCTATTTCACGCGCAAGTTTTAACTGGGGCATTGCTGTTCCTGAGAATCCAAAGCATGTGATGTATGTCTGGGTTGATGCGCTTACAAATTATCTATCAGCAATTGGTTTTTTCAATAAAAATTCAAAAAAACGTGATTTTTGGCCTGCAAATACGCATATTATTGGTAAGGATATTATTCGTTTTCATGCAGTCTATTGGCCGGCATTTTTAATGTCTGCTGGAATTGAATTGCCTAAAAATATTTTTGCACATGGTTTTTTACTTAATCGTGGTGCAAAAATGTCAAAATCTATTGGAAATGTCGTTGATCCTTTTGAAATGGTTGATCATTATGGTCTTGATCAGGTCCGTTATTTCCTTCTCCGTGAAGTACCATTCGGACAAGATGGTAGTTATACCCATGAAAGCCTTGTGAACCGTATTAATGCTGACCTTGCTAATGATCTTGGTAATTTAGCACAGCGCTGTTTGTCTATGATTGCCAAAAATTGTAATGCACAAGTCCCGAGACCAACTTCATTTTTAGCTCAAGATAAACAGCTTTTAGAACAATCTCTTCAAGTACTTGAAACTGTACATCAAGCTATGTCTTCTTATAGTATGCATTTAGCACTTTCAGCTATTTTTTCAATTGTAGCAGATGCCAATCGCTATTTTGCCAACGAACAACCTTGGAGTTTACGTAAAAATGACCAAGAGCGATTTTCTACAGTTCTTTATATCACTGTAGAAATCTTGCGGAGAATAGGAATTATGCTTTTACCTTTCATACCCCAATCAGCAGCGAAACTTCTTGATAGCCTTGCGGTTGCTGAAGATGATCGGTTATTGTATCATATAAGTCACTCAAGAATTCAAGAAGGGCTTGATCTTCCACCACCAGAACCGATTTTTCCTCGTTATATCTTGAAGAAAGAAGATACTTATCATGTTGATTGATACACATTGTCATCTTGATTTTGAAGATTTTTCACAAGATTTGGATAATGTTATCCAACGGGCTTTAGATGCTGACGTTAAACGTATGATAACAATTTCAACCCATGTTCATAAGTTAGATAAGCTGTTAGCCATTGTGCAAAGCTATGATCAAGTCTTTTGTTCTGTTGGAACACACCCCAATCATGCGCATGAAGAACAAAATATTACAGCGGAAGAGCTTATACAGCTCTCGAATCACCCTAAAATTGTTGCGTTTGGGGAAGGGGGGCTTGATTATCATTATGATTATTCTACACCAGAAGAGCAAAAAAAAGTTTTTCAAGAACATATCATTGCTTCTCGAGAAACACAGATTCCTCTTGTTATACATTCACGCAATGCCGATCTCGATATGGAGACAATATTACGTGAACAGATAAAAGAAGGAGCTTTCCCCTTTATCCTTCATTGTTATTCGTCTGGAATGCAACTTGCTCGTGCTGGAATCGAACTTGGTGGTTATATTTCTTTTTCAGGTATTCTCACTTTTAAAAATGCACTTGAAATCCGTGAAATAGCAAAAATTGTGCCCCATGAGCATTTGTTAGTGGAAACAGATGCTCCATTCTTAGCACCTAGTCCCCATCGGGGAAAAACAAATGAACCGTCTTTTGTATGCTATACAGCAGCTGTTTTGGCTGAAACAATTGGCTTAAGCATTGAAGAAACAGCTCAAATAACAACGCGTAACGCTTTTCGTTTATTTAGTAAAATGAAATAAGGCAAAAGATATGTGTGATCAATACCGATTTACAATATTAGGTTGTGGTCCTTCTCCAGGAGTGCCTCGACCCAATGGTGATTGGGGAACATGTGATCCGAATAACCCTAAAAATAAACGCTACAGAAGTTCTTTATTAGTTGAACGTATTAAACCTTCAGGAGACAAAACAACAATCGTTATTGATACAGGTCCAGATTTTCGCTCACAAATGATTGATGCGCGTGTAAGCCATCTTGATGCTGCTCTTTACACACATTCTCATGCAGACCATATCCACGGTATTGATGATTTACGCAGCTATGCACTTGCACAAAAATGTCTAATAGATATCTATGCCGACAGATTTACACTAGAGCATCTCAAAAGTGCTTTCGGATATTGTTTTCAAACACCAAAAGCTTCATCTTATTCTCCCATTTTAAAAGAGCATCTTATCAATGAAGATAGCCAATTTATTATTCAGGGGCAGGGCGGAGCAATAAGCGTCAATACACATTTACAACACCACGGAAACATTCATTCCTTAGGTTTTCGGATTGGGAATGTTGCCTATTGTACGGATGTTAGTGAATTTCCTGAAAAAACTTTATCCAAATTAATGGGTTTGGATGTTCTCATCATTGAAGCTCTTCAATTTAAATCCCATCCGAGTCATTTTTCTGTTGATCAAGCATTACAATGGATAGAATATTTAAAGCCAAAACAAGCAATACTTACACATATGGATAGATCGCTGGATTACAACAAGGTTATAAATTATGTCCCATCCTATGTAAAACCTGCATATCAAGGTCTTACTTTTGAAACAGATACGTAAGCTTATTATGTGCAATATTTTAAGTTAAATAAAATACTTTTAAATTTATCCTTTATTTTATTTCAATTTTGACATATTTAGTGCTTTTTTATGTCGAAAATGAGGCTTTTATGTATAAGAATTTTAAGCGGGGTGTATGTATTGTGGTTTTAGCGGTTTCCTTGACAGCATGTGGAGGGCGTTTAGAAAAAAACATTTCAACGACAACAATACATGACGGATCAATGAGTTGTGCCGATATTCAACGGGAGTTTTTGGCTAATAAACGTCAGATTAATGATACAATTGCAGAGCGTTCTAAAGCAAGAAATAAAAACGTGGCCTTAGCAGCAGCAGGTGTTGTATTTGTACCTGCTTTGTTTTTTATGGATGTAAAATCAAGTGAAAGTAATGAAATTTCAGCTTTAAATAATCGTAATGCTGTTTTGAGTGATCTTGCACGTATAAAACGTTGTAAAATAGTACAGTAATTTTTATTATTTATACGACGTAATTTCATTACAACTATTTTGGTCTTTAAGGAATATTCCTTAAAGACCAAATATTTTAATACGCTGTTCAATTATATCGCCATTACCATAATTTTGTTTTAAATTTGTTTTAAAAGTGAATTGTACGATTACAAATGTGATTTATGTTTTAAAGTAGGGTTTCTTTTGTTTTTCTGTATCACATTATCGCATAATATATATTATGGAACTTTATGGAAAAAGTATATCTAGCATTAGCACTTTGAGGAACGTATGTTTGAAAACTGTGGTGAGCTACTTTTAAAAACTTGATAATCTTTGAAGTTAAGTATGATTGAAAATCGAGCCTGTTATTCTGGCTCGAAAATTTCAATCACGATGTTTTTTTATTTTTTACTCTTTTTAAAAAAATCATCACAATTTGTAGTATTATGAAAGCTAAAAACAATATTCCATGAAATAATGGTACAAATGGCTGATAAATAAAATCAGAATAATATATTGTTATTGCTTCAATCAATGCTGCAATACACCACACAATGATACCCCATAACGAATACATCCAAAGTCCAACTAAGGCAATAGGATAGAGAATAGCCAATATAGCTGATGCAAATTGCCACTGCCAAGGCATAAGATCAAAACGCCATAGAATACCTGGAAAAACACCAACAAGGCGTATCCAATAACAAATACCTAGGACTAAGCAAATGAGTGCCAAAAACCGTAAATAACAGTTATAAATTAAATTGATTTTTGAAATCCGTTTGTGAGAATTATTTTTCACAATAATAACTCTTGCTCAACAGGTTGGAAGTAAGAATCTACCATTTCATCTGTCACATTTGAAAGTTTATCTGGCTGCCATTGAGGTCTTTTATCCTTATCGATTAACATAGCACGTATACCTTCATGAAAATCATGTGAATTAATCATATGATGTGCAATACGGTTTTCAATTTTCATACAATCTTCCAACGTTTGAGATGAATTTTGTTTCATTTGTTTCCAGATAACTTTTAAACTTATCGGAGAACGTGACTGCAAAATATCATAACATTCTTTAGCAAATAAAATACCTTCATTACTTTTTTTATGTAGCAACTCAAGACATTCTTCTAAGGTATGGGCACTAAAACAAGTGTTAATAATACAACGTATTTCATGACTCGTTTCATAGTCTTTTGTAATTGCTCGCTCGTTTAAAGCTAAAGTAGGATCTCCTTGCTCAATAATAGCTTTTCTAATCATATCGAATTCAATTTCAGCAACGGCGTGTGTTGCTAATCCTAAATTTAAGCAATCTCCCCACTTTATGCGTGCGCCCGTTAATGCAAGATAGATGCCAAAATGATTGGGAAGAGATGGTAAGAAAAAACTTGCACCTACATCTGGAAAAAATCCAATTGCACCTTCTGGCATAGCAAAAACTGTATTTTCTGTAACAATTCGATGTGAACCATAGAGAGAAATACCTACCCCTCCTCCCATCCAAATACCGTTTAAGAAAGAAATGTAGGGCTTTGAAAAATGTTTGATATAAGCATTTAAACTATATTCATCACTAAAGTATTGACACGCAGAGGCACTTTTCCCCATATGATAGATTTCTACAACATCTCCACCAGCACAAAAAGCACGCCCCTCCCCTTCAATTAAAACACAAGAAACATTATCATCTGTTTCCCATGTCCTGAGAGCTTTTTTTAAAGCTGAAACCATTCGTTGATTCAGAGCGTTTAATACTGAAGGGCGTGTGAGCTTTATAATACCAGCACGCCCTTCTTTCGTAAAAGAAATATCATCATCTGCTCCAAAATCAATTTGCATCTTACACCCTTCTTAAAACAACTATTTATTATTTTTTTATATTTTTTGCCCCAAGTTGAGGAAATATTTGCATGATTGCGCCAATACAATATATATAAATTCCTGTTACTGAAATTCCTATTTTAACCCAATAGGGAGCCTCTAGTTGATAAAAGAATGCAGAAACACCAAAAAAACACCATAAGAGAAAAATTGGAAAATTAATTCTGCGTAAACGAAGGACTCTTACTGGATGGATAAAATAAATTGGCAAAAAAGATATAATCGCCGATAAAACAATAATGATAAAAGTAATCCACTCTCCCGGTCTTACGACAAAAAGCGTAAAAATCATCATATTCCAAACAACAGGAAATCCTTTAAAAAAGTTTTCTTTGGTTTTCATGCTAGTATCTGCATAATAAATAGCAGATGAAATAACAATAATTGCACTCAATGAAAACGATAACCCTATCCCCATAAAACCACTTTGATAGAGTGCAAAAGCAGGAATTAAGACATAAGTCACGTAATCAATAATATTATCTAACAGCTCTCCAGACCATGTTGGAAGAACGTATTTAACATCAAGTTTGCGTGCAATTGGTCCATCTATACCATCAACGAGAAGTGCAAGCCCAAGCCAACAGAACATAGCTGTCCATTCTTTTTGAGAGGCTGATATAAGAGAAAGAAACGCTAAAAATGATCCCGAAGCTGTTAGTAAATGAACAGAAAAAGCCTTTGCTTGTGGCATTGTTACTTTTTTATGGCGTAATAATTTAGCATTTGTTTTAATTTTCTTTGTTAGTTTACGTTTCAAGGTTTTCTTATCCTCGTTTTTAAAGTCTTCAACCATCTATCAATACGCCATTTTTTACCGATGATATAACCCAGCATTTAAAAAAATCATAAAAAGGTTACTTTTTTATATCGCATTATTTATTACATACTATAATAGAAGAGCTTCATATAATAAAAAGAGAGTGATCATTTGGAAATGTTAAAATATTTTCTCAATGGACAAAGGTTCAAATCGTTGTGATATTTGAAAAGAAAGAGCATAAAGATATTGCTGTTATTGGTGCAGGTCCTGTGGGAATGTTGTCCGCACTGAGTCTTGCACATGAGGGGTTTTCTGTTTTTCTTGTTGGCCCCCCTGCTCATACAGATGAGTTACGGACAACTGCTCTTATGATGCCTGCAATACGAATGCTTCAAAAACTCAATATTTGGAATAATATTCAAAAATATGCTGCTGCTTTATCCTACATGAGGATTGTAGATATAACTTCTAGAATTGTGCATGCTCCTACGGTGCATTTTTCTTCTGCTGAAATTGGTGAAAAAGCTTTTGGCTATAATATACCTAATGTAAAATTGAACAGTGCTTTAGTCGATGCTATTACACATACGCCCAATATTACAAGATTTGTTTCGGCAGCCAAATCTTTTCATCACACAAAAAACCATGTATGTATTACTCTTGCTGATCATAGAGTCATTCAAGCTCCACTTGTTGTTGCTGCTGATGGACGTCACTCTCTTGCACGTGCCGCAGCAGGAATAAGTGTCAAACAGTGGAATTATCCACAAAAAGCACTTGTTCTCAACTTTTCTCATGAGTTTTCTCATCAAAATACATCAACCGAATTTCATACAGAACATGGTCCATTTACACAGGTTCCTTTACCAGGGCGAAGATCTAGTCTTGTATGGGTTGTTCATCCTTCTCGTGCTGAGGAATTGTTGAATATAGAACCAAAAGAAATTGCAAAAATGATCGAAAACCAAATGCAATCAATGCTTGGAAAGCTACGCTTAGAAACATCAATTCAAGCATGGCCGCTTTCAGGACTTCTTTCTCATCATTTTGCTGCTAATCGAACAATTTTAGTGGGTGAAGCCGCTCATGTTTTTCCCCCTATTGGAGCACAAGGATTGAATTTAGGATTCCGTGATGTCCAAACTTTGATTGATATTTTACCCAATAAAATGTCCAACTCTAACTCTGAAATGATTGTTGCGCATTATAACAAATGCCGCAAACCAGATATATTAATCCGAAGTGGAGCTGTTCATACACTTAACTCTGCTCTACTTTCTCATATGTTGCCTGTTCATATGATACGAAGCGTTGGGCTTGGTTTGTTACATAGTTTTTCACCATTACGTAATTTATTTATGCGCGAAGGAATGTATCCCGGTTATGGATTCAAGGAAATTATGCAAATATTTCCAACAAAATCATCTAAACAGCTCTACTGAGCAATAATGGATAATAACGTAAAATAAACAAATAATAATAAGTCAATAAGGTATCAATACCACAGAAAAATTATTTCTATTTGAGTTTTTGTAATAAAACATGTAAAATTAGTAGTACTATACATCATTTTTTATTAAAAATTATTATATATATTTAGCATACTAATATAAAATAAGAAAAAATAATTATAATAAATATATTTCTTATAGTTTTGTATGAAATATAAAAATTACAGATAAAAAACTAATAAGCATAATAATTAAGTTAATTATAGACTACAGATGGAATTGTAAAGATATCTTGCTAAATCATGTCTGTTAAATTTTACACTATAAAGCAAATAAAAAATAATACCATTTTGAAATAGTTATTTTATAACATTAATTTTAATAAGAAAATAAATAATAAAAAACATTTTTATTTAATCAATAGAGTTTCAAAACTTTTTATCATTAAGTATAATATTAAAAATAAAATCATCTTGGGAACTTGTTAGTAACACAGAGGTTAATGAAGTGTTGTTTCAACAAATGGTGACAAGATGAAACTAAATAAATTTTTGAAATTAAGTATTTTTTTTATAATGATTGTATGTGTCTCGTTGACAGTCACTACTTCAATCAGTGAGGTTTTTCATCTTCCTTATTGTCAAGCCTTTACCTATAGCTCTACTCAAAATGTCACTAAAATAGGTCAGAACTCATTTACTGCTTCACAAGTTAAAAATTGTCTTATGCAAAATGGTTTTGAGAATATTAAACGATTGCGTTTAGATGACAAAGGCATCTGGCGTGCTTTAGTAAAATTTAAAAAGTCCCATTTTTTCGTATCCGTTGACTATTCAGGAACAGTTAGCATTCAAAATGAAAGAAAAAAATATGATTGATTTTAAAACTTACAGTAACGTTTCTGTTCATAGCTGTAAGGAAAAAAAATTAAAAAAGTGCTGCCATTTTATTAAAGAATTTGCTTTCATTGGCGGTTTAAATGGTAGCATATCAGGAGCTATCGCAGCAACTCTTGCAGCTTATGGTTATATTGCTCTTCCAGGATTTGGTCCAGTTATCGCAATGGGTATAGGAGTAGCACTTTCTGCCGGAATGATAATAGGAACACTGATAGGATCAGGAATGGGAGGAAGTGTCGGTATATGCTGTATTTTATGGGAAATTTATATGAATCATAATAATTCTTTCTCTTATAAATTTCATAATGAATAAAAATTTTTCGTCATTTTTTCTATGAAAAATAATTAAGTCATCAACAAATTATATGTTCTGTTTTTGATGAAATGATTATCGTATTATAAATGAAATAATATTTCTATGTAAATTATTTTTCTTAAATTTCAATTTAATGCAATCATATATATTTAATAATATAGATTATTTTTATAGATAAAATTTATTTAAATATAATTATAAGGTATTTTATGAAAAAAATATTATTATCATTATTGATTTTTATGGCATTTTTAATTCATAAAAATTCTGCATTAGCACTATCAACACAAGTAAATATTTATAAATTAGAAGATAATAATTCCAAAAAGGCTATTGGTAGCATTAAAATTGAAGAAAACACATACGGTTTGATTTTCATCCCTAATTTATCTACTTTATCAGAAGGGATGCATGGTTTTCATGTACATGTAAATCCTTCATGTGATACAAAAGATGGCATAATTGGTGGAAGCGCAGGTGGACATTATGATCCGGAACATACCGGAAAACATTTAGGACCTTATAATGTCAATGGTCATCTTGGTGATTTACCAGCACTTTATGTTGATAAGCAAGGGTATGCTATGATGAGCGTTCTTGCTCCACGATTAAAAAAAATCTCTGAAATTAAAGGGCACTCTTTAGTCATCCATTTAGGAGCAGATAATCAATCAGACGAACCATTACCGCTTGGCGGAGGTGGTGCGCGTTTGGCGTGCGGTATTATTGAAAAATAAAGAGAATATTGTGGCAAACTGTGTGAATATTTTATAAGAATAAAGTTTTTTGAATGTTTAATTTGGATAACAAAAAACTTAATAATAATCAAAACGAATAACAATGGAAATTAAAGAAATAGTGGTATAAATTCTCCGTAAGAAGACTTCAATATGAGGAAGTAATATTTTCAATGTTTGATGTAAAAAAAGCAAGAAAATTGAATTTCACTTTCTAAAATATCAAATTTGTAATAAATTATAATTATTAAGTCTAGTATCTAATAGAATTACGCCCCACGTACAAAATAGAACGGGTCTAAAACAGAATTTTTACTCTTCCCCTACTCAAGCCCACTCATGAGATGCACGCAAACAATTTTGATTGATACAATATCAATATAAGGTGGTTTTTAAAGATTGAATGCTAGGATATTTACCTCCCTCATTTAAGTTTAAAACAAATGACTCATTATCATTATAAATCAATATAATAAGTCAAATAAAATAATTAGAGTAATTTTTTATCACTCTGAAAATAAGGGCTTTTAAACAATAGAGTCTTTTTTAAAATACCTCTCATGGATACATATGATCCCAATCTAGTGGACGCATCTCGCCAGTTTGATAAAATTGACGAATGAGCTTAATATAATCAAGAAAGTCTTTGTTTTCCTCCACTAGTCTATTAGCAGTATCCCAGTCAATATCACTACGTTCTTTGGCAGGAATTAAAATCTCACTCTCGGAAGAGTTTTCCTTATTAAGTCTTATAAATCCAACTCCATGCAAACTTGAAAGCATTCGAAGCTCTTTTAATGTATCAACTCCTTCAATTTCACTAGCAACTAAATAACTCAAATTAGCCCATGACGAATTACTAACTGTTTGAAAAAATGCTTTTCGTAAATTTGAATGATTGATGAGAATTTTTACTTCAAAAGACCAAAGTTTCGTTTTTTTATCAAAATATTGCAAAACACAATCTTTGATTTCACGATTCCATTCACTGCTTAAATCTTGCATTCCTACGAGATCTGGATAAAGCCATTTATTTCCGCCTGCACCATGTTTATTACGAGAACATTTCTCATTAATGCGTTTGCTATAAACTGCAAATTCTGACCATAAAAATTTAGATAATAATGGATAAAGATCATGCTCTTTAACAGAGCCATCTTCTGTTCTACTCTTTGCATTGTCCTCTACTGCATCAATTTCAGCACTATCTGTTTGTTTAGTAAAATAATATTGCCGTGGTCGTCCTTCAGTGGTTTTAATTTCTGAATAACGTTTTTGTAACTGAGGGCGTCCTGCTCCTATTTCAGCAACAATTTGCTGAATAAGAGCTGCATCACTATTAAGGGGAGTAATTATTGCCCTTGAATGCTTTTGTTTTTGACGGCATTTTTCTGGGTAATTTTCAAATATCCATTGAGCAATAGTATAAAGATTCGTGACATCCCACCCCTCCTTTAATTTATTAACGTGAATAACAATTTCTGTTGGTTCATGAAAATCTTCAATTGCAATAAGCTTTTGAATATTTTTCCCTTATAGGTACATGAAAAAAATTATCTGATTCCAATAAATTCCGTAGTTTTTGTGCATGAATTGCATCTTGAGCGATAACTAAAATAAAAGGCTTAATGAACTTTTTGTTATAGGCAACTAAATCTGTTTTCACATTTTAATGGGCATGAATTGCATCTTGCAATTTGATATGTTCTAATTGCTCAAATGTATAATTTTGAGGTTGAAAATCTTTATGTGTAGCAACAGCAGGCTCTTTTACAAAACCATCCCTCATAGCCTCTGCAAGTGAATAGCTGTAAACAACATTTTTAAAATCTACAGGTTTTGCACCTATTGTTTTTGGTGTCGCTGTAAGCTCTATTCCTAAAACAGGTTTTAACTCATTAATTGCCGTCGCACTAGCGCAAGCACGATAACGGTGTGCTTCATCCATTAACAAAACTAAATCAGGAAGATTTGCGAGATAATCAAAATAACTTTCGCCAATCGTTTCTTGCAAGCGTTTAATTCGTGGAATACTGGATTTTAATGCACCTTTTTTGTTATCTGTTGTATTAATTTTAGAAATATTAAAAATATTGATAAAGGCTGTATCCTTACTCTCAAACAAACGCTTTTGTCCTTGAAAGTGCTGATCATCAGTGCGAATACCTTTACCACTTTCATAATCGTCACCTGTAATAATAACAGGTCTATTTGCAATGAATTCACTTATTCCACTAAAGACATACTTTGGGCTTTGGAGACTAAAATCCTGTTTTAATTTTTCATAAATAGTTAAATTTGGAGCTAAAATAAAAGAATGGCGACTGCGACCTGTTAAATAAAGATAGCTGATAAAAGCACCCATAAGTCGCGTTTTTCCCACACCCGTTGCTAAAGCAAAACAAAAAGAAGGAAAGTTTTGTTCAAAATCTTATACAGAAGGATAAAGATTTTTTATCACTTCCAACTCTGCAACCAAATCAGCATTTTTAGAAAGCTCTATATTTTTTAAGATTTTTACCAAAATATTTAAAGAATCACGTTGAGGATTACACAACGATAAGCGAGCAGAAATCCTTTTTTCAACAGTGTTTATGAAAAACTCCGCTTTTTATATATTATTCAAATAGATCTAATTCTTTTTGTGCAATATCTTTATCTTTGTTGCTTTCTTTTACCACAATCATTGGTTCAAGATTGGCTATATTTAAACTGTAATCATCCCTTCCCCATTCGCATTTTTCTAATACTGCACGGGGAATTTTAGTGAGTGTTAGATTTTCAAATGATGCTGATTTTGTATCAAATGCTGTACAACAAATCAGCAAAGTGCGATGAGAGCCTACCTCTTTACTTATAATACGGAGGTGTTCATGAGTCATAGCGTTTGTTGTGACATAAATATAATCTGTCGCAGTTGAATACCCTTGCATCCAATAATGATTTTCATCAGGTGCATAGGTAAACCCCATATGTTTGCACATTGCTTCTGAAAGCATCGCAGCATTATATTCGCGACTAATAATCTATTGTCCCCATGGATCTTTTTGCAACAGAGAAGGTGTAAGGCGATAATAACGGAATCCCCCGCCACCTTGCCAATTGACACTTTTGGAAATTCCCCCTTGATCAGTTCCATCAATGACTTGTTTTAAACGAGGGATAATATGGGTGTGACAATGTTCACCAAGTTCAATCATAATCCACTTTCTTCCCATTTTATGAGCAACAGAACCGGTCGTGCCAGAACCAGCAAAAGAATCCAGTATAAGATCACCGGGGTTGGTGGCAAGTTGAATGATGCGTTCCATTAACCGTTCCGGTTTAGGAGTTGTAAAGACATTATCAGAATTAAAAACTTTGACTTCTTTTTTGGCATCTTGATTGTGCCCCACTTCTGTATAGGGCCAAATCGTCATTGAAACCGTACCATTTTTTACTTCTGATAAAAAACGCTTCAGAGAAGGAACATTGCTTCCTGTTGGACCAAACCAAATACGATTATCTTTTAATAATTCAAAGAACTTTTTTTCATTCATAGCCCAACTTCTACCATTAGGGGGCATCACCTTGCGTCCAGAAGGTGTGATGATTTCATAAATATCCTTAAGCGTCACTCTTTTTACGGATAAATCTCCAGATTTCCAAGGGCCGCGAGGATCATTATCAGGATTTTTATAGCGCGCATCCATATCGCTTGAACGAGGAAGCAATTGAGGACGCCAAAACATTTTATCTTTGGCATAAACCATTATAAAATCATGGTTATCAGAAAGCCATTTTGTATCATTTTGTGGAGCATATTTCTTTTGCCAGATAATATTGTTGATGAAATTTTGGCGACCAAAAATTTCATCCATCACCACTTTAAGATAGGCTTGTTCATCATCATCAATGGAAATCCAGATACTTCCATCATCCGCCAGTAAATGATGTAACAATTCTAGCCTGTCTCTCATAAAACTTAGCCATATGGAATGCTCTAAACCATCTTCATAATGTTCAAAAGCATTACCTGTATTATAAGGCGGATCGATATAGATACATTTTACCTTGCCTGTATATTCTTTCTCAAGTGCTTTGAGTGCGAGTAAATTATCACCAAAAATAAGTTTATTATCAAAAATATCCTGAGATGATATTTGATGTGAGGCATGATAAGATTTTTCACGATCTTCTAATAAGATATGAGTTTTTAGTTTGGGACGTTTCTCTTTTCCAATCCAGTTAAGTTCTAATTTTTGTTTATTATGATGCATGTAATCGTTTTTAAATCCAAATGTTTGAGAAAAACGATGCATTCACGAACAGTATTGTTAGTACCATCCGACAGCAATTTGAGCTTCTTCTGACATACAATCAGGTGTCCATGGTGGATCAAAAGTCATAGTGACTTCAACATACGAAACCCCTTCAACTGCACTGACTGCATTTTCTACCCACCCCGGCATTTCACCAGCAACAGGACATCCCGGTGCTGTAAGAGTCATTTCAATTTTTACTGAACGATCATCTTCAATATCAATACGATAAATCAGTCCAAGCTCATAAATATCAGCAGGAATCTCTGGGTCATAAACTGTTTTGAGAGCAGCAATAATATCATTCGTCATACGATCAATTTCATCTGCTGGAATTGCTGATATATAAGATTTTTTATTTTCGCTTACAGTTTCAACAGATTCTGTAGAATGACGCTCTTCAATTGATTCAGCCATTAAAAAATGTCCTTGTTTCTTTCAATGCTTCTACTAATTGATCTACATCTTCTTGAGTGTTATACATGGCTAATGATGCCCGACAAATAGATGTTAGACCAAAGCGCTGTAATAAAGGCTGTGCACAATGGGTTCCCGCGCGTATTGCAACTCCTTTTCTATCAATAAACATAGCGATATCATGGGCGTGAATCCCTTCAATTGTAAATGATATAATAGCTCCTTTATTGGGAGAATGACCATAAATACGCAATGACTCAACCATTTTAAGTTTTTCCTGCGCATAAGCTAAAAGGGACCTCTCATGGGCATGAATCGTGCTACGACCTTTCTCTTGTATATAATCAATAGCTGCAGTTAATCCAATAGCTTCAACAATAGGAGGAGTGCCTGCTTCAAAACGGTAAGGAGGAGCATTATAAAAAACCTTATCGGTTGTTACCTCCTCGATCATTTCCCCTCCCCCTTGAAAAGGACGCATTTCTTCTAGTCTATCTTCCTTACCATACAAAACACCAATACCGGTGGGACCATAAAGCTTATGACCTGTAAAGACATACCAATCACAATCGAGATCTTGCACATCAACGGTTAAATGTACTGCTCCTTGAGAACCATCAACAAGAACAGGAATAGAATTTTGATGTGCGAGTTTAATAATCTCTTTAACAGGAGGTACAGTTCCTAATATATTGGACATATGCGTAATAGCAACAAGCCGCGTTTTTTTGCTTAAAGCCTTTTGGAAATCTTCAATGTGCAGAACACCATTTTCATCGACAGGAACAAAAATAAGTTTAACACCTTTTTGTTCACGGAGAAAATGCCAAGGAATAATATTTGAATGATGTTCCATGATCGTTAGAACAATCTCATCACCTTCTTTGAGTTTGGGCATAGCCCAACCATAAGCAACGGTATTAATAGCTTCTGTTGCATTTTTCGTAAAAACAATTTCTTCAGCTTTTTGAGCATTTAGAAAAACACGAACGGTTTCACGAGAATTTTCATATGATTGTGTTGCTATATTGGCTAAAAAATACATTCCCCTATGCACATTAGCATAACTATAATGATAATAATTATTCATTGCATTGAGTACTGACACTGGTTTTTGGGCAGAAGCACTACTATCAAGATATGCTAATCGCTTTCCATAAACTTGATGGTGCAAAAGAGGAAAATCACGCCGAATTTCTTCGACATTATAAGTAAATGTTTTTACGTTATTTTCCATTTTTTCTACCTTAAACATTTTTTTCAAGCCATTTACTAATGATATTCTCCAAAGCAATTTGAATATTATCTTGCTTGATCTCATCAATGAGCTCAGAGATAAATCCTTTAATCAAAAGTGCACGAGCCGTTTTAAATGGGATACCACGCGCCATAAGATAAAAAAGATAATCATGATTAATATTAGCAACTGTTGCACCATGACCGCATGCAACATCATCAGCAAAAATCTCTAGTTCAGGCTTTGCATTAAATTCTGCATCATCTGAAAGAATAAGGCTATTACAAGCCATGCGTGCATCTGTTTTTTGCGCTTTTTGAGACACACGTATTATTCCTTGGAAAACACCAGCAGCCTTATCTGTAACCACATTGCGTATAATTTCACTTGATGTTGATTTTTCTTCCACGTGACGAACAGTCATTGTTAGATCACTATGTGTTTGTCCTGATAATAAATTTATAACGCGTAATTGAAAATCAGATTCTTCTCCCTGTAATTCAATATCGACTTCTTGGCGATTTAATTGGCTCCCTATATTAATGACATAAAGTGATAACTTCGCTCTTTGATCAAGAACAGCACAAAATCGACCAAATTGTGTAGAATTAAAATCACGATTGCGAATGAGAATCCATGTAACATCACTATCAGCAGCAACATTTAATGAAAATATTGAACTGACAAAGGTATCTTTATCATTGCCAATCTGATGTTCAATAAACGTAACTTGACTATTTTTATCAACTTTTATATCCGAAAAAATATGAGATTGTCCCCCCATTTGTATATTTTGTAATTCAATGGGTATATTTAACTTTGTATTTTCAGGGATGTGAAAAAGCCAACCATCTGTAACAAAAGCTGTATTTAACTGTCCAATAAAATCCTCATCGGAAATGTTTTGATTTATCTGTACAGAATTATCTTCTAATGCATCTGAAAGGCGTTTTACTGTAATATTATCTACCTTTGACTCTATCGATGTTTTTCCATTGTTTATGGAGAAAACAGCACTTTCTGAAAGCAAAGCATCAACCAATTGATTGTTTTGAACTTTTGAAAAATTGCTAATAGACTTCAGTAAGGTACGCAGATTGGTATAATGCCAGCTTTCGATTTTACGGGAAGGAAGCTGTGCCGTTTGAAACTGCTCAATAGTTTTCTTGCGGATTTCCTGTACAGCTTTATTACCAGGTAAGTCGTTTACACACTGATTGAAATTACTGAGTATATTTTCTTCAACTGCTAACAAGTTTTGTTGTGTATTCATATTCAATAACCTCAAACCGCTTCCCTGATAAGATCAGCATACCCATTTTGCTCTAAATAAAGCGCTAAGGATTTATCTCCGCTTTTGATAATTTGTCCTTTATAAAGAACATGTACCGTGTCAGGAATAATATAATTAAGCAGCCGTTGATAATGGGTAATCACCAAAAATGAACGTTTTGAATCCCGAAGTTTATTAACACCATCTGCAACAATTTTTAATGCATCAATATCTAAACCAGAATCCGTTTCATCTAAAATGCAAAGTCTAGGTTCAAGAAGTGCCATTTGTAAAATTTCAGCGCGTTTTTTTTCTCCACCTGAAAAACCTACATTTAATGGACGCTTTAGCATATCCATATCTATTTCAAGTTTGGCTGAAACTTCTTTAACACATTTTATAAATTCAGGAATTTTAAGCTCTTTGTCACCACGCGCTTTGCGTTGAGAATTCATCGCAACTTTTAAAAATTCCATCGTTGCTACCCCTGGTATTTCCATTGGATATTGAAATGCAAGAAAAACACCATATGTAGCACGTTCTGCTGGATCCATTTCTAAAAGCGATTTTCCATTATAGAGAATATCTCCTTCTGTTATTTCATAATCATCACGACCAGCAAGCAAATAAGACAAAGTTGATTTTCCGGCTCCATTTTGTCCCATGATAGCGGCAACTTCTCCATCTTGAACTGTCAAGTTTAAACCACGAATAACTTCTGTATCGGTCCCAGCAATACGGGCGTGCAAATTTTTTATCTCTAACATAATTTAATCCTGTTTTGGCTGTTTTTCAGATACCAATGCGTATTATTTTGCCTTAGCATCCATCTACTTTTGTAATTACCATAGAGGTCATTTTTAGCATTATTTGCTACTGTTACAGCCCTTTTACATCAAGTCTTCTATTTATCTAATTCAATAAATTATCCAACACTACCTTCAAGGCTGATACCAATAAGCTTTTGTGCTTCGACAGCAAATTCCATGGGAAGTTTTTGAATGACCTCTTTTACAAAACCATTTACAATTAATGCGATAGCTTCTTCTTCGGGAATTCCTCTCTGCATAACATAAAAAAGTTGGTCATCAGAAATTTTTGATGTTGTGGCTTCATGTTCAAACTGAGCTGTTGCATTTTTTGCTTCAATATAAGGGACTGTATGCGCACCACAATCATTTCCGATTAACAAACTATCACATTGCGTAAAATTACGCGCATTTTGTGCTTTTCGATGTGCTGTAACTTGTCCTCGATAAGTGTTATTTGAAAAACCTGCAGAAATGCCCTTGGAAATAATACGACTGGATGTATTTTTTCCCAAATGAATCATTTTTGTACCAGAATCAATTTGTTGATGACCGTTTGCAACAGCAATAGAATAAAATTCTCCACGCGCATTATCACCACGGAGTAAGCAGGATGGATATTTCCAAGTAATCGCAGAACCAGTCTCAACTTGTGTCCATGAGATTTTAGAGCTATCACCTCGACAATCTCCACGCTTCGTCACAAAATTATAAATACCGCCCTTTCCATCTTTATCGCCAGGATACCAGTTTTGTACTGTAGAATATTTAATCTCTGCATTTTTAAGGGCAATAAGTTCAACGACAGCCGCATGAAGTTGGTTTTCATCACGTTGGGGTGCTGTACACCCTTCAAGATAAGAAACATAGGAATCTTCAGCGGCGATAATCAATGTTCGTTCAAATTGGCCAGTGTTGCGTTCATTAATCCTAAAATAAGTTGAAAGCTCCATAGGACAACGAACCCCTTTGGGAATATAAACAAATGAACCATCTGTAAAGACAGCTGCATTTAAGGCTGCATAATAATTATCACTTATAGGTACAACTGTTCCTAAATATTCCTTAATAAGCTCAGAATGTTCAATAATCGCCTCTGAAATAGAACAAAAAATCACACCAGCACGTGCCAGCTCTTTTTTGAATGTTGTTACAACAGAAACAGAATCAAAGACTGCATCAACAGCCACCTGCCCCGATACAGACATACTGTCATCGAAAGTAGAGGGATCAGACTGTTTTCTTACTCCTGCCAAAATCTCTTGTTCTTTAAGGGGAATGCCAAGTTTTTCGTACGTTGCTAATAACTCAGGATCCACTTCATCCAAAGATTTTGGTCCTGTATGATTTTTTGGAGCAGCATAATAATAAAGCTCCTGAAAATCAATTTTAGGATATTCAAGACGCGCCCAATGAGGCTCTTGCATTGTCAGCCAACGTCGGTAAGCTTTTAAGCGCCATGTTAGCATCCATTCAGGCTCATGTTTTTTAGCAGAAATAAATTTGATAATATCTTCATTTAAGCCTTTTGGAGCTTTATCTGTTTCAATATTGGTTTCAAAACCATATTTATATTGGTCAACATCTATTTCACGTACTTGGCGTATTGTTTCTTGTACTGCCGGCATCAATTTTCTCCATTTTTTGGCGTCAAAAACCGGTAACTATTGGCGTCAAAAACCGGTAACTAAAAATCTTGTTTTTTTACAAGATTAAAGTAGCAAGTTATTTCCTAGGCTATAGGTAAAGTGCAAAAATTTCAATCAAACTTATCTTATTTTTAAAATAATTCTAATTTTATAACTTTTTGATGATAAATCTTACTCTTTTTTCCTGCTTATAATTTGAGAAAAAAACGATAGAAAATCATCAATATCCTCAGAAGTCGTGTCCCGCCCTAGCGAAATGCGAATGGCACCATTTGGAACATGATACCCCATTGCCTCCAACACTTTGCTTTGTTTTACTTTTCCCGAAGAACAAGCAGAACCGGATGATATAGAAAACCCTTCTAAATCAAAAGCAATTTGCATCGTTTCAGCTTTTATATTTTTCACGGTAAAGTAAGTTGTATTTGGCAAACGTTGAACTCTTTTGCCAAAAATTTCAACATTTTTACTTATTTTTTGTAGTCCATCTTCTAATTTATTGCGTAAATATATTAACTGTTTTATTTCTTCCTGTGTGAAACAATCAGCCATTGCTGCCCCAAAAGCAGCAATAAGGGGCAGTGCTTCTGTTCCTCCACGAAGACCTTTTTCTTGCCCTCCCCCAATAATAAGAGGTTGTGGCATAAGAAGATTACCACATGAAACAAAAGCACCTATTCCTTTAGGACCACCAATTTTATGTGCAGACAGTATAAAAAAATCTCCTCCTAGCTGATTAATATCCACGAAATTTTTATCGACATATTGTGTCAAATCAACAATAAGAGTACCTCCTAAATCCCGAACAATAGCGGCGATTTCTGTTAACGGTTGAATAACACCCGTTTCACTATTTGCAGCTTGAATAGCAACAAGAGGTAAACCTTTTGTTTTATCGTGAACCGTTAAGAGTGATGTTAATTTATCTTGTTGAATGAGCCCATCTTGATCAACAGCAATGACGCTTATCAATTCTTTAGAAAAACGCCCTCCCTCTGCAACAGAGGGATGTTCAGTCGCTCCAAGGTAAAGATGAGAAAATTGAACTTTTGCATTCCCCATATTGTAAAAGGGTGTTAACAAAGTCATCGCTGCTTCACTCGCACCAGAGGTGAATACCACGTGATCTGGATCTGTTTTAAGATTTTCAGCGATTTGTCGACGTGCCTTTTGCAACAAGGTTTTAGCCGCACGCCCTTCCTTATGAACCGATGATGGATTACCAAATATCTCTAAAGATTCCACTAACGCCATCCGTGCCATTTTTTTGAGCGGTGTTGTTGCGTTATGATCAAAATATCGGCGTCTTATAACCATTTTACATCGCAATCATTAATCTTATGAATTGATTAAAAAAATAGCGCAATTTTCTTGAAAAGTGCACTAAAAAAAGAATATCTAATAATTATTTAAGAGATTCTATGGTAAAAGTCGACCAAGGTCAATGAAAGCCTTTTATTGCATTTAAGGAGCATTTTATGCCAGAAATTATTTTTAACGGTCCCGCGGGTCGGCTCGAAGGGCGTTATCAACCTTCACAACAAAAAAATGCACCCATTGCGATCATTTTGCATCCTCATCCCCAATTTGGTGGAACTATGAATCATAAAATTGTCTATGACCTCTTTTATATGTTCCAACAACGTGGCTTTACAACTTTACGTTTTAACTTTCGTGGTATTGGTCGTAGTCAGGGTGAATTTGATTATGGAATAGGAGAACTTTCAGATGCTGCTGCTGCTCTCGATTGGGTGCAAACACAACATCCAGACTCTAAAAATTGTTGGGTAGCAGGATATTCATTTGGAGCATGGATTGGTATGCAGCTTTTAATGCGCCGACCGGAAATTGAGGGATTTATCTCAGTTGCCCCTCAGCCTAATGTTTATGACTTTTCATTTCTTGCACCTTGTCCATCTTCTGGACTTATCATTCATGGCGGTATCGATAAAGTTTCCCCCCCAAAAGATGTTCAAATACTTGTCGATAAATTGAAAACACAAAAAGGAATCATCATCACACAAGAAATATTAGAAGAGGCTAATCACTTTTTCAGTGGATGTCATGAAGAACTTATTGAACGATGTGCCCACTATTTGGATAATCATATCACCAATGAACTTCTCGCTCCTCCTCCTGAAATACTTTCACTAACTTAGGAAAACACGATAGATTTATAAAAAATCAGAAAAAGTCGTCTTTGATCATAACAAAGTAATTTTTTTAGTCCGTACTTAAAACTTTTCTAAATTTTATTCTAGGATAGAAATGAGAATAACAGAATGCCTTTTTTCTATCACCGAGAAGTCTCTTTTTTAACGTAAAAAGGAAATAATACCTGTATTATTATCTTTATATTATCAATATGTCTCTTTCTCTTGTGATGTGTGCATCAGTTATGGTAGATAACGCTCCATTATATAAACACCTATTATATGAAATGAATGTACTCTTAAAATTAGGAAATTGAATCTGTGTTTGCCTTTAAATCTGATTTTTTACAAATTATGAGCGAACGTGGTTTTATCCACCAAATTTCAGATGAAAAAGGCTTAGATGATCTTTTTTCAAAAGAAACTGTAAGCGCTTATACTGGATTTGATCCAACAGCATCGAGTTTACATGCTGGAAGTCTTCTTCAGATTATGATGCTTTATTGGTTACAAAAAACGGGTCATCGTCCCATTGCTTTAATGGGCGGAGGGACCGGATTGATCGGTGATCCTTCCTTCAAAGATGAAGCGCGACGTCTTCTGACACAAGATGATATTGCTGCAAATATTGATGGTATTAAAAAGGTATTTGCTAACTATTTGACATTCGGTGACCGAGAAACTGATGCTTGTATTGTGAATAATGCTGAATGGTTATGCAATTTAAACTACTTAGAATTTTTGCGTGATGTAGGAAAACATTTTTCTGTCAACCGTATGTTGTCATTTGATTCTGTCAGACTCAGACTTGAGCGTGAGCACTCTTTGTCATTCTTAGAGTTTAATTATATGATTCTGCAAGCTTATGACTTTGTTGAACTTTATAAACGTTATGGGTTGCGTATGCAAATGGGGGGCTCTGATCAATGGGGCAACATTATTAACGGAATCGAATTAGGGCATCGTTTAGGAACACCACAATTATATGCGTTAACATCACCATTGCTGACAACCTCTTCCGGTGCCAAAATGGGTAAATCATTGAATGGGGCTATATGGCTGAATGCGGATATGCTGTCACCTTATCAATTTTGGCAATATTGGCGCAATATAGAAGATGCTGATGTAACAAGATTTCTAAAGCTCTATACCCCATTGCCAATGGATGAGATTCTTAAACTTTCTGTATTACAAGGGACAGAAATTAACGAAGCAAAAAAAATTCTTGCAACAGAAGTTACAGCAATGTTGCATGGACGTGCTCTTGCAAATGCAGCAGCAGAGACTGCTCGCAAAACGTTTGAAGAAAAAACTTTGGGAGAAAATCTTCCAACTGTTGAAATTAATGCCTCAGAATTAAAAAAAGGTGTTGGATTGCTCACTCTTTTAGTACAAGCAGGACTCGCTAAATCTAATAGTGAGGCACGCCGACACGTTCAAGGTGGAGGTGTACGTGTAAATGATCAAATTATTGAGGATGAAACACATCTTATTATTGAAGGGGATGTCAGTGCAGAAGGAATCATTAAGCTTTCTTTCGGTAAGAAAAAACATGTTGTGATAAAACCAGTATAATCTTTTGTTGTTTTGTTTATGTTGTTCACGCCGATCTTGTTCTTTCAATCCAATCTTTGTGATAGAGCAAGTTTTGTTAGGAAAATAAAGGTCTCTTAAAAACAATAATATTCTAGAGAGTTGAATAGTTCTTTTCTTCTGTGTACTCTGATATCTTATACTTATTACACAAGAAAGATGAAAACAATGACAAGATCAATGAAAGGTGCTTTTGCTCCTGATTTTAATTTGCCTCGCGATGGAGGAGAGACAGTATGTCTTTCTGACTTTAGAGGAAAACCTGTTGTTTTATATTTTTATCCAAAAGATGACACCAGCGGTTGCACAAGCGAAGCACTTAATTTCACAAAATTAAAGATGAAATTTGATGAAATCGGTGTTGCTGTTATTGGAATCTCTCCAGATAATGTAAAAAAACATGATAAATTTAAAGTAAAATATGAACTTGATGTCATCTTGGTTTCTGATGAAGAAAAAACAACCCTCGAAGCTTATGGTGTTTGGGTTGAGAAAAGCATGTATGGACGCAAATATATGGGTGTTGAACGGAGCACTTTTTTAATTGATGCAAATGGAATAATAGCAGAAGAATGGCGCAAAGTAAGCGTATCTGGGCATGCTGAAAATGTTTTAGCTACTGCAACACTTTTACATCATAACGGTAACTTATAAATTGAGTGTTTTATTTACCTTAAAAAGCAAAAGTCATCCTCCGAATTGATTTTAGTTTTTCAATGGATTCAATTTTTATAATATATTGATTTATAAGGATAATGAATTGTTTTATATTTATATTAGTCCTCCGAATATCGCAAATTTTTCTTATTTCAGCTTTCTATCACTTGCAATATCATAAGCAGGATTGGCGTGTGAGAAAAAATTGAAGAAAGGAACAAGAAAATTCCTCTTTGAACCTTTAAAGTATTAAGAACTATCGTAATATCACAACATCAATAAAACAAACAACTTAAGAAAAAAATCTACATGGCTTGAAGGAAGGATATATAATTAACGAATATCCTCAATTTCTTTGTCTTGTCCATAAATGCGCCGTGCGAGTGCTGCCTCTATAAATGCATCTAAATTACCATTCAGTACGGATTGTGGATCCGTATTTTCAATCCCTGTACGCAAATCTTTGACAAGCTGATAGGGTTGAAGAACATAAGATCTAATTTGATGTCCCCATCCGATTTCTGTTTTAGAAGATTCAGCAGCATTGGTTTCTTCTTCTCTTTTTTTAAGCTCTTCTTCATAAAGCCGTGCACGCAACATCGACCAAGCCGTAGCGCGATTTTTATGTTGAGAACGCTCTGTTTGACATTGAACAACAATACCCGTTTTTATATGTGTGATGCGAACAGCGGAATCTGTCGTGTTAACATGTTGTCCTCCTGCTCCTGATGCACGATATGTATCAATACGCACATCTGCCTCTGAAACATCAACTTCAATATTGTCATCAATAACTGGATAAACCCAAATGCTTGCAAAAGAGGTATGGCGCTTTGCATTCGAATCAAATGGAGAAATCCGAACCAAGCGATGAACGCCTGATTCTGTTTTTAACATTCCATAAGCATTATGCCCTTTTACAAGAATAGTCGCTGACTTTATTCCTGCTTCTTCTCCATCATGAATTTCTAAAATTTCAACCTTCATTTCATGCTGTTCAGCCCAGCGCATATACATACGTAAGAGCATAGAAGCCCAATCTTGGCTTTCTGTTCCCCCTGCTCCAGCATGAACTTCTAAATAGGTATCATTCGGATCCGCCTCTCCTGAAAGAAGTACATCAATTTGCCTTTTATCTATCTCATTTTTAAGATTACGTATTGAATTTTCTGCATCAGCGATAATTTCAACATCACTTTCTTCTTCGCCCATCGCGATAAGCTCAATGCATTCTTCAAGTGTTTTTGTAAATGATAAAAGACCATTGATTGAATCATCAAGACGTTGACGCTCACGCATCATATCCTGTGCTTGTTGTGCATCATCCCATAATGACGGATCTTCCGCTTTTTGATTAAGATATTCGAGACGTTTTAGTGATTGATCCCAGTCAAAGATGCCCCCTTAGCAATTGAATTGCTTTCTGGATTTCATCAACTAATGTTTCTATTTCTGCTCGCATAATTTAACACCGTATTTTTTAACACTCTTTCTGGTTATGTCTCTAGAATTTTATACAAATTTGATAGCTGCTGTGAGGGAATAGCACGGACTTATCATTCTATTTACAGGACCGACACTGTAAAAAAAAATAAAAACTATAGACTCATGGCGAAAGGAGATTTTGTTGATTAATACAGCCCACCTGTCCCACTTTCAAGGGCTTTATTGACTTGTGGAGAAGTAGTTACTGCAGGAACACCTTCTTGAAAAGAATTTGTACTCCCAATAACTTGATATATATCAGCAGGACCAGTCCCTGGTTTAAATGCTTCTATAATGACATCTTGATCTCCTCTTTCCGCAAGCATTCCTGTTTTCCGATTAATTGGCATTAAAATCATACCCTTTGGCATCTTAAAGGGAACATCTGGCTTTCCTTTAAGAGCATTTGCCATAAACTCACCAAAAATAGGTGCAGCTAATGAACTTCCGGTTCCATTATATCCTAATGGAGCAGGTTGATCGTAGCCGATAAAAATACCAACGACAATGTCAGGAGTAAATCCCATAAACCAGACATCTTTAGAGTCATTGGTTGTCCCTGTCTTAGCGGCAATATGTCGATTAAGATAACGTAGACGTGCTGCAGTACCACGCTGAACAACCCCTTCCATCATGGAGGTAATCTGATAAGCTGTCATAGGGTCAAGAACTTGATCTCGCTCATCAATCAATGTGGGTTCACGTTGATTATTCCATGAAGGCGTATTACAATTTTCACAAATACGATCATCATGACGATAAATTGTCTTTCCATAACGATCTTGAATTCTGTCTATCAGAGAAGGCTTAATAGAGCGTCCCCCATTGGCAATAACTGAATAAGCTGTAACCATTCGTAATACTGTTGTTTCACCAGCCCCTAAAGCCATGGGAAGATAAGGCTGCAATTTGTCCACTATACCAAAGCGTTCTGCATATTCAGCGACAAGAGGCATTCCCATATCATTGGCAAGCCGTATTGTCATAAGATTACGAGAACGCTCAATACCATAACGCAACGTTGAAGGTCCTGCAAAGGTACCACCATAATTTTTGGGTTGCCAAACTTCCCCATTATATTGACGAACTTCAATGGGGCCATCTAAAACAACGGATGCTGGTGTATACCCGTTATCAAGAGCTGCTGCATAAACAAAAGGCTTAAAAGCAGACCCCGGTTGGCGATAAGCTTGGGTTGCACGATTGAATTCAGATGCAGCAAAAGAAAATCCTCCCACCATAGCAAGAACGCGCCCTGTATGAGGTTCCATAGCAACAATTGCACCTTCAACCTTTGGAATTTGTTGTAAACGATAAGTGTTGTTTGTATTGGATAGTTTTTCAACAAAAATGACATCCCCAACTTGCAGAACATGAGATAAGTTCTGAACAGTTTTTCGATAACCATTTTCTTTTACAACATGGAGTGCCCATTTTGAATCAGATTCAGATAAAACAGCAATTTCCCGTTTTTTTGATAATATACCCGAAGCTTCGCGCTGTGGCTGCAAACCAATCTCTACTTTATTGGGATTAGCAGAAAGAACAACAGCTAAACGCCATTCAGGAACATCACTTAGCCCCGTGATATTTGCAAGTTCTATCCCCCAATCACCTTTTTCATCGATATGCGCATAAGCTCCACGCCATCCTTGCGAATGATCAAATCTAATTAATCCAGCGTGCAAAGCACGTCGCGCAATAAGTTGTAAATGCGGATCAAGCGTTGTACGAATGGAAAGCCCACCTTCATAAAGTGTCTTAGCCCCATAGCGATGTATTAAACGACGGCGCACTTCTTCAGTAAAATAATCAGCCGCAAAAACATAGCTATCACTCCCACGTATTGTCGCTCCTAAAGGTTTAGCTTTCGCTTTTTCACCTTGTTCACGCGTTACATATCCATTTGCAATCATCCGATCTATAACCCAATTGCGCCGATCAATAGCACGTTGTGTATTCTTAAATGGATCATAATTTGCTGGCCCTTTTGGAAGAGCAGCCAAATAAGCACATTGTTCTAGCGTCAGATCATTGACGGATTTATTGAAATAGGTCAAAGAAGCAGCTGCTATACCATAAGTACCACGACCCAGATAAATTTCATTGAGATAAAGTTCGAGAATATGATCCTTTGAATAAGTTTTCTCAATACGCATTGCTAAAATAGCTTCCTTAAATTTACGCTCTAACGTTGTTTCTGAACTTAAAAGAAAGTTTTTAGCGACTTGTTGCGTTATAGTTGATGCACCCTCTGGGCGTCTTCCAGAACCAATGTTACGAATATTATTGATCAAAGCTCGAGAAAGTCCTTCGGGATCTAAACCAAAATGATGATAAAAGTTTTTGTCTTCAGCCGAAATAAAAGCATTTATAACAAGCTTTGGTATTGATTGAATTGGTAAATAGAGGCGATGTTTTGTTGCAAACTCTGCCATAAGACGGCCATCAGAAGCATGGACGCGGGTCATTACCGGCGGCTCATAAAGTGAAAGAACTTCATAATCAGGGAGTGCATTTGCTTGACCACTGGTCATAACACCCCACGTTATTGCTCCACAAAGTCCAATAGCAACAAAAAAACGAAGAAGATATCTTAAAAAAATCATCATAAAAACGGCTATCGCTTTCTTAAGAATTAATCAAAGAAAAAACACGTTACTTCAAACACACCAAGCGGATATCACCACAAGATTGAGATCAAGAGAAATTGTTTTCTATCTTTTATTTATACTAAGGTACACTAGAACCCCATATTGATACTCTATTTTCTCACAAATTTAAAGAGGCTGTATCATTTTCTGCCTATAATGAGCAAATTGACGAATAGAATGAGCAATAGAGGCTGCCATTTGTTTTCTCCAATGAGGATCATTTAATAACTTTTCGTCCTCTTTATTGGATAAATAACCTATCTCTATCAAGACGGAGGGTATATCTGAAGCTCTTAAAACTTGAAAATTAGCATACCGATGTGGGTTATTAATCAAGTTAATATGATTCTTTGATAAACTTGAAATAACACTATTTGCAAAATTAACCGAAAATGTATGTGTTTCACGTCGTGTAAGATCCATCAAAATATCTGTAACTTCGAGTGTTTCATCTGCAGGCAAACCATCCAGCAAATCAACTTTATTTTCATTTTCAGCTAAAGATTTTGCAATGTCATCAGAGGCTTTGTCTGATATGGTATACACTGTAGCGCCGCGAAGAGAATGTAGATCAATCGTATCTGCATGAATAGATATAAAAAGATCAGCATCGAACTCTTGCGCTTTTTTAACTCTTTCACTTAGTCTTAAAAAAATATTGGAATCTCGCGTTAAAGCAACAGTAATATGAGAATCCTTTTGTAATTCGTCTCGCAATGCACGCGCAAAGTCTAAAGTCACATCTTTTTCTAAAACTCCAGTAACACCCCGTGCACCGCCATCAATACCACCATGACCAGGATCAAGAACAACACGGAAATTATATGCTGGCATTAACTGCGTTTTTGTATCAAAATTGGTTTTTTGCTGTTTTTTTAATATTTCATCAAATTTTTCTAGTGTAGTTTTACGAATATCAATCAGCAACTGCCATAAACCATTATTTAATTTTTTTACGACACTTTTTTCAATTACAAAGGGCGTTTTACTTGTCAAAATAATGCGTGAAGTCTGCATGTCAGAAAAAGCATAACGCACATCTGAAAGCATAACGGATAATGTATTCTGTTTCTTTAAAGGCGTATTTTGCATCGAAAAATCAATTGTAGGTAAATTGATCACCAACCGTGCTGGCCTGTCCAAAATCTGTAAACGAACATTTGGTTTTGAATTGAAAACCGCAATAATACGCGTATGAACACTATCACCAATGGTTCGAAAATTAATAAGTCTCAGAGGATCTGCGGCTTGAACACTGGTTTGGAATAGCAAAAATAATAATAAAAAGTATGTGACAAGCACAATAACATTCCCATAAGCTATTTTCAGCTTTTTGGTAAAGAAAACTCTTATCATAAGCAAAATACTCTACATTACATTTGTAATAATTTATCTTGGTTATATAAAAACGATACACCAATTTATTCTCTATTTTTCAATAAAAGCTAAATAAACACCCAAAAACGAAATTAAGGTCATTAAAGACATTATCATTATACATGATTTACATTGTTACTTGCCAAACGCATGATATCAACATAAAAGAATATTTATGCTTCCTAGCTGATAATAGTCATCTAAATTATCTGTAACTCATATTAAGTTGTCTTTAGAGGTTTTTTGCCTATTATGCATTGAGACTTTTTTATGGATGAAAAATTTCTATGTTATAACAATTAGGATTGCATTACTTAAGATTCGTTGGTTCGGATATCCGAACTGTTTTAAAGATTATTTTACCGGAGACTTTTAAGAAATATGAGTCATAAAAAACAGATGGAGATAATGATGAGAAATGGTGTAAATGCAGTCATGCCTTTGCACGTGGTGTTCCGTCCTGTTTTTCTGGTACCTCCCTTTTATGGCAGACAGCCTTTTATATTTACGAATAGTTATAGCGTTCGTTTGAATGAAATTGTGCATGTCGCCTTCAGGATATTAGCTTATGTCAAACAAAATGCTTATAGATGCCTCCCATCCGGAGGAAACACGTGTTGTTGTTGTTCACGGCAACAAAATTGAAGAACTTGATTTTGAATCAGAACATAGAAAACAGCTCAAGGGGAATATTTATCTCGCACGTATTACGCGTGTAGAACCGTCTCTCCAAGCAGCTTTTGTTGAATATGGTGGAAACCGACATGGTTTTTTAACATTTTCTGAAATTCATCCTGATTATTATCAAATTCCTATTGCTGATCGCCTTGCTCTTCTTGAAGAAGAGGAAAAAGCAGCTGTAGGAGAAAATTCTGTAGATTCCTTTACAGAAGAAGCAACTAAAAATAAAAAACGCTCCAGAAGAACAAAAAAAAATGGAAAAAACAATGTCATAGCAGCCGATATTGAAAATGATATCACATCTGAATCAACAATAATTGATAATACAGAAGAAGCATTAAATGCCGATATCTCTTATGATGAGATCGAAATGGTTGGTGCTGAGGACATCCGTGAAGAGCTCCCAATTTATCAAAGAAAACAAGGGCGCCAATATAAAATTCAAGAAGTCATTAAACGACGTCAAATTTTGTTGGTACAAGTCATCAAAGAAGAGCGTGGTAATAAAGGTGCTGCCCTTACAACATATCTGTCTTTAGCAGGTCGTTATTCTGTTCTAATGCCCAACACAGCACGTGGTGGTGGTATTTCACGAAAAATTACGAACGTACAAGATCGTAAGCGTCTTAAAGAAATCGTAAAAGAATTAGCCGTTCCAAAAGGTATGGGCGTTATCTTACGAACAGCTGGAGCCAACAGAACAAAAGCTGAAATTAAACGTGATTATGAATATCTTATGCGGTTATGGGATACTATTCGCACTTTGACACTCGAGTCAACGGCGCCATGCCTTGTCCATGAAGAAAGTAATCTCATCAAGCGTTCTATACGAGATCTTTATAATAAGAACATTAGTGAAATTCTTGTCTCTGGAGACCAAGGATATCGTGAAGCGAAAGACTTTATGCGTATGCTCATGCCAAGCCATGCAAAAGTTGTGCAACCTTACCGTGATCCTACACCCATTTTTGCAAGAAATAATATTGAAATTCAACTTGATAAAATGTTGCAACCACAGGTTTCTTTAAAATCTGGTGGTTATCTTGTTATTAATCAAACAGAAGCACTTGTTGCTATTGACGTAAATTCTGGTCGCTCTACGAAAGAATTCTCTGTCGAAAAGACAGCTTTACAAACTAACCTTGAAGCTGCTGAAGAAGTAGCGCGTCAATTACGCTTGCGTGACCTTGCTGGTTTAATTGTGATTGATTTTATTGATATGCTTGAAGAACGCAATGTAAAGCTGGTCGAAAAAAAATTAAAAGATTGTTTAAAAAACGATCGTGCTCGTATTCAAGTAGGTCATATTTCACACTTCGGCCTTTTAGAAATGAGTCGTCAACGTATTCGCATATCGGTTTTAGAAAGTACAACACAACCCTGCCCGCATTGCGCAGGAACAGGAAATATACGTTCTGAATCATCAATTGCGTTACATGTCATGCGCTCAATTGAAGAATATCTTCTTCATAATTCGCAATATAATATTATCGTGCGCACACCCGTAGCAACAGCGCTTTATGTATTAAATCATAAACGCAACATTCTTGTTAATTTAGAAACTCGCTTTAAGCTTAATATTAGTATTGAAGCAGATGATAGTATTGGAACGCAACATCTTGTTATTTCTAAAGGCTCAATAGCAGAGAGCATTTCTCGACCTTCATTGGAAGATGTTAATAAGCAAGAAATTGAAGATTCTGTTTTCATAGAAAGTGAATCTATTGAAAATCCTTCTCCCATTGAAACAAACCAAAAGCGTCGGCGCAAAAATCGTCACGATGAAATTACTGATCATTCTCTCTCCAACGTTCATAAAAAAGAAGATACCTTGAGTGATGATTCTTTTCGTCGAGGACGTCGTCGAGGACGTCGTGGTGGTCGACGCAATCAAGATAATAGTTTTCATCAGATTCGCATTCCTTACGCAGAACCAGTGGGAGATTTTGCTAAGCAGGCTTTAGCAGAAATTAAAGCAGCACACCGCAAACATCGTGTTTCACCTGCTAAATCTTTTGAACTTGAAGAAACAAAAAATAATACACAAGCTCTAGATATACAACAACAGGGTGAATCTGAAAAAAATGATACAAGTATTAAACCTAAAAAACGTAAAATACGTTCTTCAAAAGTAGTAGAAAATCAACTTTCTTTAGAGAATGATCAAAATGTCGTAGAACAAAAATCTCTTGAAGAAAAACCTAAAACTAGTTCAGTACGTAAAGCTAAAACAAAAAAAGCAGACAAATCTATTCATAAAGTAGAAGATAAAACTCTTGAAAATAGTAAAAAGTCAACACGTGGAACACGTAAAAAATCATCGTCTAAAGAGACAACGCAAATACAAAAAGTATTAGAGAAAGAAACTATAATCGAGATGGAGGAAGTTGTTGAAACCTCTCCTTCCCAAATTGAAAAAACAATTAATCAACCCGTTGTTGTTTCATCAACGCCTAATGATTCTTCCAAAACTGAACGTGTTGGTTGGTGGAAACGCAGAATTCTTTCGAAAAATTAAAGATAAAAAAACCGCCACAGAAAACTGTGGCGGTTTAAATAAATAATTATAGAAGACGTTTCAACCAATTCTATGGTGTGGGTTTATCACTTTTGTTTTGCTTTTTCTTGCTCAGCCCGCATACGATCTTCAATTTCTTTTTGCTTTGATTGAATAGCTTGCTGCATCTTTATTTGTTCTTGTTGGAAATCTTTTTCCTCCATACCAGGACCGGTATAGGCTGCTGTAAACCCATTAAGAGAAAATTCAATAGGATTAGCTGAACCACGGAAATTAACTGTGGTTACAACCATTTTTGTACCACTTTTCATAGCAGCTATAAGCTTATCATCTAAGACATCATTGGCAATACAACTTGGTCCATTACAAATAATATAAGGAATTTTTTTAGAGAAGTCGTCACCAATTTTAATGTGAACACCTTCTGGCAAAAAACGACCTGTAGGTACTTGAATACCTATACGTTTTTCATTTTGCTTCCCTTTTATTTCAACAAGATTAAAAGCCGTTAAAGGTTGTCCCGTATTCGATAATACAGTATTCATTGTATTACAAATATCAACATCATGCTGCTTACTGCAAACTTTGTACCAACCTTGTGATAAAGTTTGCGCATTTGCAGAAATACCAGCTATAAGAAAAAGGGCAGCGGCTCCAACTAATACTGAAACAGCAGAATAAACATTTTTATGCGACATGATTAAGTTAATCCTTTCAACGCGCTTTTAAGTAACTTCAAAAAAATATTAAATATAATTCCAACTTAAATTTATTAAATTATAATGAAATAACACTTAATTTTACTATTTTTACTTCAATATAAAAAAAAAAGTCAAATTTAGAGAAAAAATACAACGAGCTATTCTAATTTTTATACACCCATATAATTCCCCTCTTTATCATATTGGTGTTTGATGCAATCTATCCATAAAACACCTCTGTGCATTTAAGCTAAGATTACACAAACGAATCAATATTGCAATATTAATTAAAATAAACTCCCATACTACTCTAAAAATCTTACTAATTAAACTTTTTACATTTGTTACTCTTCATGTTAAGCTCGTGGAGCCTTAGCAACAGCTGTTGTAATGCATGAAGCTCCGAAATATCAGATAAATTTTACTTTTTTCCTTATGTGATTCGTGTGATACACAAATACAAAATCATCTACGATATTATTGAAACATTTAATGAATTAAAACCACTGATTGTCTAAATTTTCTGCATAATTGTAAGAGAACTTTTTGCTAATGAACAATTTTCTGCCCTTGTTCACAAAACAATGGTGATATGCTTTTGTAATAAAAATTTTATATTCCATAGCGTTTAACTAAAAAGTTTAGTTTAAAAATACGTTACTAAAGAAGTACTTTTTTCTTAATTAAACAACACATTTTCTTAGAGAGAAAATCTATAATTGCTGAAAATATTTTATTTATAATAAACTTTCTTAAAATATAATAACATATTAATTTATAATAATAATTTATCTTTTTTCTATTTCTATATTGTATGAAAGATCCTAATAGCGCAAACCTCTCTTATATTGAATCAATAAAATTTATCCACTTGTACATCACAAGCAGAGTTAGTTTTATAGATAAAACTACTGAACAAAGGAATTCCCCCTATGAATCATCTCACGTGCCCAAAGCCATAATAAATTTATGCTCATATATTATACATCTATTATTGCACCTCTGTACAAATATCATCTCTCAGCTTTATAACGTGAATAAAAAATGTAGCTTTTATCAATTTATTTTAAGTTATTTCTCAAATAAAAGAATCTTCTAAAATGATAAATTCTTTTCAGCTTTCACAACATCAAAGATATAAATCATTAATGATTTAAGTTTTAAGAAAAATGAATTTAAAATATCATTTTGTTTCCATATATAACACAACTTAGAGCTATAAATATTTCTCTTATTGTATTAATGAAACAAGATTTATGATATGAGATGTATCGTCATTAAAATAATTAATCAGATAAAAATAAAAAACTACAAGCACAAAAAATTATGCATAAAAAGAAAACATAAAAAAGATATATGAGTTTATTATTTAATATATCTTATATGATAAGAACAATAGATAATATCTTATGTGTATAAAATTAATTTATTATAAATAATAATTAAAAACAAAAATTTTAAAATATATTATCACTAACCTATTTTAATTATTGTTTAGTATATTATCTTAATTTCTATGTATTTATCTAAGTAAATTTTTAATAGGCTATTATTATATCATTATTTTTTATAAATTTTATAAACTATACTATTAATAAAAATTAAGTATTTTTCTATTTTTAATATACTTATACATAAATCAAATAATACTTTTTAATTGAATAATTCTTCAACATGAGAACGCATACGATCTATAATATTCTTTTTCTTGCTTGGCAGCATTATATTATGTACTTCTTTAATGGTTCTACAAAGCTCAGGTGCATTTTTAACAAACCAATTATCTCCTGTAAGACTATTTTTTATATCGTCAAATATTTGTTTTTCATAACTATAAGAGCCATCTGTTAGTAATTCTTTAATATCCCTGACTAAACTAGGACTTATTGAATTATTTGCGCCTTTAGCCCAACTAAAATCTTTATCTTTCCAATCAAAATCTTTGCGCAAAATAGCACCTATATCACTCTGCAATATATCCGCTAACGTGTTGCAAGCAATAATAAACATGAGATAATTTTTCATGATCTCATCATCACCTCCACTTTTCTCATTCATTCCCCATTCATTAAACATTTGAGTTTTTTTTAAATAGTCTTTTGTTTTAATCAACTTTTCTTCATACTCCCCTACTTCGTACTCTCTCGCTATATGTATTCTAGAGATAATTTTTTGTTTTTTTTCAGCTAGATCCTGTAATTTCGAACCAAGATTATAATATTCATTCTTCAGAGTTTTCAGTTTTTTGTATAACTTATTCTGTTCCTGCAAACGCTCATAGTACTCTGCTTTAGAAATATTTTTTTTCCAAATATCCAAATGAGACATACTTTCTTCAATAAATTGTATGCTCTCTTTAATATTCTTTCTTTTGTTTTTTAAATGTTGGTATTGTTCATCAGAAGATAACTCAGCGTGAGCGTCTTTTACGCCATATATCAAAGTGAGTAATAAAAAAACGATAGTTAGACACTTTTGTAATGAAGAAAGCATGCTATCTTTACCTAAATTTTTTCTTTCTAAAAAATTTACAGGAGCTTATTATATGCAAGTGCTATTTAATGCGGTTAAACCGTCTAATCTATTTGCTTCATTATATCAATACGTATATAATAAAAACAAAATAAATATATAAAGGGTTCTTTATTATAAACTTAAATTTTATTCTTATACAAAATCAATAACTGTTTGTTTTTATAGAATGATTTTATAAAAATGAGTAACAGTTCTGAAACAATAAAGAAATTTTTTAAACAGAATGTTGTTCTGCCATTTCGACAAGCTGTGTCATAATATTCGCTGCTCCAACAAGCCTTTCATCCGCTGTGGACCAATCACGAATAAGAGCAATACTTTGATCTGGTCGAATTTTTGCCATCGAACCTTGTTTTCCAACCCACTGAACAAGAGCAACACTATTTGCAAAATAATTATTGCGAAACTGTATAACAATCCCCTTTGGTCCAGTATCCAATTTTTCTACATGCGCTTTTCGACACAATGTTTTGATATAAAAGACTTTAAGAAGGTGTTGAACTTCAAGCGGTAAAGGACCAAAGCGATCAATTAACTCCGCTGCAAATTCATCAATTTGTTCTAAATCATCAAGTTCTGTTAAACGACGATAAAGCCCCATACGTAATGGCAAGTCAGGCACGAAACTTTCTGGTATCATCACTGTTGTACCAAGTGAAATTTGAGGAGACCATTGCTTATCTTCATTTAGCTCTCCATCTTTTAATTCAGCAACAGCTTCTTCAAGCATTTTTTGATAGAGTTCAAATCCAACTTCTTTAATATGCCCCGATTGCTCTTCACCTAAAAAATTGCCTGAACCGCGGATATCCATGTCATGGCTTGCCAATTGAAAACCGGCCCCCAAGGTGTCAAGAGATTGTAAAACTTTAAGACGGCGATCAGCAGCAGCTGTCAAAACTTTACCAGCAGGAAATGTAAAAAGTGCATAAGCACGTTGTTTTGAGCGCCCTACCCTCCCTCGTAACTGATAGAGTGCAGAAAGACCAAACATCTCAGCGCGATGCACAATTAGGGTATTGGCTGTTGGAATATCAAGACCAGATTCAATAATGGTTGTCGATAGCAAAACATCATATTGCCCATCATAAAATGCATTCATGATATCATCAAGTTGTCCAGCCGGCATTTGTCCATGAGCCACAACGAATTTCAGTTCTGGCACATGTGTTTTGAGATATTCTTCTACAAAAGCCAGATCAGAAATACGAGGACAAACATAGAAACTTTGTCCGCCACGATAATATTCTCGAAGCAGGGTCTCTCGTATAACAAGTGCATCAAAAGGTGAAATAAAAGTACGAACCGCCATTCTATCAATGGGGGGCGTTGTTATCAATGAAAGTTCACGTACACCCGATAATGCTAATCCTAAAGTGCGTGGTATGGGAGTTGCTGAAAGTGTGAGAACATGAATATCACTTTTAAGCTCTTTTAAACGCTCTTTGTGTTTGACACCAAAATGTTGCTCCTCATCAATGATGAGAAGGCCTAACCGTAAAAAATTAACGGCACCACTTAATAATGCATGGGTTCCAATGACAATATCGATTGTACCATCTGAAACACCTTTTTTTACTTGTGCAAGTTCTTTCGCTTTTACAAGCCTTGAAGCATGTCCAATTTTAACCGGTAATCCTTGAAAACGAGAAATAAATGTCTTGTAATGTTGACGTGAAAGTAAAGTTGTCGGTACAACAACAGCAACCTGATATCCATTTAATGCTGCGACAAAAGCACTTCGAATGGCTACTTCGGTTTTTCCAAAACCAACATCACCGCATATCAAGCGATCCATAGGCTTTCCTGAGGCTAAATCGTCTAAAACAGCATCAATTGCATTCATTTGATCTTCCGTTTCTTCATAGGGAAAGCAAGCAACAAACTCATCAAATGGTCCAATTGGTGGAAGTAAAGCAGGCGCAGCACGAGTCATACGCTCTGCAGCTATACGAATTAATTGCCCTGCCATTTCCAATAAATGTTTTTTAAGCCGAGCTTTACGTGCTTGCCAAGCACCCCCCCCTAATTTATCTAAAGTTACCTCTGTTCCTTCTGAGCCATAACGTGAGAGAAGCTCAATATTTTCAACAGGTAAAAAGAGTAAATCACCTCCAGCATATCTAATTTCAAGACAATCTCGTAAAATTCCAGTAGTTTTGATGGTTTTAAGACCAACAAATTGGCCAATACCGTGGTCGATATGCACAATAATATCACCAGAATTTAAAGCAGAAATTTCAGAAATAAAATTTGTATTATTTTTACGCCGCTTTGGCGATCTTATAAAACGATCGCCAAGGATATCTTGCTCTGCTATAACAGCCAAATCTTCAGCCTCAAAACCATGTTCTATCATGATAACAGCTGCTAATATGCGATCTCGTGGTGTTGCTTTGACAGTTTGCAAGGATTTTGCAACATCTATTTTTTTCAATCCATGCTCATCGAGAACTTGTAGCAAACGATTGAGAGATCCTTCACTCCAACACGCTAAAAGCACTTTTTTACCAGCAGTGCGTAAAGATGCGATATGATCAATAACACTTGAAAAAACATTTTTTTCTTGCGCATTACGCTCTTTTACAAAATCATATCCCTGTTTAACATTGGTGTGAATAACAGTTTTTTCCAAACTTTGTGGAATATTAAAAGGCGAAAAATCAATACGCTGTGAAGATTGTTGCACACTCTCCAAAACACGCTCTGGCGTTAAATAGAAAAGACTAGGATCTATTGGATGATAAGAAGTAGAATTTTTTTCATCATTTTCGCGCTCTTTGCGCGCGTTATAATAGTCCTCAATAAGACGATAGCGTTCAATGAAGGCTTCTTCTATGAGATGCTCAAAAACTATCGGTAAGTTGCCACAATGGTCAAAAAAACTATCAAGGTTTTCATAAAAAAATGGAAGCCAATGTTCCATACCGGCAAAACGCCGACCTTGAGCAATTGCTTCATAAAGCATGTTATTTTTTTGTGATACACCAAATGTACGGGTATAATTGCTCTTAAAACGGCTTATGCATTCTGGTGTAAGAACAACCTCACTCATTGCCTGTAATAAAAGTTCAGTTTTTTGGCCTGTTGTCCTTTGACTTTCTGGATCAAATATGCGGATACTTTCTAGGGTATCTCCAAAAAAATCAAGACGTAAAGGTTCAACATCCATGGGAGAAAAGATATCAAGTATTCCTCCTCTTACAGCAAACTCACCAACATCACGGACAACCGTAACGCGTTCAAAACCATTGGTTTCTAAAAACTGAATAAGATTTCCCATGTTATTGCGCTGGCCAACACGTGCGTGAATAAGCTGAGCTTCTATCATTTCACGAGGAGGTAACTTTTGCATAATCGCATTTGCTGTTGTTAATATAATTGCAGGATGCGGATCTTTACGTAAATTTGCTATGTGTGCCAATGCTGATAGTCGACGTGCCATAACAGCAATTCCTGGTGACACACGATCATAGGGCAAACAATCCCATGCAGGAAATTGAAGTATGGGTAAATTTGGCTCAATAAAATTTAAAACTTGTTGTAAATGAACAATTTTTGTTCCGTCGCGGACAACATAGATGAGCGGTTTACCTTGTGCAATTTCTGAACTTAATTTAGCAAGCGCAAAGGCTTCGAATCCATCAGGAACTCCATCAAAAATCATACGAACAGAATTATTTTTGGGAATAACAATTTTTTTAAATATAGGCATCGGGATTAATAACTTAAGCAAGTACGATAATTGGCAATATCACGAAAAAGTGGACTATCAACTTCAGAGGGTGGCGAAACTTCTCCAGTAATCCATGTGAGTAAATCACGATCATCAAAAGACATAATATATTCAAGTTCAGAGAGCGTTTTATCATTCATTTCAGTAATATGAGCATCGACATAATGTCCAAAAATGAGATCCATTTCACGAATACCGCGATGCCATGCACGAAAAATCAATCGACGACGACGCACATCTAATTGATTTTTGTCAACGACAAAAACTGTCATAAAAAATCTCCTTGAATAAAGTAATATAAACTATTCAATTAGTCGTATAAAATTTGTACCTTGCTTTTAAGGAAGTTCTATAATCTTTTGTTCTTTAAGTGTAATTCGACGATGCATTTGCTTAGCCAAAGCGTAATTATGTGTTGCAATAAGAGCAGAAAGACCCGACTGGCGAACAAGGATAGATAAAGCTTGAAAAACATAAGCTGAAGTTACTGGATCAAGATTCCCCGTAGGTTCATCAGCCAAAAGAACCGAAGGGCCATTTGCTACTGCACGTGCAATAGCAACACGTTGTTGTTCTCCTCCCGATAACTCTGAGGGACGATGGTTAGCACGATGAGAAACACGCAGATACGTCAATAATTTGCGCGCACGATCTTCTGCTATGGATTTTTTTAATCCTGCTATCATTTGCGGTACCATGACATTTTCTAACGCCGTAAACTCTGGAAGTAAATGATGAAATTGATAAACAAAACCAATATCATTTCGTCTTATAGCTGTTCGCTCACTATCAGAGCGCTTTGCACAAGAAATACCCCGTAACATCACATCACCAGCTGTTGGTTTTTCTAATAATCCAGCAATATGAAGAAGTGTTGATTTTCCAGCACCAGATGGTGCAACAAGTGCGACAAGCTCTCCACGATTAAGAATAAAATTCGCTTTATCTAAAACAATAAGCGGCTTATGACTCTCGAAAAAGTGTCTTTCAATCTCTACAAGCTCTAAAATAGCTGTCATTATTCATACCTCAAAGCTTGTACGGGATCTAGCTTAGCAGCACGCCATGCCGGAATGAGAGCAGCAAGAAACGACAAAAATAAAGCCATCATAGCAACCAAGATGGTCTGTTTCCACTCAATTTGTGCAGGCAATTTTGTTAAAAAATAAAGTTGAGGATTAAAAACGTCGACATTAAATAACCAAGATATAAAGTCTTGGATATGATTAATATTCGCGGTCGCAATAACACCTAAAACTAAACCCAATATAGTTCCAATAAAACCAATCATCATTCCTGTAATGATAAATATACGCAAAATCGCACTCTGTTGAGCCCCCATCGTGCGTAAAATCGCAATATCATGACTTTTATCTTTTACAAGCATAATCAGCCCTGAAATAATATTTAAAGCAGCAACAAGAACGATCAGAGAAAGAATGAAAAACATAACATTTCGTTCAATCTGTAAGGCTGAAAAAAAAGCCTGATTGCGGGTACGCCAATCAATTAAATAGACCTGTTGATCAACTGTTTTTTCTACAACAGGTTTTATTTGATCAACAGCATCAGGATCATTTAGAAATAATTCTAAAGACTGAACCTTATCTCCCAAATTAAAAAACATTTGTGCTTCATGGAGAGGCATAAAGATAAATATTGAATCATATTCAGACATACCAACTTCAAAAATAGCAACGACTTTATAAGCTTTCACACGTGGTGTAACGCCAAAAGGAGTCTCATCACCATCTGGAGTAATAATACGAATATCTCTTCCAACTGTCAGCCCCAATTTTTCTGCTAAGCCACTTCCAATTGCAACACCTTCTTCTTTATCAAACCGAGAAATCGATCCTAATTTAATGTTTTGAGAGACTGTTTTAAGCTTTTCTAGATCTTGTTTGCGCATACCACGAACTAATGCGCCAGAGCCACCTTGAACTTCACCTTGAACAAGCGCTTGACCTTCAATAACAGGCAAAGCAAACTTCACACCCTTTGTAGATTCTAAAGAAGAAATAAGAGTCTTATAATCAGAAAAACCAGAATCAACTGTTTGAACAATAAGATGCCCATTCATACCAAGAATACGATTGAGAAGCTCTGAACGAAAGCCATTCATCACCGCCATAACAACAACCAGAGCAAATACGCCCAACATAATCCCAATAAGAGAAATAATTGAAATAACAGATGCAACAACATGTTTTTTATTGGGAATCATGTAACGAAAAGCGATCATCCACTCATAAGATGAAAACCATTTGTCTTTCAGCCTCTTCATAACATTTCCTATTAATTTATAGAAAGTTGGCTGAGTACATCTTCAACCTTTAGAGATTTTTTTACACCTGTTTTTCGATCTTTAATTTCAACTTCATTTTGTGCAATGCTGTTAGGACCAACAATAATTTGCGTTGGCAAACCAATCAAATCCATTGTTGCAAATTTTGATCCAGGACGTTCATTTCTATCATCTAATAATGGATCAAAACCAGCACGCCTTAATCCTTGATAGAGCATTTCACATGTCTGTGTACATTTTTCATCCTCTGGTTTCATATTGATAATTCCAAAATCAAACGGTGCCATCGACTTTGGCCAAATAATACCATTTTCATCATGAGAAGCCTCTATAGCGGCCGCAACAAGACGCGAAGGTCCAATACCATAAGATCCCATAGAGACTACATGCTCTTTTCCATCTTGTCCCATAACTTTTGCTCCCATTGGAGCAGAATATTTCGTGCCAAAGTGGAAAATATGCCCGACTTCAATACCACGCGCTGAAAGACGATTATGATCAGAAACTTTAGCCCACTCCTTTTCATTATGCATTTCTTCCGTCGCTGCATAAAAAGATGTCCATTGTTTAACAATATCATCCAAAACAGCTTTATCACTAAAATCGATTGAACTATCAGGAACAGTAAGTTCAAGAAATTGTTTATCACAGAAGATAGCGCTCTCTCCCGTTTCAGCCAAAATGATAAATTCATGACTGAGTTCCCCCCCTATTGGACCTGTATCTGCACGCATAGGAATTGCTTTTAAACCAAGACGAGAAAAAGTGCGTAAATAAGCAACAAACATACGATTATAAGATGTTTTAGAACCTTCATAATCAAGATCAAAAGAATAAGCATCTTTCATTAAAAATTCTCGTGCCCGCATCACACCAAAACGTGGGCGAATTTCATCACGAAATTTCCATTGAATATGATATAAATTAAGTGGAAGATCTTTATAAGAACGAACATATGAGCGAAAAATATCTGTTACCATCTCTTCATTGGTTGGACCATAAAGTAAATCACGCTTTTGGCGATCTTTAATGCGAAGCATTTCCAAACCATAATCATCATAACGACCGCTTTCACGCCAAAGATCAGCAGATTGAATTGTAGGCATCAATATTTCTATTGCACCCGCACGTTCTTGCTCCTCACGAATAATTTTACAAACTTTATCAAGCACTTTTTTTCCCAAAGGAAGCCAAGAATAAATTCCTGATGTTTGTTGGCGAATCATACCGGCACGCAACATGAGCCGATGAGAAACAATCTCTGCTTCCTTAGGATTCTCTTTTAAAAGTGGAAGGAAATATTGAGTAAGACGCATTAAATAACTAACTCCTAATCACACCTATCATATCGGAACAATTTATCACACCCTCTATTCATCTATAGCCGCATTCTGAATACTTGCAAATATAACGATCTTACTATTTAAAAATTTATTGGGCTTTATTCTCTATTTTTCTTATTTAGCAATAAAATAAAAATGCTCTTCTCTTTTTAAATAACGTAATATGAAAGTTCCTTATTTTGACCGATGTAAAAAAACTGTACAGATAGGTTTTTTTTGCCAAATTTCATGAACAGCCGCCCTCACAGCACGTCGTGTTGCCTCTCGAATAAGTTCATTATTTTTCTGTTTCATGCGTGGGATATTATAAACTGTATTTTCTATAATATCTAAAAGAATATCTTTTAAACTTTCTCCCTTTCCATTACTTTCAGGTAACCCGAATGTTGTTAGACCTATATCCCCTAATAATTCATGCTTACTATTTATATGGAGAGAAATAGTAACATGACCAGCATAACTTAGTTTGCGACGTTCACGAATCCCTAGTTCATTTTCATCTCCAATTAGGCAACCATCCTTATAGATGCGGCCAACAGGAACTTGATCAACAACTTCTACAGGCTCTGGTGCAAAACGTAACATATGTCCATTTCTGATATCTGTAACAATTTTAATACCCGCTTGACGCGCTAAAGTTGCCTGAGCCTTAAGATGCATTGCTTCCCCATGTACAGGAACAAGTATCTGTGGCTTTACCCAATCATACATCTGTAAAAGTTCTGAACGACGAGGATGACCTGAAACATGAACAAGTGCATCTTCATTCGTGATAATTTCAATACCCAAATCAATGAAACGATTTTGTACCTCAATAATCGCTTTTTCGTTTCCTGGAATACTTCGTGATGAATAAATAACGGTATCACCAGCAGAAAGTGCAATATTTCTCATTCCATCACGTGACAGTTTAGCCAAGGCAGCACATGGCTCACCTTGGCTCCCTGTGACAATTAAAACAAGATCTTTTCGCAAAATGTAACCATAATCATCTTCCGTTACAAATGGTGCTAAACCATTCATATAACCAAGCTCTTGTGCAACCATAATACTTCGCTTAAGGGAACGCCCAATGACAAGCACCTTACGTCCAGCAGCTTCAGCTGCAAGAGCAATAGAACGTATCCGACCAATATTAGAAGAAAAAGTTGCTATTGCAACGCGCCCTTCAGCTTTGGAAATAATCTCAGAAAGACTGGCTTGAACCTGCTGCTCTGATGGAGATATACCATCCCGACACGCATTTGTAGAATCACAAAGTAATGCTAAAACACCTTTTTTTCCTAACGCACGAAATCTTTTTTCATTCGTCACAGCCCCAAGTGAAGGAGTATGATCAATTTTCCAATCACCAGTATGAATCACAGTCCCCAAAGAGGTTGTAATTGCTAAAGATACAGATTCTGGTATTGAATGATTAACAGCTATAGCCTCTACAGCAAAGGAACCCACCTGAAAACAATCACCAGCTTGAAAAATATTGAGTAAAATTTTTTGAGATTCAAAATCTAATTGTTTTTTAGTTTCCAATAATCCTGCTGTAAAAGGAGTACAGTAAATTGGAACTTGTAACTTTGGCCATAAATCAAGAACGGCCCCATAATGATCTTCATGTGCATGTGTTAAAACAAGACCCCGTATATTATGTTTTTCACTTTCTAGAAAACGAATATCAGGAAAAACAAGGTCGACTCCTGGTAATTCAGAATCAGCAAAACTAATTCCCATATCAACCAGCAGCCATTCACGAAGATGTTGGGGACCAAATCCGTAAGCAGCTAAATTCATCCCTATTTCACCTACACCCCCCAGAGGTAAAAAAACAAACTCATTCTTATTAGCTGCAACCATAAACATCTCCCAAAATCATTAAGGTATCTGATGGTAAAATAATTTTTTAATAACGACCTGCATTAATAGAAGCAGCCGAACCAAAATGAACATCTCCAGCTGTTATAATGGCTGTCTGACCATTTTTTTGCTTTATGATGCAGTTAAAATCACTATCAAGACCATCAAAAACACCCTCAATGACTTTTTCATCATTCACCACTTTGACATATTTCCCAAGGTGAGCAGAATATAAAAGCCATTTTTTTCGGATTATTTCACATCCTTTTGGTTGTTTCCAAAGAAGGTAATTTCTAGAAAAACACTCCGTCAAAACCGCAAATAATTGTTCTGCTTCAATATGCAAACCGATATTCTTTAAGCTTGAAGTGGGATAGGGTGCATCTTCATAATTATATTTCACATTTATTCCAATACCAATAACCAATGCATATTGTTGTGATGACAATTTTAAAATCTCAAGCAAAACTCCAGAGCTTTTTTCTCCTCTGAGCAAAATATCGTTTGGCCATTTTAAACTCACAATATTGTTTGCCTGCTTTTCATCTTTTATCAATTGTTTTATTGCCTCTGCCACACTTATTCCAGCAACAAAACCAAGTTGAGCTGCAGTTTGATGAACAATATCATCAATTAATAAAAGACTAGAATAAAGGTTCCCTTTGGGACTAGACCAAGTCCTCCCTCTTCTTGCTCTTCCCTGTGATTGTTCTTGTGCAACAATCCAAAGATTACCTTGATGACCAGTTTGCGCTTTTCGTTGCGCAATGAGATTTGTTGAGTCAACACTATCATACGCTTCAATAGTGTATCCTTGTTCTTGAGCAAAATCTGATAAAATATAAACCATATTCATTAAAACAATGCAGCTGCTGCTTTTTCTGCTAATTCAGCAAACCAAACTCCAAAAAGTGTATAAAATAAAATAAACAATGCAGAAAGACCGAGACAAAATTGAAGCTCATTCGATAAAGCAACAAAATGCGCTTTTGCGTCATCAAACCACATAATTTTAATGACTCGTAAATAGTAAAAAGCTCCAACGACAGACGCTATCATCCCAACGACTGCAAGTGGCGTCAGACCAGCATGGACAGCAGCAGAAAATGTATACCACTTCCCAAAAAAACCAGCCATAGGTGGTACACTGGCTAACGAGAAAAGCTGTATTGTCATAACAATAGCCATAAACGGATTTGTTTTTGCTAGCCCTGAAAGATCATAAATATTTTCAACATTGCCATTCTGAGAGCGCATTCCAAGAATAAAAGCAAACGAGCCAATCGTCATTCCAAGATAAATCGTCATATAAAGAATAACACTTTTTATTCCTAGCATATCTCCAGCAGATAAACCAACAAGTGCATAGCCCATATGACTGATCGACGAATAAGCCATTAAGCGCTTAATGTTATTTTGACCAATTGCAGCAAATGCACCAAGTATCATTGATGCAATCGCCATGAAGACCAAAATTTGTTGCCATGCAGGCATCACATTATCAACATGCCCTAGGGGAATAAAGGTCATCACAATAATACGGATGATTAAAGCCATTGCAGCAACTTTAGGGGCACCAGCAAAAAATGCTGTAATCGGTGTTGGCGCTCCTTCATAAACATCAGGTGTCCACATATGAAATGGAACAGCAGAAATTTTGAAAGCCAAACCAGCTAAAATAAAAACAATTCCAAAGATAACTCCCAATTGCAAATTTTCACTTTTTAAAGCAACAGCAATTTCGTGAAAACCAATTTGACCCGTAAAACCATAAAGCAAAGAAATACCATAAAGCAGCAATCCTGAAGATAATGCTCCTAAAACAAAGTATTTTATACCGGCTTCAGAAGATTTTACATTATTACGATTAATCGCTGCTAAAACATATAAAGCTAAAGATTGCAGCTCTAACCCCATATAAAGCGACAGCATATTACCCGCTGAAATCATAAACATCATTCCAAGGGTTGCTAAAAGAACAAGCACTGGAAATTCAAATATATTAAACTTTTGTGCATTGGCAAAACCAACAGACATGATAAGAGAAAAGAGTGCACCAATAAGCATTAAAATTTTCATATAACGACTAAAGGAATCGATAACGAGCGCATTGGTTTGAAATGAACCATTTTTCGGAAAAACTATAAGAATAATAATGGTTGCCACAAGAAGTGCCATGGCTAAACCTGTCACTGTTAAAGAAGCACGTGTATTGGAATAAACACCAATCATAAGCAACACGACAGCTCCTAATGCGATTAAAAGCTCCGGAAGAATTAAGACTAATTGCGCTATTATTTCAGTTTGCATGTGCGTTCTTCCCTTATCTAGTGCAGTTTATTGATGAGGGTTTCTACGGAAAACGCCGTTGCTTTAAGAATAGGCGTTGGATAGATACCAAAGAATATTGTAAGAATAACCATTGGATAAAGGATGAATTTTTCTCTTAAAGAAAGATCTATTAATACTTTTAAATTCTCTTTATCCAAGGAACCAAAAACCACACGCCGATAAAGATAAAGGGCATAGGCTGCCGATAAGATAACACCTGTTGTTGCTAAAACAACAACCAATTTATTTACTTGAAAAACACCTATTAAGGTTAAAAATTCACCCAAAAATCCTGAGCTTCCAGGCAAACCAACATTTGCCATAGTGAAAATTAAGAAAACAACAGCATATTTAGGCATATTATTCACTAAACCACCAAACGCTGAAATTTCACGTGTATGCAAGCGATCATAGATAACCCCAACACAAAGAAACAACGCTGCTGAAACAATTCCATGCGAGAGCATCTGATAAATAGCCCCTTGTATCCCTTGTTCATTCGCAGAAAAAATGCCCATTGTCACATATCCCATATGCGCTATTGAAGAATAAGCAATAAGCTTTTTGATGTCATTTTGAACAAGTGCAACCAGTGATGTATAAATAATCGCAATAAGTGATAATGTGAAAATCAAAGGTGCAAAATCTGCTGAAGCGATAGGAAACATAGGCAAAGAAAAACGAAGAAAACCATACCCACCTAATTTGAGTAAGACACCAGCTAAAATAACGGAACCCGCTGTCGGTGCTTCCACGTGAGCATCAGGGAGCCATGTATGAACTGGCCACATTGGCATTTTAACTGCGAAAGAAGCAAAAAATGCAAGCCATAACCATATTTGCATATGAGCAGGAAACTGGTAATTGAGTAAAGTTGGTATATCAAGTGTCCCAGCCTCCCAATACATAGCCATAAGAGCAACCAGCATAAGCACTGAACCAAGTAAAGTATATAAGAAAAACTTTATACTTGCATAAACACGACGTGCTCCACCCCATACACCTATAATGATAAACATTGGAATAAGGCTGCCTTCAAAAAAAACATAGAATAGCATTGCATCAAGAGCACAAAAAACGCCAATAATCGCAACTTCTAGAAGAAGAAATGCAATCATATAAGCCTTTAATCTCTCTTTAACATTTTCCCAACTTGCTAAAATACAAAAAGGCAAAAGAAAAGCCGAGAGAACAACAAAAAGAATAGAAATACCATCAACCCCCATATGATAGCTAATGCCTCCCCCTAACCAACTGGACTTTTCAACCATTTGAAAATTTGGGTTGCTAGAATCAAATCCTATCCAAATAATTAAAGAAATAATAAAAACAAATAGAGTCGTAAAAAATGCGACATTACGTATATTATGGCGTGCTACTTCACTATCATCTTTGATAAACAAAATCAGAAGCACACCAACAAGTGGCAAAAATGTAACCGTAGAAAGAATAGGCCAATCGGTCATTAGTTTACGCCCCCGATCATCATCCATGTAATGAGTAATGCAATGCCGATAAGCATTGCAAATGCATAGTGGTAAAGATAGCCTGTTTGCAATCGAACAATTCTATTTGTAATATCAACAACACGCGCTGCGATACCATTAGGACCTAGACCATCAATAATCTTACCGTCTCCCACTTTCCAAAGAAAAGAACCAATTCTAAAGGTAGGACGAACAAACAAAAAGTTATATAATTGATCGAAATACCATTTTTGGTAAAGAAAATTATATGCTCTTGGCATAATACGAACCATTTTCTTAGGAAGAGATGGAATAGAAACATAAAATAAATAAGCTAAAATAAACCCAAGAACCATTGCTATAAAGGGCGACCATTTTACCCAATTAAAGACATGGTGGGCATCATGAAGAATGTGATTGTGGCTGCTTGTAAATAATGCTCCCTTCCAAAAACCATTATACAAGTCACCAAAAAAGTAAGGTTGGAAAACGACACCAGAAAATATTGCTCCAATAGATAAAAGAAAGAGTGGAATCAACATAACTGGAGGTGATTCATGAACATGATGCATAACATCAACTGTTGCCCGTGGTTTACCATGGAATGTCATAAAGATAAGCCGCCATGAATAGAAACTTGTTAATAAAGCTGCAAAAACAAGAAGATAAAAAGCATATCCTGAAGCAATATTATGGGATGCAAAAGCAGACTCTATAATCGCATCTTTTGAGAAAAAACCTGCAGTCCCGAAAAGTGTTCCTGGAATTCCAACACCTGTCAATGCAATGGTCCCGACCATCATCATCCAATAGGTGACTTTTATATGTTTGCGTAACCCACCCATTTTTCGCATATCTTGTTCATCAGATACAGCATGAATGACAGAACCTGCACCAAGAAACAATAAGGCTTTAAAAAAAGCATGCGTAAAAAGATGAAAGACAGCAGCGCCATAAGCTCCAACACCTAATGCCACAAACATATAACCGAGCTGAGAGCATGTAGAATAAGCAATAACACGTTTAATATCATTCTGCACCAACCCCACAGTTGCTGCAAAAAACGCTGTTGTTGCTCCAACAATAATAATCACGGTCAAAGCAGTTGAAGAAAGTTCAAAAATTGGCGACATACGCGCAACCATAAAAACACCAGCCGTTACCATTGTAGCGGCATGAATAAGCGCTGATACAGGGGTTGGTCCTTCCATTGCATCAGGCAGCCAAGTATGTAAAAGAAATTGTGCTGATTTTCCCATCGCACCAATAAATAATAAAAGGCATGTAATGGTAATTGCCGTCTGCCCATCAAATTGCCAACCTAAAAATGTCATATTTTGTATAAAGTTATTGTTTGCAGCTTTTGCAAAAATAGAAGCAAAATCAACCGATTGGAATAAAACAAAAATACTAAAGATTCCTAAGAGAAAACCAAAGTCTCCAACACGATTAACTACAAAAGCTTTCATTGCGGCCTTATTAGCAGAATCGCGCTGAAACCAAAAACCAATGAGTAAATAAGAAGCAAGTCCGACACCTTCCCATCCAAAAAACATCTGAATCAAATTATTGGATGTGACCAACATAAGCATCATAAATGTAAACAAAGAAAGATAAGAAAAAAAACGCGACCTTGAAGGGTCATGGTGCATATAACCAATTGAATAAATATGTACCAATGCCGAAACACTGTTCACAACAATAAGCATGACAGCTGTTAATGCATCAACATGTAAAGCCCAATTAAAGCTTAAGTCACCAACGTCAAGCCAATGTAATACCAAGACATCAATCGCTGGAATATGACCAAGTGCAATACTGAAAAATGCTATCCACGATAATATGGCAACAACAACCATAAAGCTACATGTTATCAATTCACTCGCACGATCTCCTATCGTTTTTCCACCTAGTGCAGCAATTAAAAAACCCAAAAGCGGAAGAAAGACAATCGTATAATACATCACTGGTTAGCCTTTCATTACATTAACATCTTCAACCGCAATGGAACCACGATTACGGAAAAAAACGACCAGAATTGCTAAACCAATGGCAGCTTCAGCAGCTGCTACGGTTAAGACAAATAAAGCGAATATCTGACCAACGAGATCATGAAGAAATGCTGAAAATGCAACAAAATTGAGATTAACTGAAAGCAATATAAGCTCAATGGACATCAAGATAATAATCACGTTTTTTCTGTTGAGAAAAATTCCAGCAATACCAATTGTAAACATCAAAGCAGAAACAGTGAGATAATGTGTAATATCAATATACATCTACATAGCCCCCCTTACATACCTTTGCCTGATTCAACTTGTTTGATTTCAATGGCACTTTCTACCGTTCTAGAAACTTGCTCCGCAATAGATTGCCGCTTTACACCCAATTTATGACGAAGTGTTAAAACAATAGCCCCAATCATTGCAACCAATAAAATCATTCCAGCAATTTGAAAATAAAAAACATAATCCGTATAGAGAATATCACCTAATGCTTGTGTATTTGTTCGCTGCGCTAAATCTGGCATTGGTTGGGTAACATGCGTTCTCAAGACTGGAGAAAAATAGCTACTCACAAAAACAACAATCAATTCTACAGCGATAATAACACCAATAAGAGCTCCAATAGGAGCATACCGAAGAGTTCCACTCTTTAACTCAGCAAAATCAACGTCAAGCATCATAACGACAAATAAAAATAAAACAGCGACAGCTCCTACATACACAACAAGCAGAATAAGCCCTAAAAACTCTGCTCCTGCAAGCAAAAATAAAGCTGCTGCATTAAAAAATGCGAGGATTAAAAACAAAACAGAATGCACTGGATTGCGTGCTGTAATAACAATAACTGCACTTGTTAGCATAATAAAAGCAAACAAATAGAAAAATGCCGCCGCTAGATCTGTTAGCATAGGCTTCTCCTTAATTATTCAAACAATTGGTATAAACTTCATACCAGATTACAATTTATCGGAAAATATCCGACACCTCATTTAACGATACGCTTAACGATAAGGCGCATCCATCAATATATTTCGAGCAATTTCTCGCTCCCAACGATCTCCATTCATTAAAAGCTTTTCTTTATCATAATAGAGTTCTTCACGCGTTTCTGTCGCAAATTCAAAATTTGGACCTTCAACAATAGCCTCTACCGGACAAGCCTCTTGACAAAAACCACAGTAGATACACTTAACCATATCGATATCATAACGAACAGTTCTACGCGTACCATCATTACGTCGCGGTCCAGCCTCAATTGTAATCGCTTGCGCAGGGCAAATTGCTTCACATAATTTACAAGCAATACACCGTTCTTCACCATTTGGATAGCGACGCAATGCATGCTCACCGCGAAAACGCTGAGATACAAAACCTTTTTCATAAGGATAATTAATCGTGGGCTTTGGTGAAAAAAATTGACGCATAGCTAAGAAAAAAGCACTCACAAATTCCAATAGAAGAAGTGACTTTGCCGCCTGAATAAAACCTGACATCGTAACATCTCCTCTTAAACGAAATCCGTAAACTTTAAAAAAGCAGCAGTTATCACAACCATTGCTAGTGAGAGAGGAAGAAAAACCTTCCAACCAAGCCGCATGAGCTGATCATAGCGATAACGTGGAACAAATGCTTTAACCATAGCAAACCAAAAAAATACAAAACAGACTTTTAAAACAAACCAAATGATACCAGGAACCCAATTAAGCCACCAAACATCTAAGGGTGGCAGCCAACCGCCTAAAAATAGAATAGTTGTTAATGCGCACATTAAAACAATCGCAACATATTCACCAAGAAAGAATAGCATGTAAGGCGTTGAAGAATATTCTACCATATGACCAGCTACAAGTTCAGATTCTGCTTCCACCAAATCGAATGGAGGACGGTTTGTCTCTGCGAGCGCAGAAATAAAAAATATAATAAACATTGGAAAAAGGACCAACCAATTCCAATCGAGAAAGCTGTTAAAAGGAAGACCAAGAGTTGTACCAATTCCAGAACTTTGTTTATGAACAATTGTTGTGAGATCCAACGAACCACTTATTAAAATGACAGTCACAAGCACAAACCCAATGGAAACTTCATAAGAAACCATTTGTGCCGCCGAACGAAGGGCTCCTAAGAAAGGATATTTTGAATTTGATGCCCATCCCCCCATAATAACACCGTAAACCTCAAGAGATGAAATGGCTAAGATATAAAGCAAGCCAACATTAATCTTCGCAACCTCCCAGCCCTCATTGACAGGAATAACAGCCCAAGTTGATAAAGCAAGTGTCGCTGAAACAAAAGGAGCCAAAAGAAAAACACCCTTATTTGCACCTGCAGGGATAATAGGCTCCTTAACAACAAATTTAATTAAATCTGCAAAAGACTGTAACAAACCCCATGGACCAACAACGTTTGGTCCACGACGCAATTGTACCGCAGCCCAAATCTTTCTATCTGCGTAAAGAAGATAAGCAACTAAGATCAAAAGAACGACCAAAAGAAGAAGTGTTTTTCCAACTATAATGAGTAATGGCAACAGCCAAGTCATAAAGAAATCATACATCATTATTCCTTTTCCTTTGCCTTACTTTACAGTTTGCGTAGCACGGTTTTTTGCAAGAGATGAACATTCAGCCATAACAGCAGAAGCACGTGCTATCGGATTTGTTAAATAAAAGTCTTTAACCATAGAAGTAAAGGTTTGACTCTCTAGAGAAACCATTTTTGAACCAAGCGCCTTAAGACCACTTATATCAGAAGGTACTATATCATCAACAGCACAAAGATGTGGATAATCATTAAACAAGCATTGTCTTAATTGAGAAAGAGAATCAAAAGGGAGCCTTTGTCCTAAAATATCCGATAAAGCACGCAAAATAGCCCAATCTTCTTTTGCTTCACCTGGAGCAAAACCAGCCCGATTTGTCATTTGAACACGTCCTTCTGTATTCACATAAAGCCCTGATTTTTCAGTGTAAGCAGATGCAGGCAAAATAACATCAGCAGCATGTGCACCATTATCACCATGGCTACCAATATAAACTGTAAAAGCTTTTGTATCGGCTAATTCTACTTCATCAGCACCAAGTAAAAATAAAACTTCACAGGTTTTAAGAATATTTGCAACCCCAAGCTTAGAAGTAAAGCCTATGTCCAATCCTCCAACAATCGATGCTGCATTATGAAGAACCCCAAACCCATTCCATTCTTCACTAAGAGCACCAATATTGTCAGCTAATTTAGCAAGACTTTTTAAAACAGATAAACCTTCATTTCCTGAAACAGCTCCCTCTCCGATAAGAATAAGGGGCCTCTTCGCTTCTTTTAAGACATTAAAAAAAACATCCTCTCCACGAATAAGTGTCGTTAATGTATCACTCCCAGATCCAAGATAAGAATAAGGATAACGTAAATCGACTTTCTCTCCAATTAATGCAATAGGAAAATTTCCCATCCGTTGGCGCTTTAAAATACGCGCATTTAAAACAGCCGCTTCATGACGTGGATTAGATCCCACAATAAGCAGTGCATCAGCCTGTTCAATACCTGCAATTGTAGGATTAAAAATATAACTCGAACGCCCAAACTCAGGCGATAAAGCCCCCCCTCTTTGACGACAATCAAAAAGCGTTGAGCCCAAAGAACTCAATAATGCTTTAAGGGCATACATTTCCTCAACAGACGCAAGATCTCCAGCAATGGCTCCAATTTTTTCTGGAAAAATTTTAGAGATCACCATTTTAATTTTTGCAAAAGCTTCTGTCCAACTGACAGGCTGAAGCTTTCCATCTTTGCGTACATATGGCCTATCAAGCCGCTGAGTGCGCAATCCATCCCAAATAAAACGCGTTTTATCAGAGATCCATTCCTCATTTACATCTTCATTCGTACGCGGCATAATCCGCATAACTTCACGGCCACGGCTATCAATACGGATCGCACTACCAAGCGCATCCATCACATCAATCGATTCCGTTTTTACCAATTCCCACGGACGAGCATGAAACGCATAAGGTTTTGAAGTTAAAGCTCCCACCGGACAAAGATCAATAACATTTCCCTGTAATTCAGATGTCATAGCTTTTTCAAGATACGTCGTAATTTCAGCATCTTCACCACGACCGATCAAACCAAGCTCAGAAATACCTGCAACTTCCGTTGTAAAACGAACACACCGTGTGCAATGAATACACCGTGTCATAACAGTTTTGACAAGAGGTCCAATATATTTATCTTCTACAGCACGCTTATTTTCACTATAACGAGAACAATCTCGTCCATAAAGCATTGCTTGATCTTGAAGATCGCATTCTCCCCCTTGATCACACACTGGACAATCCAAAGGATGATTAATGAGAAGAAATTCCATAACACCTTCACGTGCTTTTTTTACCATCGCCGTATTGGTAAAAATCTCAGGTGCTTCACCGTTAGGCCCTAATCGTAAATCACGAACCCCCATAGCACAAGAAGCCTGAGGTTTTGGAGGACCGCCCTTAACCTCAACCAAACACATACGACAATTTCCAGCAATTGACAAAGATTCATGAAAACAAAAACGTGGAATTTCTGCCCCAGCCGCCTCAGCAGCCTGAAGCAACGTGTAGTAATCAGGAACTTCAATCTCTTTGCCATCAACTTTGATATTTATCATCACCCATCCAACCTGCGGATAACCCACTTAAAATTTGCATTCGGCTGCTCTTTAAAAAATCTTCTATCCTACTGCTTCTAAAGCAATGTTTTTGCTTTGGACTACATTTCGCGTGTATTCATCAATTCTACGCTCGATTTCCGGACGAAAATTACGTATCAACCCCTGTACAGGCCATGCGGCAGCATCACCAAGCGCACAAATAGTGTGTCCTTCAACCTGTTTAGACACTTCAAACAAAAGATCAATCTCGCGTTTTTGTGCTCTTCCCTCAACCATACGCCCTAAAAGACGCATCATCCAACCCGTCCCCTCACGACACGGAGTACACTGACCACAACTCTCGTGCTTGAAAAAAGCAGCTATACGCCAAATTGCCTTGATAATATCGGTTGATTTATCCATAACAATCATTCCCCCCGTGCCAAAAGAAGACCCGACATCTCGCATCCCATCAAAATCCATGATCGCATCGATCATATCCTCACCACGGACGACTGGACAAGAAGCCCCCCCTGGAATAACTGCTAAAAGATTATTCCACCCACCACGAACACCACCCGTATGTTTTTCAATTAATTCACGGAATGAAACACCAAGAGCGTCTTCAAATGTACAAGGTGCATTAACATGCCCTGAAACCATAAATAATTTCGTTCCAACATTATTTGCTCGTCCGATTGACGAAAACCACGAAGCACCCCGTCGCAAAATCGTTGGAACAACAGCAATGGACTCTACATTATTTACTGTTGTTGGACAGCCATAAATCCCCATATTGGCAGGAAATGGTGGTTTAAGCCGAGGTTGTCCCTTTTTTCCCTCAAGACTTTCAAGAAGAGCTGTTTCTTCACCACAAATATAAGCACCAGCTCCATGATGAATAATAATATCACAAGCATGCCCATATTTCGTTTTTTTGCCAAGTAAACCTGCATCATAGCATTCATCAACGGCAGCTTGTAGCGCTTCACGTTCACGAATATATTCACCACGAATATAAATAAAAGCAACATTGGCTCCCATAGCAAAAGTAGCGATTGCACATCCTTCAATCAAAGTATGGGGATCATGACGTAAAATATCACGGTCTTTACAAGTTCCAGGTTCAGATTCATCGGCATTGACAACCAAATAATGAGGACGCCCATCATTCTGCTTTGGCATAAAGGACCACTTCATTCCGGTAGGAAAACCAGCACCACCACGACCGCGTAAACCCGATGCCTTCACCTCATCAATGATCCAATCACGACCTTTGTCAATCATCTCTTTCAGACCATTCCAATGCCCACGCAACATCGCAGCCTTTAATGATTTGTCTTTTAAACCATAAATATTGGTGAAGATACGATCTTTATCAGCTAGCATACCCCACCTTTTTTTCTATTACCCATAGCATTTTCCGCTTTTCCTCAAATGCAATTTTTAAATATCTTTTCAAGACTTCTTACTTTTCATTAAATGTTGCCATCATGGGTAGAATAATAAAATATTTTCTCAAGAAAAATACTTAATTATGTCCCCACTCTATTATGTCCCCACTCTTTCCTTATCCTTTTTTGGTGAAGACTTGAGAGATCTTTTTTTCCTTCTCATCATCAATAAGAGAAGTTAAACCACTAATCGGTTCCGACGACTTACGGCTACTTTGCGGACCAACAGCTATCTCAGAACCTTTCCCAGCTTCAAATGCATCAATAATTTCTTCAAGACGCTCAGCTGTAAGATCTTCATAAGTATCTTTAAAAATCATAACCATCGGAGCATTCACACAAGCACCAAGACATTCTACCTCTTCCCATGATAAGGTTCCATCCTGATTGGTAACAAAAGGTTCATGATGAATTTTTTTCTGACAAACTTTAATCAATTCACCAGATCCACGTAACATACAAGGGGTCGTACCACAAACTTGAATATGCGCTTTTGTTCCAACAGGCTTAAGCTGAAACTGAGTGTAAAAAGTTGCAACTTCCAAAACACGAATATAAGCCATGGAAAGAATCTGAGCAATATGCTCAATCGCGGCACGTGTCACCCAACCATCTTGTTCTTGAGCACGCATTAATAATGGAATTACAGCAGACTGCTCACGCCCTACAGGATATTTCTCTATAGTATTTTTTACCCATATCTGATTTTCTTTTGTAAAAGAAAACTCAGCGGGCTGATAAACATCATCTGCAAGACGGCGTACGGACATTAGCGATCAACCTCCCCAAAAACAATATCAATCGAACCCAAAATAGCTGTAGCATCCGCCAGCATATGACCTCTGGTTAAAAAATCCATAGCTTGGAGATGCGCAAACCCAGGAGCACGCAACTTTACACGATAAGGCTTATTGGTTCCATCAGAAACAAGATAAACACCAAACTCACCCTTCGGAGCTTCCACAGCAACATATACTTCTCCAGGAGGCGTATGAAAACCTTCCGTATAAAGCTTGAAATGATGAATCAGTGCTTCCATCGAACTTTTCATTTCACTCCGTTTCGGTGGTACAATCTTGCGATCCAAGCTCGAAACCGGTCCATTTTTTTCAGTACTCAGCAAACGCTCCACACATTGGCGCATAATTTTTGCTGATTGACGCATTTCTTCCATACGAATTAGATAACGATCATAACAATCGCTATTCTTACCTACAGGAATATCAAATTCCATTTCATCATAACATTCGTAAGGTTGGCTTTTACGTAAATCCCATGGAACACCAGCCCCACGAATCATAACCCCAGAAAAACCACGTGCCCAAGCTTCATCAATAGTTACCACGCCAATATCCACATTACGCTGCTTAAAAATCCGATTTGGCGTTACAAGCGCATCAAGTTTACCAAGAGCAACAAGAAAAGGATCAATAAAATTACCTATATCTTCAACTAAAGATTCTGGTAAATCTTGATGCACACCACCAGGGCGAAAATAATTTGCATGAAGACGTGCGCCACAGGCACGCTCATAAAAAATCATCAATCTTTCACGTTGCTCAAACCCCCAAAGAGGTGGTGTTAAAGCACCAACATCCATTGCCTGTGTTGTTACATTAAGCAAATGATTAAGAATACGCCCAATTTCAGAAAACAAAACACGTATTAATTGCCCTCTTTTAGGAACTTTAATATCCAATAACTTTTCAATAGCAAGGACAAAAGCATGTTCCTGATTCATAGGAGCAACATAATCCAAACGATCTAGATAAGGACACGCTTGAAGATAAGTTTTTGTTTCCATTAACTTTTCGGTACCGCGATGCAATAACCCAATATGTGGATCTACACGCTCAACAACTTCACCGTCCAACTCCAAAACCATGCGCAAAACCCCATGCGCGGCAGGATGCTGCGGACCAAAATTGATATTAAAGTTTCGAACATTGACCTCAGCCACAATCAACCCCTTGCTTTTTAAAAAACTTCATATCAAATATCAAAAAAATCTATCATACTAAAAAATATTTAATTATTTAAGAAATACAGTACTCTAATATAATGCCTTATCAAAACAAATATTATTATTTTTCACCACCTGCTTTTTCATCACATGGTAAAACATATTGAGCACCCTCCCAAGGAGAAAGAAAATCAAAATTACGCATTTCTTGTCGCAAAACAACAGGCTCATAAATCACCCTTTTTGCTTCATTATCATAACGACATTCAACAAATCCTGTCACAGGAAAGTCTTTGCGTAAAGGATATCCTTCAAACCCATAATCTGTTAAAATCCGTCTCAAATCCGGATGTCCTGAAAATAAAATCCCATACATATCATACGTTTCACGTTCATACCACTCTGCGCCAGGATAAACCGTACAAGCTGAAGCAACAGGAGTATTTTCATCCGTACGAACTTTTACACGTAAGCGTAAATTCTCACGAGGAGATAACAATTGGTAAGAAACATCAAAGCGCTTATCGCGAGAAGGATAATCCACACCACTAATGTCTGTGAGATTAATAAACTGACAGCGCGAATCATCACGAACAAACATTAAGACATCGATAATTGCATCAAGACGTGCCACAATGGTCAACTCACCAAAAGCAATAACAGTCTCTTCAAGCTTATTTTTTAACTTGTTTTCCAAATAAGCAGCAAGTTCAACCAAAGTTTTATCCATCATGACAAGAAAACTCTCTATCGCTCTATGGATCCGGTACGACGGATTTTTTTCTGTAGCAACAATATGCCGTATAATAATGCCTCTGCTGTAGGTGGGCACCCTGGAACATATATATCGACAGGCACGATACGATCACATCCACGCACTACTGAATAGGAATAATGATAATATCCCCCACCGTTTGCACATGATCCCATAGAAATCACATAACGTGGCTCTGGCATCTGATCGTACACTTTTCTTAAAGCAGGAGCCATCTTATTTGTTAGAGTACCTGCAACCACCATCACATCTGACTGACGGGGTGAAGCTCGTGGCGCATATCCAAAACGCTCATTATCATAATGAGGCATTGAGCATTGCATCATTTCGATAGCACAACATGCCAAACCAAAACTCATCCACATTAAAGAACCGGTACGTGCCCAAGTAATCAAAGCATCTGCCGAGGTAACTAAAAATCCCTTATCTGATAATTCAGCATTAATATCACGAAAAAACTTATCGTCAGACCCTATCAGCTCACCAGTATTGGGATCAATGATTCCTTTTGGTTTTGGAGCAGCAATCGTTGAATTATTAGATCTTAATTCCATTCAAGGGCTCCTTTTTTCCATTCATATATAAACCCAATAGTCAAAATTGCTAAAAACACAATCATCGACCAAAAGCCAAACATACCTATTGATTCGAATGAAACAGCCCAAGGAAAAAGAAAAGCAACTTCAAGATCAAAAATAATAAATAAAATTGATACCAAATAGAAACGAATATCAAACTTCATGCGTGCATCACTAAATGAATTAAACCCACACTCATAAGCCGATAACTTTTCAGGATCAGGGGAACGATATGCTACAATGTAAGGTGTAATCAACAAAACTCCAGCAATAACAGCTGACACAATAATGAAAATCAAGACCGGTAAATAAGAGCTCAATAAATAAGCCATAACCCTCTTCCATCGTAACGAAATGCCTGAGTTTAACACAATGATTCAATATTGCGAGACCAAACAGACAAATTTAATAATCGCTCTATTAATTCTATTCATACTGCTTCAAAGGCGTATAGAGCGATACTTTTCTTATCGGCATAGGTAACGCAGAGCAAAGAAAGACGCAAGCCCTATTATTATAAACCATATAAAAAGAAAGAAAAAACATATCATCCCCCAATCAAATACTCCACCACCACACTCAATACTATATGGATATTTTAAAAAGGAAATTTCACAAGGAATCACGAAATGGCGCGAGTGACGGGGCTCGAACCCGCGACCTCCGGCGTGACAGGCCAGCACTCTAACCAACTGAGCTACACCCGCGCATTTTTTTCGAACCAATTTAATTTGGTACAAGCGGTCGTGTAAGGGGTTCATGCGTTTATGTCAAGAAGGATTATGCATTTTTAAAAAAAATTATCAAATACCATCTTTATTCTTGCGTTTAGAAATTTTTTTCCTTAAAGAGTTCCCATTCAATTGCCAATCATTGCATTGGGCGATTAGCTCAGCTGGTAGAGCGCCTCGTTTACACCGAGGATGTCGGGAGTTCGAGTCTCTCATCGCCCACCATATAGCTTTATATTCCTATTAAGTTGTTGATATTTCATATGTTTTTTACAGTGAGGGATGCGTAAATAAAAGTGAGGGTATAGGATTTTCTAACATTTCTTTATAAAGCACGCTTCGCACAATGTTTCTAATGTTTCTTTGAAGTCTGCTAACGCTTCTTGATGTGAGCCATCTAAAAGTCTCATAAACGCAACAACAGTTTCACGTTGCAACGGAGTAGAAGGCTTTATTATGATGCTTTTGCGACAAGCATCTGATTCTCTTCTCAAAATTTCTGCTACCTCTTGATCTAAGGCATAGAGTTCAACTATCTTTTCCTCCAGTCCTACAGAAACAGATTTTTTGCTAATCTATACAAAAGATAAAAATGCTACAGATATGTCTAATTTCTTAGCCATATCTAAGAGGCGTTCTGAGCGATCAATGCGAAGTTTCCGTAAAATTTTACCAAAGGATGTAAGCATCTAGAAAGTCCTGTTAGAGAAGAAATATTTCTTCTGATTCTAATAAAATTTTTCAAATTTTGGTTAGTTATTATTTTTAGTGTGTGGAGATCTTGTCCAATACCTCTATATAAAAACCATTATCAAGCATATACAATATCTATTACGATAAGAAGTTATTAATTTTCATCTATTACGATAAGAAGTTATTAATTTTCATCAGGAACAGTGCGTTTAATATCATCATAAAATTTAAATATTACAAAGAGATATATAAATAAAACATATTGGTTTACCCATGCTTGTCAATCTTAATGCTATAATCCGCGATCTTTCTTCAGAAACGAATATCGTTACAGTTCTTAAGGAATCTATCGTTAACTCTATACAAGCTCATGCAACAAAAATTGATATTTTATTCCAACTTCATGGCAATGTAGATTTGTGGGGGAATCAACCAGTTTTTTCTATAAGCGTTTTTGACAATGGAGATGGATTTACAAAAGAGAATATCAAATCTTTCTCTACCTATAAAAGTGATTATAAAATTCGAGAAGGATGTAAAGGGGTTGGACGTATTACTTACTTGAAAATATTCGAGGAAGTTAAAATTGTTAGTTTTAGCAAAGATGAGCATAATGCTCAAATTTCACTAAATTTCACTCCACAGTTTACACAAGATTCTTTTAAAAAAGAAAATGGCCAAAAAGATAAGTGGTGGAATACACATTTATATTTTGAAAGACCTTATAAACAAAATGTGTTAGATATAAACCTAGTTCATAATGAAATTTATTATCATCTTCTTCCTTTACTTTTTTTAAAGAAAGATGAAAATATCCGAATTAACTTTTATGTACATAATGTAGAAAATTTAGAAGATGTAAATAACTTAAGGGATGTAAAAAATTTAGAAGACGTAGAAAGCTTAAAGAAAAAAACAATCAATACGCAAGATTTACCTTACTTAGAAAATAAAACTCTAAAAATTGGTCCTTTAAATATTCCCTTTACCCTTTCTTATTATTTTGAAGAGAATAAAAATTCTAATACTAAAATAGAGGCTTACTATTGTGCTAATAATCGTACTGTTATGCCTTTTTCAAAGTTTATGAATATCAATCCAATAAATAATGTGATGATGATATTTTTATTAGAATCGTCTGTTTTGGATGAGTATGTTAACGACGAACGGAATGATTTTGAGATTAATAAAAAAGATCCTGACTTAGAAACCCGACTGACTTGGGAGAATATTAATCAAAAACTAGAGATAATTTTAGATGAAATAATTAATATCCGATTTCCAGAAATTAAAGAAAAAAAGAGTACTCTTCTCAAAAAAATTGCTGAAGAATATCCTTATTTAGTAGACTTTCTAGACACAAAAGATGTCATTGGGGGCGTCTTCAAAGAAGATTCATTTATTGAAAACGCGGAAAAAAAATATTCAAAAAGAAAACTAGCATTCAGAAAAACTCTTCATGAAGGCAAAGGAAAGCCAAAAGAAAATTTACAAAAAGCACAAAAATTTGCTAGTTTAGAATTAACACAATACATTCAGTTCCGAGATGATATTTTGAATCAATTCTCTAAATTATTAACACCAAAAACTTTAGAAAAAGACATTCATAATTTATTTATTCACCAAGGAAAAACAGCTGATAAATTTTCTCCTTTGCCATTAAAAGAAAATAATTTATGGATAATTGATGATAAGTTTATGAGTTATAACTATTTACAAAGTGAGAAAACAATACAAGAATTTCTTTCAAACGTTGATTCGTTATCTATTAATTCTGGAAGAAAAAAAACAGAATTATGTAGCCGACCTGATATAGCTATCTATTTCGACTCTGAAGAAAAAAAACGTGTTGTCTTAATAGAATTAAAAAAACCCACGGCAGATTACAAAAATTCAGGCGTTGCACAATTAAGTAATTATGCCAGAGTCCTTAAAACATGTGGTGTTAATGAGATATATTTATATTTAATAGCTGAAATAGATGATGATTTTGCATATACATTGCTTGATACAAATCATTTCATAGAAGTTTTTTCTCAAGAAGGAAAATGTTATCAGGGAAGTCTTTCTATGGGTAATGCATTTGTACAAGTTATATCTCCAAGTGCTGTTATTGGGAATGCAAAAGCAAGAAATAGAACTTTTATGGATATTATTAAAAAGGATTTGTTACATCATCGATCAAAGCAAGCCAGTCAAGTATTCTGTTCTTCAATCCTTTGAAAACCAATGTTTTAAGATGTGAGAAGCTATTCTCTATGGCGTCCACGCAACGGGCAAAATCGATAATAAACATAAAGACAATAAAGGCAATCAATTTCATGATGCGTGACATCATCTTTAAACCTTGATAGGTTTCTATCATCTCGTGAAGAAGCTGTTGTTCTTTTTCTATAAGATCTTTATCTTTGCTGCTCCGTTTCTTGACCATCTTTCCAACCACATAAATGGGCTCCCTGCTTGTTATGCTTCAAAATATCTCTTGCAAGGTTGGAACTGATGACCGCAACATCCTTGTTATCCAAATAAATGGGCAACCAGCCACCACAAGAAACAGACCTATTTGCCGCGCACCCAACGAGAAAGTTCAGAGCGCACACCAGCATCACTTTTTTGATTAACTTCATTTTCTACCTCAAGCCGCGTTGTTGCTGTCTTTAAAGCATTCTCTGTTTTCTTTTGCCGTTCGCTTTGCTTGCCAAGGTGAAACGCCTTGGCTAAAGCCATAAAAAAAAACGGCTAAAGCCGCTGTAAACATAAGAGAATATTTCTTTAGCCAAAAAATCATAAGCGTTGCTCCCGAAAACGCTTGGCGACAATCACTATGCCCGTTACAGCCGCTAAAACCATTATGCCTACTAATGCCCATTGGATTGGTCCATTGCCTGCTAACAAACCTCCAAAACCTGAACAAGACCCTATAATCGGGGCAAGTGCTTCTATTTTAAGAAGTCCGGTTGCCGTTTTCGTTTCTACCCTTTGATAATTTGAAGAAACATAAGACCCTTTTACCCATAATCCTGCTTCTGCTGCTCGACGGTTGGCTAAACCCGCAAGAGGCTTCCCAGCAACCTTATTCCATTTCTGTAATTCTAAGGGTACGGCTTCATAATCCCCTTGATTAAGCTTCTTCAATAATGTTGAC